>JBKPHH010000018.1:0-25072 GCA_046729795.1 Actinomycetota bacterium | reverse complement strand
GAGGTTCCCTCGATCGAGCCGCCGCCCGTGACCTTGGCCGCGGGGGGCGCCGGAATCGTCTGGAAGAGGTCGGAGACGAAGAACTCGTTGAAGTCCGCCGGCTGTCCGGCCAGACCCGGCTCGTTCAACGCGACGCCTGTCCGTCCTCGGTCGAGGAAGACGCCTTCCGGGGTCTCGATGCGTGCGTCGTAGAAGGCCTCGATCCCGAACGACTTGAGGAAGTCGGTACAGAAACCGAGCCCCGTGGCAAGGAAGCCCGGAGGCGCCAGCCGCTTCGTTCCCGTCACCCGGTTCGGCGGCGAGTCGATTACGAAGGTGGCGCTGAAGCTCGTTGCCGGAACGGCGAAGCCCGGCAGCGGTTGCGGCCCGATCGTCGCCACCCCGGTCTCCGTGAACGTGCCGACGTAGGGCGGCCCGGCGACTCCCGTGACGCTGTAGCTGATCGTCGAATCGCCGGCGGTGTTGCAGTTCGACGTGACCTGCGGCTGACCGGTCAGACTCTCGCCGGTCAGCGTGGAGGGCGGCGTCTGTGCGGCCCCGGGTGGGCGAGGCGCCCGCCGCCACCACCAGCGCGACGAGAGCCTTCCGAAAGTGCCGCATGGCTCCTCCCTCGTTGACACCGTAAATCTCGCACCGTCGAGGCAAGACTGCAATCCTCGGAGCGCTTCGCCGCGACCACAGCGGCGTTTAGAATCTCACGGTTACTTTGTGAGACCCCTGGACCGATGACTTCGATCGCTGCCGCCGGACGCCGAGTTCTCCCCCGTGGGTGGGGTGACTTCGCGCGCCAGCTCGCCATCTGGTTCGGCTTCCTGGCCGTCTACCAGATCGCCCGCGGGATCGCGGACCGCAACCCCGCGCGCGCCTTCGAGAACGGGCTGAAGGTGATCGACGTCGAACAGCATGCGAACGCACTGTTCGAGACCTCCATCCAGCGGCTGATCGACTCGTCGAGCTTCCTGGCCAGTCTCTCGTCCTGGACGTACTGGAACTCGGAGTTCACCGTCGTGGGGCTCGCGCTTCTGTGGGTGTATCTGCGGCGGCACGAGGCGTTCACGAAGTTCCGCAACGCGATCCTGCTTGCGAACGTGATCGGGCTCGTCGGCTACGTCGTCTGGCCGACCGCGCCGCCGAGGATGTTCCCGGACTTCGGCTTCGTCGACACACTCGCGGACTTCGGGAGCCTGAACCACGGCAGCGGCCTGGTCGAGTTCGCCGCCAACCCGTATGCCGCCATGCCCAGCCTGCATGCGGCGGACGCGCTGATCGTCGGCGTCTGTCTCGCGGCCGTCTGCCGCCATCCGGTGGCGAAAGCGCTCTGGCTGCTGTGGCCCGCCTGGGTGTGGTTCTCGGTGATGGCGACCGGCAACCACTTCTGGCTCGACATCGCGGCCGGCGTCGCCGTGGCGATCGTCGCGCTCTGCATCGTCTACCGGCGCGAGATCCGCCGCTTCGCGGCGCGGCGCTCCGCAGCGCGGCCCGCCGTCACCTAGGCGCGGCGCCGTGAGCCTGCCCGCCACTCTCAAAGAGGGGTACACGCGTGGAACGCGCCGCCTGGCGGCGCGCTGGATCACGCGCCTTGCAGGAACGCGGCTCTCGCCGAACGTCTTGACCACGGCCGGGGTCTGCCTCTGCGTTGCCGCCGCCTGCCTGATCCCGTTCGAGAACCACAACGACATCGCCGTCTACTGGAGCGCGGCGGCGCTCTTCATCCTGGGGTCGATCCTCGACGTCCTCGACGGCGCGCTCGCCCGGACAAGCGGGAAGGCGACGCCGTTCGGCGAGTTCCTCGACTCGCTCTCGGATCGGGTCAGCGAGGGGTTCGTGCTCGGAGCGGTGGCGTATGTGTTCGCGCGGGACGGCAACGACATCGCCGCCACCTTCTGCGTCGCGGCGGTCGCCGGGTCGTTTCTCGTTTCCTATGCGCGCGCAAAGGCCGAACTGATCGGCCTGAAGGGAGACGTCGGAATCGGAAGCCGCGCAGAGCGGGTCGTCGTGATCTCCGGCGGGCTCATCCTGGCGCCCTGGGGCGTGCTGCCGTGGGCGATCTACTTCCTCACCGTGACCGCCTGGCTGACGGTCGTCCAGCGCGTGCTATCAGTTCGAAGCCAGCTCCGAGCCCGTCCTTAGGTTAAACTGCTATCAGCGCGATGGCTGATAGCAGAAACCGCAAGAGTGTGATCGTACGGATGCCGCCGCGGCTCAAGCGACGGCTCGCGCTCGAGACGGCCCGCCGGCAAGGGAACATGAACGACATCGCGGTCGGGATTCTCGGCGAGCGCTACGGCGTGAACGTCGAGCCGACCGGCCGCCGGAGCCCCACACCGGGAGCAAGCGGCGTCGTCGTGCTCCGTATGCCCGAGTCGCTCAAGCGCTCGCTCAAGGCCGCGCGGCTCGAGACCAAGAAAACGACCAACCAGCTGATCGTCGAGGCGCTCTCGGAGAGCCTCGGCGTCGAGGGGAGAAAGGAACCGATGGCTTCAACGAACGGGAAAGGAAACGGCCGAGTCCGGTCGGGCGACAAGGTTCGCGTCGCGATCATCGGCGTCGGCAACTGCGCGTGCTCGCTCGTCCAGGGTGTTGAGTACTACAAGGACGCGAAGGCGGACGAGTTCGTCCCCGGCCTGATGCACGTCGATCTCGGCGGCTATCACGTCGGCGACATCGAGTTCACCGCGGCGTTCGACGTCACGACCGACAAGGTCGGCAAGGACCTCTCCGACGCGATCTGGGCACACCCGAACAACACGATCAAGTTCGCGGACGTGCCGAAGACCGGCGTCACCGTCTCCCGCGGCATGACGCACGACGGGATCGGTCGCTATCTCCAGGACGTGATCGAGAAGGCGCCCGGGGAGACAGACGACGTCGTCGGGATCCTCAAGGAGACCGGCACCGACGTCGTGGTCAACTTCCTGCCCGTCGGCTCGGAAGAGGCGACGAAGTGGTACGCCGAGCAGGTCCTGAACGCCGGCTGCGCGATGGTCAACTGCATGCCGGTCTTCATCGCGCGCGAGAAGTACTGGGACAACCGCTTCCAGCAGGCGGGCGTGCCGATCATCGGCGACGACATCAAGTCGCAGGTCGGCGCCACGATCACGCATCGGGTGCTGATGAGCATCTTCCGCGACCGCGGCGTGCGGGTCGACAGGACCTTCCAGCTGAACTTCGGCGGTAACGCCGACTTCCTCAACATGCTGGAGCGCGAGCGCCTGGAGTCGAAGAAGATCTCAAAGACATACTCGATCAAGTCCACCGTCCCGTACGAGATGGAGGACAAGAACATCCACGTCGGGCCGTCGGACCACGTGCCATGGCTCGAGGACCGCAAGTGGGCCTACATCCGGCTCGAGGGCACCGCCTTCGGCGACGTGCCGCTGAACGCCGAGCTGAAGATCGAGGTCTGGGACTCGCCGAACTCGGCCGGCGTCGTGATCGACGCGGTGCGGCTGTGCAAGCTCGGTCTCGACAACGGGCTCGCGGGCACGCTCGGAGGGCCCTCGTCCTACCTGATGAAGTCGCCGCCGAAGCAGTACCCGGACGACGAGGCGCGCGACCTGGTCGAGGAGTTCATCCGCAAGAACGCGAAGAAGAAAGAGCGTGCAAAGGCAGGAGTTTCGGGAAAGGCGTAACTTTTTCCCGTTCCGGGGTATAGACCTCCGCGACCACTGTCGAGGGGGGAATTCAATGCAGATCAAGCGGTTCGTGGCGCCTGTGGCTCTTGCGCTGATCGCAGCGCTCGTCGCCACCGGCGCCGCCGCGAAGAAACGCCCGCCGGGGCATCCACAGACGGATCCCGCCGGGATCATCGACCTGCCCGCCGGCTACAGCTACAAGGTCATCGCCACGAGCTGCACGACGCCGGTGCGGCTCACGGAGAGCGGTGGGACGGACGTCATGCCCGAGGACTTCGACGCAAACGTCCTCGTGCGTGGGCCTGAAGGCCGTCTCTGGCTGCTCTCGAACCACGAGCTGACCCAGCCGCGCGCCGGCGACTTCCAGGGCGATGCCGGCAAATGTCATGTCGACGAGCAGACGCCCGGAGACGCCGACTCCGACGGCTGGGGCTCGGTGTCCAGAATCACGCTGGGCAAAGACGGCAGCTCGGTCCAGCTCGCCGAGGTGATTACGACCGGATTGCACAACCTTTGTGCCGGCGCTCTGACGCCGTGGAAGACCTTCCTGACCAACGAGGAGTTCCCGTTCCTCGCCGACCCGCAGCAGCGCTCGGGTTGGGTCTGGGAGGTCGACCCGCGGACGGGTAAGGCCACCCGCGCGACTGGCATGGGCCGCTTCAGCCACGAGCAGGAGGCCCGTGTCGGGAAGGCTTGGGTGCTGACGGACGACCGGGGGAACTATCAGTACCTGTACAAGTTCGTTCCGAACAGTGCCCGCAACTTGACGACCGGGAAGCTCTACGGCCTCGTCTTCAACCGCGCGACGAACACGGGGCACTGGGTAGGGCCGCTCAACCCACTGAATCCCGAAGGCGACATGATCGCCAAGGCGGGGCCGCCTACCGACGCGAACAGCTTCGAGAAGGCGGAGGGCATCGTTCGCGCGCGCACCGGCAACGCGGTCGTGTTCAGCGAATCCGGCGCCGGCCCTCGCGCCGGACGCGTGTGGCTGCTGACCGGGATCAACAAGAAGACCGTTCGCGGTCGTGTGCTCGTCGAAGGGAACTTCGCCACGATGAGCCGACCGGACAACCTTCGTTTCAACCAAAACGGAGATCTCTACATCCTCGAGGACAACGGTTCGGCGCTGTCCAACCCGCAGGTCGGCGGAGTCAATGAGATCTGGATCCTGCCGAAGAAGGGTGGCCCGATCGTTCGGTTCGCATCGACCAAGAACGAGCCGACCGGCCCGTGGTTCTCGCACGGCGGCAAGCGCCTCTACCTGTCGCTGCAGGGATCGCCGAGCCGCGTCATCGTGATCGACACGGCGAAGGCACGCGGGAAGAAGTGAGTGACGGGGGCGGCGACGCGCCGCCCCCTCATTCCACCTGCGACGATCCTGCCACTAGACTCGGTTCCATGGGGCTCCGGGTCTGCCTCGTCACCCCGTTTGCCTGGTCGAAGCCGCACGACGTCAACGAGCACGTGGCGGGCGTCGCCGACGGGCTGCGCCGGCTCGGCCACCGCGTGACCGTGCTCGCGCCCTCGACGCGCGCCGCGGATCTGCGCGCGGGACGCGAGGCCTTGCTCGACGGAGGCGGCGAGCCGGACGTCATCGCGGTCGGGCCCGCCGTGCCGGTTTCGCGAAAAAGCCGCGTCGGCGTCCCGGTCGGCTCCCGCGCGAACCTCTCGCTCGCGCTCGCGCGCGGCGCGTTCGACGTCGTGCACGGTTTCGAGCCCGGTTTGCCAAGCCTCTCCTACCTCGCGCTGCGGGAGTCATACGCCCTCTCCGTCGCGACGTTTCTGTCCCCCGAGCGGCTCGGCTATCCGCCGGGAAAGGGCCAGCGCGACCGCCTATCGGCGCGCATCGACGCCCTCGTCGCGACCTCGGAGGAAACCGCGGCGGCGGCGAGAGAGCGGCTGCCGGGCGACTACCGCATCGTCACGCCGGGCGTCGACACGGAGCTCTTCCACCCGGCGAAGAAGCGGCGGCTCGTCGTGCTCGAGTGGAGCCCGAACGAGCGCGCGCTGACGAAGGCCGTCTTCCGAGCGCTGCGGCAGCTCCCGGACTGGGAGCTCGTCCTGCTGCGGACGAAGACGCTGACGACGACGCCCACCGTCCCGCGCGCGCTGCGAGACCGAGCGCGCGTCCGCACCGCCCGTGAGGGCGCCTCCCGCGCGGAGCTCCTCAACCAGGCGTCGATCTTCGTGCCGGCGCTCGCAGGGATGCAGCGCGTGGCGCTCGAGGCTGCCGCCGCCGGCTGCGCGATCGCGGCCCCGCCGAGGGTCGAGGAACAGCCGGAGCTTGCGGCGGCGGCGATCGCTCGTCTCGCCGAAGACGACGCTCTACGCGAGCAGCAGGGGGCCGAGGGCCGCGCCCGCGCGGAGCACGAGAGCTTCGCCGTGCTGGCGCGGGAGCTGGACCGCCTGTACTCCGAGCTGGCCGGACGCCGTCGAGCCGCCCCTGCGGCCGCGGACCCGCTCGAGGGCCGCGACTGGATCCTCGCCGACCTGCACATGCACACCTCGTGGTCGCACGACTGCGGCATCGAGACCTCCGACCTGCTCGAGCACGCCGAGGCGGAGGGGCTCGGAGCGATCGCGATCACGGACCACAACGTGTTCGGCGGCGCGAAGGAGGCGCTCGAGCTCGACGCCGGGCTGACCGTCATTCCCGGTGAGGAGATCAAGACCGACGGCCAGGGCGAAGTGATCGGCCTCTTCCTGAACGAGGAGATTCCGCGCGGCATGTCGTTCGCCGACACGCTCGCCGCGATCCACGAACAGGGGGGTCTCGTCTACCTGCCCCACCCCTTCGACCGTATGCACTCGATCCCGGACGCGCCGACGCTGCGCCGTCACCTGGCGGAGATCGACGTCTTCGAGGTCTACAACGCGCGGCTTCTCTTCGAGGGCTACAACGACGAGGCGCTTCGGTTTGCCCGCAAGTACAACCTCGTCATGGGCGCGGGCTCCGACGCGCACGTGCTGCAGGGAGTGGGCACCGGCGCGCTGCGGATGCGGGCTTTCACCGACCCGGAGGAGTTCCTCGCCAGCCTCCACACGGCCCAGGTGCTGCGGCGCCCGAAGTCGTTGCTCTACCTGCAGTCGCTCAAGTGGGCGGCGCAGGCCAAGGAAAGAGTCCGGTAGAGGAGAACTGAGGTTCTCGGCCCCGTGTCCTCCGCTCCCTCAGTGCCCACCGACGAGATCTACGAGAAATATCTGCAAAAGGCCATCGTTGAAATCAACGATCTCGGCCATGAGATCGCGCAGGCCGCGGGGAACGAAGTACCGGTGCACGGATCCGGGCACCCACTCGCAGACATCCTCCTCCTGAAGTACGAGCCGCAGCTCGCGGAGATCCAGGAGGGCGTCGCCTTCTTCGGCCGTTCGGGCGACGCGATCAAGAAGTCGCTCGACCGGCTGCGCATCGACGCGATGGCCGTGTACGGCACGAACTGCCTCAAGTTCGCCGGCGAGACCGAGGAGCAGGCGCGGCGCTGGCTCGTCCGCGAGCTTCACATCGTGCAGCCGAAGCTCGTCGTCGTGATGGGCGAGCAGCCGCTCCGCTTCCTGAACGAGCTCGAGTTTCCGCTTGCGGCTCCGGTCGAGCCGAAGCTCGGGGAGCTCCAGCCGTTTACGCCGACGATCCAGGCCCTGTACGTTCCGGACATCGACGAATCCCTCGACGAGCAACCCGCGAAGACGAAGTTTTGGAACTCCTTCAAACAGCTCGGCCCGTGGTGGGCCGAACTTCCTCCCTACTAGTTCGGCCCCGCGTTCTCGCCTTCGGGCTCCTGGCCGTCGGGCTCGGCCTCTACTACGGCTTCCACGAGTCCTTACCGGACTTGTCCGAATGGGGCGATGTGGCGGTGATCAGCCTGCTCGTGATGCCGGCGGTGTTCGCGCTCGTCTATCTGGCGCTGCCGGCCTGGCGATCTCCCCCGCTGCAGCTCGCGCTCGTCGGGATCGCGTTCGCCGCCCTCGCGTTGATCCTGCGCGCGGCCGGCCAGGACACCTTGGGCGACTTCTCCAAGCTCGCCGCCATGACCGCGCTCGCTTTCTGGTTCCTGAACTTCTTCGAGACGCTGTCCTGGGTGGTGCTCGTCGCCGTGATCGTGCCGTGGGTCGACGCCTACTCGGTGTGGCGCGGGCCGACGAGCGACATCGTCGAGAACCACGAGCAGGTGTTCAACACGCTTTCCTTCGCATTTCCGGTGCCCGGCGAGAACAACAGTGCCCAGCTCGGGCTTCCCGATCTGCTCTTCTTCGGCCTGTTCCTGGGCGCGAGCGCGCGCTTCCTGCTGCGCGTGCGCCTCACGTGGCTTGCGCTCGTCGCCTCGTTCGCGCTCACGTTCGTGTGGGCCGTCTCCTGGGACAAGGGCGGCCTGCCGGCCCTGCCGTTGCTGGCGCTCGGCTTCCTGCTGCCGAACGCCGACCTGCTTTGGCAGCGCCTCCGGCCGGCCCCGAAGCGCTCTTCGTAACAGGGTTTGTGTTGCATCACTCCCTTCAACCAACCCTGATTTCAAGCGGAATCGGCCCCTGTTGAGGGGTGGAAAGGGAGGGGTGATGCAACACAAAGATTTGTGAGCCGCCGCTCTTACGGACGGGTGAGCAGTGCGACGGCCTCGATGTGCGGCGTGTGGGGGAACATGTCCACCGGCGTGACGCGCTCGAGCCGGTAGCCCCAGTCGGCGGCGAAGTCCTTCAAGTTCCCAGCGAGGGTGGTCGGGTTGCAGGAGACGTAGACGATCCGCGCCGGTTCGAGGCGTCCGATCCGCCGGACCGCCTTCCCGGACAGCCCTGACCGCGGCGGATCGACCACGACCACCTCCGGGTCGCCCGCGCGCTCGTGCAGCTCGGCCAGCGCGGCACCGGCTTCGCCCGCGAAGAAGGCCGCGTTGGAGATCCCGTTCAGGTCCGCGTTCTCGAGCGCGCAGGCAACGGACTCCTCCGAAACCTCCACCCCCCAAACCGTCAGCGCGTCGGCGGCCAGCGTGAGCCCGATCGTCCCGATCCCGCAGTACAGGTCGTAGACCGTCTCGCCGCCGGTGAGCCCGGCCGCCTCCTTCGCGAGGCCGTAGAGGCGCTCCGCCATGGCCGTGTTCGTCTGCAGAAAGGCGTTCGGCCGGACACGGAAGCGCAGCCCACAGAGCTCCTCCTCGACCGCCTCCTCGCCCCAGAGCAGCATCGTCGGAAGGTTCGTCACCTCCGCCGGGGTCTCGTTCTCGGACCAGTGGATCGAGCGCACCTCGGGAAAGCGTCGCAGGACCTCGACGAACTGCTCGCGCTCGAAGCGCTCCCCGGCTGCGGTGACGAGCTGGACGAGCGCCTGGCCAGTGTTGCGCCCTTCGCGCACGACGAGATGTCGGAGGTACCCGGTTTGCTCCGCCTGGTCGTAGGCGGGCAGACGCTCCTCACGCGCCCACACCGCCACCGCATCCCGGATCGCGTTCCCGAGATCGGTCGTCAGCCAGCACTTCTCGATCGGCAGGACCTCGTCCCAGCGGCCCGCCTTGTGAAAGCCGAGCGCCGGGCCCGAAGGTGTCTGCGTGAACGAGTACTCGAGCTTGTTTCGGTAGTGGAACTGCGATTCAGCCGGGACGATGGGCTCGAGCGGCGGCTCTTCCACGCGCCCGATCCGAACGAGCGCGTCGCGCACCTGTTCCTCCTTCGCGCGGACCTGCTCCTCGTACGCAAGATCCTGGAACCGGCAGCCACCGCAGGCCGGGTAGTGCGCGCACGGCGCCTCGACGCGGTTCGGGCCCGGCTCGACGACCTCGACCGCGAGCGCCTCGGCATGGTTTCGCTTGACCTTTGTGACGCGTGCGCGAACCGTGTCACCCGGAAGCCCGCGGCGCACGAAGATGACGAACCCATTCAGCCGCGCGACGCCGTTGCCGCCGTAGGCGAGCGAATCGATCCGAAGCTCGAGCTCCTGATCCTTGGTGACGGGCGCGGCCATGGCCGCCCTAGGTGAGCGGCGTGACGAACACCTTGCGCTCGCGCGGCCCGTCGAATTCGCAGAAGAAGATCCCCTGCCAGGTGCCGAGCGCCAGCTTGCCGCTGTCGAGCGGGACGAGCACCTGCGGGCTAATCAGCGACGCGCGGATGTGGGACGGAGCGTTGGGCCCGTCGGCGTCGGAATGGCGCCAGCCCCCGTTGTCGTCGACGATCCGCTCCATCGCCTGCTCGATGTCCTCACGCAACGCGGGATCTGCGTCCTCGTTGATCGTGACGCCCGCCGTCGTGTGTGGGACGTAGACGAGGGCCGCTGCGGCCCCGTCGGGGTCGCCGAGCGCCTGCGCAACCTCCTCGGTGATGTCGATCAGCTGGGTGCGGCGCTCGGACTTGAGGCGAATCTCACGCACGCCGATATCCTACGGTCCCGTGGCAGCGGCCCCACCTTCACCGCAAGAGCTCGACGCGTACCGCGAGCAAGCCGACCGTTTCATCGCCGAGCTCGACGAGGAGTACTACCTCCATTTCGCCGGACTGAAGGAGCGGCTCGAGCTCGAGCCGATCTACGAGCGCTTCGCCCATTTGACTCGAGTCGAACGCGCTCAGCAGCTCGGGGCGGCGGTGAACGGCGACCGGGGCGTCCGCTCGCTCTGGCGCTTCGCGTGCGAGGGCTACCTGGGCGATCTCACGCGGGAGCACAGCGAGAAGATCGCCGCGCTCGAGACCGAGCTCGAAACCGAGGTCGACGGCGAGAAGGTCGGGTACCGCATGCTGCGCCCGACGATCGCGAACGAGCCCGACCGCGATCGCCGGCAACGGCTCGACGCCGAGCGGACGAGACTCACCGACGAGCACCTGAACCCGGTCTATCGCGACGCCGTCGAGATCAGCCAGCGGGCGATCAAGGAGCTCGGGGCGCCGACCTACGCCGAGCTCTACCGGCGGTTCGGTTTTAAGCTCGAGGAGCTCGCCGCCCAGTGCCGCGATTTCCTGTCCTCGACCGAGCAGCTCTACGAGGAGGTCGCCGACAAGCTCTTCCGCGACCGCGTCGGCGTCGGGCTCGACGAGGCGAAGCGCTGGGACGTCCCACGCGTCTTCCGCGCGGAGAACTGGGACAACTTCTTCCCGGCCGACAAGATGCTGCCCGCCCTGGAGGCGACCCTCGGCGATCTCGGCATCGACCTACGCGCGCAGCAGAACGTGGAGCTCGATCTCGAACAGCGCCCGTCAAAGACGCCGCGCGCCTTCTGCGCCCCGATCGAGGTGCCCGACCGCGTCGTGCTCGTCATCCAGCCGATCGGCGGGGCCGACGACTGGCGCGCGCTCTTCCACGAGGCCGGCCACACGGAGCACTTCGCGCACACCGCGAAAGAGCTCCCGATGGAGCAGCGCCGCTTAGGCGACAACGCCGTCACCGAGGGCTGGGCGATGCTGCTCCAGCACCTGACCGACGAGCCAGCCTGGCTCACACGCCGGCTCGACGTGCCGCGGCCGGAGGAATTCGCTCAGGAGGGCGCGACCGGACTGCTCTACTTCGTGCGCCGCTACTCCGCGAAGCTGCTCTACGAGCTCGAGTTTCACGAAACCGACGACATCGACGAGCTGCGGCCCCGCTACGTCGAGCTGCTCGCCGACGCGCTCAAGATCGAGCCGAGCGACACGGACTTCCTCTCCGACATCGACGCCGGCTTCTACGTGACGGAATACCTGCGTTCCTGGGCGTTCGAGGCCCAGCTCCGGGCCCATCTGCGGGAGAAGTTCGGCAACGCCTGGTTCTCGAAGCGCGAGGCCGGCTCGCTGCTCCGGGAGCTCTGGTCCGAGGGCCAGCGGCCGACCGCGGACGAGCTCCTGCACGAGGTCACCGGCGCCGACGTCGAGATGACGGCCGTCGCCGACCGGGTCAAAGAGACGCTCAAGGCGTAACGGCGCGAATCGACTCGGTCGTGAGCCGGAAGGCCGCGGCGAGCTTCCAAGGGATCAGGCGCTCCGTCCGGTCGCAGGCCGAGTGCCAGCAGGGATCCCAGCGCCATTCGATCCAGGCCGCGGGAATGCCCGCCCGCGTGAACTCGGCGTGATCGGATTGGCCCGTGTCCTGCCGGTAGGACACCGGCAGACGCAGCCGCCTTGCCGCCGCGAGCGCGATGCGGGCGGAGCGGTTGGGAGCTGATTCGAGACCCCGGACGTTCAGCGTGGGACCCACACCGACCATGTCGAGCGAGAGCACGAGCGGGCCGCGAGCTCTCGAGATCCCGCGCACGAGCCTTTGCGAGCCGAGGTGGAACCGGGAGCCGGTCTCGAACCGCTCCTCCGCGCCCAGGGCGGCGAAGAGGACGCCTCGAGTCTTCCGGAAGTACCGCGCAAGCTCCAGCATCGTCGCGACGCCGGAGCCGTTGTCGTTCGCAGCCGGCCCGGCACGCACGCCGTCGAGGTGCGCGAGGACGATCGCGCGGACCGGGCCGCCGGTAACGGCCACGACGTTGCGCGAGGCTCCTCCGCGCGGTAGCGGAAACGGCTGGATCCTGACGCGGTAGCCGAGCCGCCTGAAGCGGCCTGCCACGTAGTTGTCAGCCCGCAGCTCGGCGGCAGAGCCCGCGACCCGCGGGCCGCCGGCCGCGATCAAGCGCACGGTCTGCTTTGCTCGCTCCCCGGGCCCCGACAGGTTTGCCGCCGAGGCCTGCGTGACCGCCAGCGCCGGCACGAGCACGACGAGTACTGTCCTGTGTACCTGCATATGCTTTATTCATCATGACGATACGTACGCGCGTGATCATCGTCGGCGCCGCCGGGCGAGACTTCCACAACTTCAACGTCGTCTACCGCGGCCGCGAGGAGTTCGAAGTCGTCGCGTTCACGGCGACGCAGATTCCGAATATCGACGGTCGTGTCTATCCTGCCGAGCTCGCCGGGGCGCTCTACCCCGACGGGATCCCGATCGTCCCCGAGGCCGGCCTCGAAGAGCTCGTCCGCGAGCGCGAGGTCGACCAGGTCGTATTCTCGTATTCCGACGTCTCGCATCAGCACGTGATGCACATCGGCTCGCGTGCACTCGCCGCCGGCGCGACGTACACGTTGCTCTCGCCGCGCGAAACGATGCTCACGTCCTCGAAGCCGGTCGTCGCGGTATGCGCCGTGCGCACCGGGGCGGGCAAGAGCCAGACGACTCGGCGCGTCGCCGCCCTGCTGCGCGAGAGCGGCAAGCGGGTGGCCGTGCTGCGGCATCCGATGCCGTACGGCGACCTGACGAAACAGGCCGTGCAGCGGTTCGAGCGCTACGAAGACCTCGATGCCGCCGACGCGACGATCGAAGAGCGCGAGGAGTACGAGCCGCATCTCGCCGAGGGCAATCTCGTCTTCGCCGGCATCGACTACGCCGCGATCGTCGACCGGGCAGAGCAGGAGGCCGATGTGATCGTCTGGGACGGCGGCAACAACGACACGCCGTTCATCAAGCCCAACGTGCACGTCGTCGTCGTCGATCCGCACCGTCCCGGTCACGAGCTCCGCTACCACCCCGGCGAGACGAATCTGCGCATGGCGGACGTCTGCGTGGTCAACAAGGTCGACTCGGCGCCGCAGGACGGCATCGACGCCGTCGTCAACTCGATTCGCGGCGCGAATCCAACCGCGAAGATCGTGCTCGCGGCCTCGCCGTTCGAGGTGGAGGAGAACGGGATCAAGATCGCCGGCAAGCGCGTCCTCGCGATCGAGGACGGGCCGACGCTGACCCACGGCGAGATGACGTTCGGCGCTGCGGTGCTCGCGGCGAAGCAGCACGGCGCGGCGGCGCTCGTCGATCCCCGCCCGTTCGCGGTGGGCTCGATCGCGGCGACGTTTCAGGCCTATCCGCACGTCGGTGAGCTCTTGCCCGCGATGGGCTACGGCCGGAGCCAGATGGAGGATCTGCGCGAGACGATCGCGCGCTCCGATGCCGAGGTCGTCCTGATCGGAACGCCGATCGACCTGCGCCGGCTGATCGACTTCGACAAGCCCGCGCTGCGAGTCCGCTACAAGCTGCAGGAAATCGGCGAGCCGACGCTCGCCGACGTGCTCGCCGAGCACGGCTTGATCGGCGAAGAAGCCGAAGCCCTCGTGTGACGACGGTCGTTGCCCTCGGCGGCAACGCGCTCATGCGGCCGGGGGAGCGTGGGACGATCGCCGAGCAGCGCGCCAACCTCCGGCGCACCTGTGAGGCGCTGCGGCCGCTGCTCGACGACGGCCGCCTGGTGGTCACGCACGGGAACGGCCCGCAGGTCGGTAACGAGCTGCGGCGGCACGAGCGGGCTGCCGACGAGGTCCCGCCGCTCCCTCTGTACATCGCGGTCGCTCAGACGCAGGCGGAGATCGGTGCGCTGATCGAATCCGAGCTCGCGCCGCTCGCGGATCGTCCCGTCGTCTGTCTGCTGACGCACGTGGTCGTGGCGAAGGACGACCCGGCATTCGGCGAGCCGACGAAACCGATAGGGCCGTTCTACGACGAGGAGCAGGCGAAGACCCTCGGGCGCGAGCGCGGGTGGGTGGTCACACACGATTCCGGCCGAGGCTGGCGCCGCGTCGTTCCCTCCCCCGCGCCGCTCGAGGTCGTGGAGCTGCAGGCCGTGCGCGCGCTGCTGGACGCCGGCTTGATCACGGTCGCGTGCGGCGGGGGAGGGATTCCCGTTGCGCGCCGAGACGGGCGGCTGGACGGCGTCGACGCGGTGATCGACAAGGACCGCGCCTCGGCGCTGCTGGCCAAGGAGCTCGGTGCCGAGCGGCTTGTGATCCTGACCGACGTCTCCGCCGTCGTTCGGGGTTTCGGGACGGAGCACGAAGAGAAGCTCGGCGAGCTCTCGGCCGACGAGGCGGAAGCGCTTCTCTCGGAGCTCGCCGAGGGCTCGATGGGGCCGAAGGTCGAAGCGGCGATCGACTTCGCCCGCGCCACGGGCAACGAGGCGCTGATCACCTCCGCCGAAGCGCTCCCGGGCGGCACACGCATCGCGCCCTAACGGGCCAGGTCCAGGGGTCTGACCCCTGGACCTGGCCGACCGAGAGCTGCCCCTCGTCCCTTCCTCGAGCCGAGGTTGAGGGTCGAAAACCTCCTTCTTTGCAGGGTAATCAAACCACGTACCTGGCCCGGCCGGACCCGGCCGGTGCTCTGGCACCGAAGCTAGGCCGTTTGGACCTGTCCTCGGAGCGTCGAGTCGGCGGCTCCCGACGTGTCCCGGGGTCAGACCCCCAAACCTGGACCGAACCGGTCCCGCCCCCTCGGGCGAATACGCGGCGACCCCTGTTCCTACTCGAGGGAGGAGCCGCAACCTATGCGAAAGCTCTCACTTGCACTCATGGTGGCGCTTGCCGCGACGCTCGCCGCCGCGATCGTGCTCGCCGGGCCGGAGCCCCAGGCGGGCAAGGCCGCGAGCCATCGTGAGGCGCCCCTGATCGCGCTCGACCCAACCGCCGACATCACCGACTTCTTCTTCTTCCGAAGCAACGAGCCGGGCAAGTCGGGCAAGGTCGAGCTGATCATGGACGTGATCCCGGGCGAAGAGCCCAGCTCGGGGCCGAACTACTTCAACTTCGACCCGAGCGTCAAGTACGCGTTCCATGTCGACAACGACAAGGACGGCGTCGAGGACCTCGGCTTCGAGTTCCGTTTCACGAACGAGATCCGAGGGCCGGTGGACAGCCTCGGGCTGCCGCTCGCCTACGTCGGCAACGTTCCACCGACCAACGGCTCGGTCATTCCGCCGATCACCTCGCTGGATTCACCGGGAATCGGCGTCCGGCAGCACTACTCGGTGACGATGATCAGGAACGGCCACCGCATGCCCCTCGGCATGTCCGTGGACAAAATCGCCGTGCCGTCGAACGTGGGCCCGCGCACGATGCCCAACTACGACGCGCTTGCCGCTCAGGGAATCTACGACCTCGGCAGCGGAATCCGCGTCTTCGCCGGTCAGCGTGACGACCCGTTCGCGATCGACCTGGGCGCTGCGTTCGACACGCTGAACCTGCGCAGCCCCGGCATCGACATGCTTTCGGGCTTCAACGTCCACACGATCGCGCTCGAGGTGCCGGCAAGCCTGCTGACCCGCGACGAGAAGAGCCCCGACGCCACGTCGCAACCCAAGCTCGGCGCCTATGCCAGCACCTCGCGCCCGCTCGTCACCGTGCGCGGACGCGGTCGGAGCTTCGGCCGTTTCGTGCAGGTGCAGCGGCTCGCGAACCCGCTCATTAACGAGCTGATCATCGGGACGAAGGACAAGGACCGCTGGAATGCGACGGAGCCGGAGGACGAAGGCGAGTTCATCGATTACTACCGGAACCCCCGCTTCGCGCTCGCGCTCTCGCTCGTATTCAGCGCCCCGGTCCCGGCCACGCCGCGCGACGACCTCGTCAACGCACTGCTCAAGTACGGTCCCGGTGACCCCGGACTGTCGGAGCTGTTGCGCCTGGACGTCAGCTCGGCACCGGGTGCCAGCTGGCCGAACGGACGCAAGCCGGCGGACGACGTCACCGACACGGCAATCGCCGTCGTCGGAGGGCCAGCGTTCGCAGGTGCCGGAGACGGCGTCTCCGTAAACGACAAGGTCCTGCCCTCGGCGTTCCCGTTCCTGGCTTCGCCTTGGGACGGTCGCAGCCGCCAGCACGTCAACCCGTGACGCGACGGCGGATTCTCCTCGCAGGGACGGTGGCGGCTTTCGCCGCCACCGTCCTGCTCCTCGGCGGGGCCTTTCGCAACTCGACGGAAGCCGGCGCCGCGCCAACCGGCGCACCCGCCCGATCTGCAAACGAGTTGATCGCGCTAGGCCTGAACTTCCAACAGAAGGCCCGCGAGACCGGAGACGCCTCGTACTACGCAAGGTCGGAGGCGGCGCTTCGGCGAGCACTTCGCCTGCAGCCGGGGAACCGCGAAGCGATTGGAGGGCTCGGGTCGCTCGCACTTAGCCGGCACCGCTTCCGCGAAGCGCTCGTGCTCGGACGTCGGGCCCGGAACGACGCGGTGGTCGGCGACGCGCTGGTCGAGCTCGGCCGCTACGAGGAGGCGTTCGCGCACTTCGACCGGATGGCCGCGACGAAACCGAATCTCGCCGGCTTCGCGCGCGTGTCATACGGGCGCGAGCTCGTCGGAGACGTTCCCGGAGCGATCCGCGCGATGCGCCTCGCGGTCGAAGCGGCGACAGGCCGACATGAGCCGACCGCTTGGACCCACGTTCAGCTCGGGAAGCTCTACTGGTCGACCGGCCGGCTGAGGTCGGCAGCCCGCGAGTATCACGCCGCCCTCTCCGCATTGCCGGGCTACGTCTACGCGCTCGACGCGCTGGCGCAAGTCGAGTTCGCGCGCGGCCGAACACGAAGGGCGATCGCACTGGAGCGAGGGGCAGCCGAGACGGTTCCCCTACCCCAATTCGTGGCAATCCTCGGCGACCTCTACGAGCGATCCGGGCAACAGGCGCTCGCCCGCCGCCAGTACGCGTTGATCGGGGCGATCGACCGGCTCATGGCCGCGAACGGCGTTCGCACCGACCTCGAGAGCGCGCTCTTCCGCGTCGACCATGCAATCCGGCTTTCCGAGAGCCTCGAGCTCGCCCGTGCGGCCCGCCGGCTGCGACCTTCGATCGACGGCGACGATGTGCTTGCCTGGGCGCTCGCGCGAAACGGGCGTTGCACCGAGGCGCTCGATTATTCGAAACGCGCTCTGCGGCTCGGGACGAAGGACGCGCTCAAGTACTTCCACCGCTCGCGGATCGAGCGCTGTCTCGGCCGCCCGTCCGAAGCAGAGCGCTGGCTTCGCAAGGCGCTCGACCTCAACCCGCACTTTTCCGTCCGGTGGTCGCCGCGATGAGGAAGCTCGTCGTCCTCCTCGGCCTGGCCGCCGCCCTCGCCGCGCCCACGGCCGCGCTCGCGCACCCGCTCGGCAACTTCACGATCAATCACTTCAGCCGCGTCGAGGTCGCCGGCAACCAGCTGTACGTCAAGTACGTCCTCGACCTGGCCGAGATCCCCACCTTCCAGGCCGGCAAGATCGACGCCCGGACCTACGCGCGTCGAATCGCAGCCGGCGCGCGCCTGACCGTCGACGGCAAGCCGGCGCGGCTGACGCCGACCCGCTTCGCGCTGGCGCATCCACCCGGCGCGGGCGGCCTACGGACGACGCGCCTCGAGCTCGTGCTTCGGGGGCCGCTGATCGCCGGGCCTGCCGAGATCCGCTACCGCGACACGAACTACCCCGGCCGGATCGGCTGGAAGGAGGTCGTCGTCGGCGCTGACGCGGTCAGCCGAAGCCAGGAGCTGCGGGCTTACCCGAAGGATCTTCTCTCGAGCCCGCCCGACACGGTTTCGATCGCGGCGAAGCTCGCGCCGACGAACGATCCGCCGCCGACCGTGAGCGGCGAGGCGTCAGGCCCCAGCCACGGAGACTCCGGCTTCGCCGCGCTGATCGGCCGCGGAGACCTGAGCCTGGTGGTCCTCCTCGCCTCGCTCGGCGCGGCGCTCTTCTGGGGTGCCGCCCACGCGCTCTCGCCCGGGCACGGCAAGGCGATCGTGACCGCCTACCTCGTCGGCCAGCGCGGGACGCCGAGACACGCGCTGCTCCTCGGCGGAATCGTGACCGTCACTCACACGATCGGCGTGTTCGCGCTCGGGCTCGTCACGCTCCTCCTGTCGCAGTTCGTCGTCCCCGATCGCCTCTATCCGTGGCTGAACCTGGTCGCCGGGTTGCTGGTCGTCGGCGTGGGCGCGTCGGTCCTGTACGAGCGCTCACGGCCGCACCGCCACCATCACCACCATCACCACGAGCTGGACCGCCGATCGCTCCTTGCCGTGGGGATCTCGGGCGGGCTCCTACCCTGCCCCTCCGCGCTCGTCGTCCTGCTCGCGGCGATCTCGCTACACCGGGTCGCGTTCGGGCTGCTGCTGATCGTCGCCTTCAGCGCGGGCCTGGCCGCCACGATCAGCGCGGTCGGGCTCGTCGCCGTGCTGGCCCGGCGCACTTTCGCGCGCGTCGGCTTCGACGGGCGGCTGATTCGACTCCTGCCCGCGGCAAGCGCCTTGGTCATCCTCGCCGCGGGCGTCGCCATGACCGTACGAGCACTCCCGGAGGTGAGCTAGAAAATGTTCGGCATCGACGACTGGATCGTGCAGTTCTCCGACGGGACGACCGTCGCCCTGATCGCGCTCGTGGCGATCCTGCTCGGACTACGGCACGCGACCGACCCGGACCACCTCGCCGCGGTGACGACGCTCGTCGCCACCGGCCGGGAGCGCAGCTCTTCCGCCGCCCGCCGCCTCGGCTTCGCGTGGGGCCTCGGGCACGCGACGACGCTCTTCCTGTTCGGCCTGCCGATCGTGCTCTTCAACGCCTACCTGCCCGGCCCCGTCCAGGAAGGAGCGGAAGCCTCGGTCGGTCTTGTGATCGTCGCGCTCGCCGTGTGGCTTCTCGTGCGCTGGCGGCGGGGCGCGTTCCGGACTCATTCGCACCCGCACAACCGCGCCCGCTCGCCGCTTCAGGCCTTCGGGATCGGGCTCGTGCACGGCATGGGCGGGAGCGCCGGCGTCGGCGTCCTCCTGCTCGCGGCAATCAACGATCACGTGCTCGCCGTGATCGCCCTCGGCCTGTTCGCGGCGTTCACCGCGGTCTCGATGATGCTGGTTTCGGCGGGATTCGGAGCCACGCTCGCGAGTCGCCCGCTGCAAATGTCGTTCGACCGGCTGGCCCCCGTCCTCGGAATGAGCAGCCTCGCCTTCGGCGTCTGGTACATGCTCGGCGCGCTCAGCGTCGCCCCATACTTCTTCTAGGTGCCGGTCGACGACCCCCACGCGCTGGTAGCGCCGTACGCGCTCGACGCACTCGCCGAAGCGGAAGAGCGGGAGTTCGAACAGCATCTCGCGCTCTGCGAGCGCTGCCAGCGCGAGCTCGTCGGCCTCCGTGAGGCGGCCGCATCGCTCGCCTACGCCGCCGACGGCCCCGCGCCGCCGCCAGAGCTGCGCGAGCGGATTCTTCAGCAAGCACGCGCCGAGCGAGCGAACGTCATTCCACTGCGCCGTCGCCTGCGCTGGGGGATTCCCGCAGGGGCCGCTGCAGCCGTCGCCGCCGCGGTCGCGATCGCTCTCTGGGCCTCGAATTCGAACGGTCCCGGGACGCGCTATCTCGACCTTCAGGGCGCCAAGGGAAGGATCTCCGTCACCGAAGACCGTGACGCCGTCCTCACGGCCAGGCTGGCCCCGGCGCCGTCGGGCAAGACCTACGAGGCCTGGGTCGTCCAGGGCAGCGTCGCGAGGCCCGCCGGCCTGTTCGAAGGCGGGCGCGTCCGCTTCCTCCTCACGCGACCCCTGCCCAAGGGCGCGCGAGTGGCGGTCACGATCGAGAGACGTGGCGGCGCGACGAGACCGACGACGACCCCGATCGTCGTCTCGGAGCCGGCGTGAGCGACCTCGCCCACATGACCGACGAGGCCGTCCTCTCGCTCGTGGCGAGCTCGGACGACACGGCGCTCGCGGAGCTGTACGACCGCTTCGGCGGGATCGCCTACCGCCTCGCGCTGCGGATCCTCCGCGACGAGGCGCTGGCGCAGGACGCCGTGCAGGAAGCGTTCCTGGCCGTCTGGCGCTCAGCCGACCGCTTCCTCGCCGAACGGGCCAAGGCGAGCACCTGGATCCTGACCCTCGTCCATCGGCGCGCCGTCGACCTCGTCCGGCGCGAGGAACGCCGCCGGGGCGAGCCGCTCGATGCGGTCGAGGAGCCGCAGGTCGACGACAAGACCGAGCACCTCTTCAGGAGACGTGTCGTGCAGGAGGCACTGCGGCAGCTGCCGGCGGAGCAACGAGAAGCGCTGGAGCTCGGCTACTACGGCGGCTACACGCAGTCCGAGCTTGCGGAGCGCCTGGGCCAGCCGCTCGGAACCGTGAAGAGCCGCATGTTCACCGGGCTGACGCGGCTGAGAGAGCTGCTCGAGCAGGCCGGGCTCGCGGCAGAAATCCGCTGAAGAACGAGAGGCGGCAGCTGCCGCCTCTCCGAAGCGCCGGCGAGACGCGAGTTACCTCTTCTTCGCCGAGCCTTCGATCGTCGCCTGGCTGCCCTTGCCGATCTGGATCCGCCGCGGCTTGGGCTGCTCGGGCTTCTTGACGTGAATCTCGAGGACGCCGTCCTTGTGCTCCGCGCCGATCATCTCCTCGGTCACGCCCTGTGGGACGGTAAGCGTCCTCGAGAACGAGCCGAACCGACGCTCGAAGCGGTAGAACCGATCCTCGTCGGTCTCGGTCGTGCGCTCGCGCGTCGCCGACACCGTCACGGCGCCGTCCTCGAACTCGATGGAGATGCGGTCTTCAGGGATCCCGGGCAGATCGAACGCGTAGACCAACTCCGTGTCGGTCTCCCAGACGTCGACGGCCGGCACCCAGGTCCTGTTCGTCTCGCCGTTGCCGGCACCCCAGACGGAGTTCATAAACCGGCTCATCTCGTTCTGGAGCGATGCGAGCTCGCGGAACGGTTCGAAGCGTACGAGTGTGGCCATCTGATCCCTCCTTTCGTTTCTCATGTTAGCGAAACTATAAAATCTAAGTCTCTCGTTGTCAAGTAGTCACCGTCTAGCATGGCCAAGCCAAATGCTGGCAGTCTCCGAAGACCTCAAAGGCCGCCATTTCACCCGCGTGGCCGACTGGGAGCCCGGTGAGCTCCTCGCCGCGCTCGACCTCGCCGACGAGCTGAAGACCCTGCTCGAGCGGCGGGAGGAGCACCACCTGCTCCCCGGCCGGTCGCTCGGGATGATCTTCCAGAAGCCTTCCACGAGAACGCGGGTCTCGCTCGAGGTGGGCATCGCGCAGCTCGGTGGCTACGGCCTCTACCTGGCCGCCACCGATCTGCAGCTGGGCCGCGGAGAGACGATCCGGGACACGGCGACAGTGCTCTCGCGCTACCTCGACGGGATCATGATCCGCACCTTCGCGCAGGACGACGTCGAGGAGCTCGCGCGCCACGCGTCGATCCCGGTCATCAACGGGCTGACCGACAGCGCGCATCCCTGCCAGGCGCTCGCCGACGTGATGACGATTCGCGAGCGGCTCGGCCGGCTCGAGGGTGTCCGAGTGGTCTACGTCGGCGACGGCAACAACGTCTGCGCGTCTCTGATGGTCGCCTGCGCGAAGCTCGGGGCGAACTTCGTCGCCGCGACGCCGGGGGGCTACGAGCCCACGGAGCAGGCCGTCACGATCGCGAAGGAGGCGGCGGAGCGTTCCGGCGCGACGATCGGGCTCACGCACGATCCGCGCCGGGCCGCCGAGGGCGCCGACGTCCTCTACACCGACGTCTGGACGAGCATGGGCCAGGACGAGGAGCGCGAGCGCCGGCTCCGCGATCTGGCCGGCTTCGGCATCGACGAGGAGCTCGTCCGTCTTGCGGGCCCGGAATCGATCGTCCTCCATTGTTTGCCGGCGCACTACGGCGAAGAGATCACCGAGGACGTGCTCTACGGCCCGCGATCTGCGGTCTGGGACCAGGCGGAGAACCGCCTGCATGCCCAGAAGGCGCTGCTCGCGCTCGTCATTCGCTAGCGCGTGTTTCCGCTCAAAGACAACGTCCCGACGCGGTCGTTTCCGATCGTCACGGTCGCGATCATCGCGGTCAACTGCTTGGTGTGGATCTGGGAAGTCAGCGGAACGCCCGTCGAGGACGACGTGCTGCGCTACGGCTACTACCCGTGCACGGTCGAGAGCCCGTGCGCCTCACCCGCGGCCGGCGTGCCCCACCTCTCCTGGTGGAACGGGGCCTTCACCTCGATGTTCATGCACGGCGGCTGGCTGCACATCATCGGGAACATGCTCTTCCTCTGGATCTTCGGCAACAACGTCGAGGACTCGATGGGCCGCGTCCGCTTCCTCCTCTGGTACCTCGCAGCCGGATTGGCGGCGACGGCGTCGCAGACGTGGGTCACGCTGCAGTTCGGCGACACCGCCGCCGCCAGCATCCCCAACGTCGGCGCGAGCGGCGCGATCGCCGGCGTGCTCGGCGCCTACTTCCTGCTCCTGCCGCAGGCGAGCGTGCTGACGGCGTTCATTCTCGGATTCTTCTTCTTCCTCCAGGAGGTGCCCGCGATCTTCTTTCTCGGGTTCTGGTTCCTGTTCCAGCTCTGGATCGGTGGGTTCTCGCTCGTCGAGCCCCAGGCGGGCGGCGGCGTAGCCTACTTCGCGCACATCGGCGGCTTCGCCTTCGGATTACTGACCATCCGGTTCTTGGTCGTGCGACCGCCGTTACGACCGACCTGGTGACCTTCGAGGAGCACGTCCTGCACGCGCTCGACTCGCTCCCCGACGACATCGCGCGCGGGCTCGAGAACGTCGCCGTGGTCGTGGAGGAGCACCACCCCGACGAGCCGACCCTGCTCGGCCTGTTCGAGCAGCCGGTGCATCTGCCGGCGAAGATCACGATCTACCAGCGCCCGCTCGAGGCGGCGTTCGGTTACGACCCCGAACGGCTCGAGCACGAGATCCGGGTCACTGTTCTCCACGAGGTCGCGCACTACTTCGGGATCGGCGAGGAACGTCTCCGCGAGCTGGGTTATCACTAGGAATAGGGGGGTGCGTTCAATCGTTGGAAACGAACATGAAGACCCTTAAGGAGATCCGGCGGGAGATCGACACCGCCACGGAGCGCCGCGCGGAGCTTTGGCGCGTCCTCGGCGAGGGTTCGGATCCCGCGCTGTCCACGGAGCTGAAGGAGCTCGACGAGCACCTCGAGCGTCTGTGGGACGAGCACCGCACGCTGCGCGCCCAGGTTCGCTTCGGCGATCGTGATGAGATCATCGCGCGAGCCCGCCACGAAGAGCGGCTCGCCCGCGCAGCCTGACCTAGTTCCTCCTCTCCCCCGAGCCGGCGGCTCACGCCGCCGGCTTTTCCCCGGACGGTAGGCTCGGGCCGTGATCGGCCAGCTCGCCGCGTTCCTGGGCGTGTCCGTGCTCGTCATCGTCACGCCCGGTCAGGACACGGCCCTGACGATCCGGAACACGCTCTCCGGAGGCCGGACGGCGGGGATGCTGACCGCGGCCGGCGTCTCGACCGGTCAGGCCCTCTGGACGGTCGCCGCGAGCGCAGGCGCCGCCGCGCTGATCGTTGCCTCGGAGCCGGCCTTCATCGCGCTCAAGGTCGTCGGCGCCGCGTATCTGATCTATCTCGGCCTGCATTCGCTCTATGCGGCATTTAGGCGGCGGACGCGAGCCGTCCGCGCGGGCGGCACGGCTCCGCGGCCCTACAGACAGGGTCTTCTCAGCAATCTCGGCAACCCGAAGATGGCCGTCTTCTTCACGAGCCTCCTGCCGCAATTCGGCGACTCGTTCGCCCCGATGCTGGCCCTGGGCCTGGTTTTCTGCTGCATGACGCTGACCTGGTTGACCGCCTACGCATTCGCGGTCGCCAAGGCGGGTGATTTCCTGCGTCGCTCCTGGGTCGGGCGGCTGCTCGACGCGCTCACCGGCGCCGTGCTCGTGGCGCTCGGCCTGCGGCTGGCCACCGAGCGGCGCTAATCATGACTTTCAAGTAGGAATGTAAAGGTTCGCGAGCATTCCGGGAGGTCCGGGCCTTTGCAGGATCTCTTTTGTCGGGAGACGAAAACCTTCAGAGGAGGAAGCGATGATCGGCTTGTGCACACTGTGCACTGCCGCCGTTGCAGCATCCTCGGTGGTGGGCACATCCACTCCTGCGGCCCCGGGGGGTACCGCTCACTCGGCGGGCTACCTCGCGCCACGCAGCGTTTGCCGCGGACAGGCAAACGTGCGCCTGTCGGCAACCCTGCAGCGGCGCGCGATGCGCTGCCTCGTGAACTACGCAAGAAGACGCCGCGGACTGGCGCCGCTCCGAGCCTCGGCTGCGCTCGACCGCGCGGCGCTATCTCGGGCGGTTGCGATCCGCAGCTGTAACGACTTCTCGCACACGCCCTGCGGCCAGGGGTTCCTGCTGGTCTACGTGCGAAGCGGATACCGGACTGTTACCGGACAGGTCGGCGAGAACATCGCCTACGGCGAGGACTATCTCGGCTCGGCCAGGAGCTCGATGGCCCAATGGCTCGTCTCGCCGGGCCATCGCGAGAATCTGTTCGACCGAGGCTGGCGCGAGGTGGGCGTCGCGATGGTGAAAGCCGCGCGCCTGTTCGGCGGCTTCAACGTCGAGGTCTGGGTAGTCAACTTCGGCAGACGCTGAGGCTAGACTGGGCTTCCGGGGGCGTTAGCTCAGCTGGGAGAGCGCCAGGCTTTCGACCTGGCGGAACCTAGGGTTCCCCCATGAACCCCCTCCTTTCGGTCTCCGAGCACGGGACTCGGCCGCCGGGCAAAGCCCTGCACGGCGGCTAGACTGATTCGCCCCGGGGCGTTAGCTCAGCTGGGAGAGCGCCGGCTTTGCAAGCCGGAGGTCACCGGTTCGATCCCGGTACGCTCCATCTGTAACTACCAGGGGAATCGCAGCGCTGCTCTTCGATTTCGACGGCACGCTGTTCGATAGCGGAACCGGCAATCGCAACGCGGTTCGAGCAGCAT
>JBKPHH010000017.1:0-26291 GCA_046729795.1 Actinomycetota bacterium | reverse complement strand
GGTGAGCGTGGCCGAGGCGCTGAGCGTGCCGTCGGCCAGGCCGGAGAGGTTGAGCGTGGTCGAGAAGGTGCCGCCGGCGGGGATCGTGCCCGTGCCGGTGACGTTGGCGGTGCCCGAGTCGCCGTCGCTGATCGTGTAGCTAATGCTGGTGCCGGGCTCGCCGCTGACCGTGAAGGGCACCGCGTTCTGGTTGGCGGCGTTGACGTCGGCAAGCGAGACGGAAGGCGCGGTGGGCGCCGTCGAGTCCTCGACGTAGGTGTAGCCGGCCGAGCAGGCGGAGCTGTTGCCGGCCGCGTCGGTGGCGGTCGCCTTGTAGGTGGTGGAGCTGTCGTCGGCGACGCTGACGGCGAAGCCGGGCGAGCCGAAGCTGGCGGCGCTGCCGCTGGTGAGGGCGCTGCCGGAGCAGTCGCTGGAGGTGTACAGCTTGACCGTCGAGCCCGCCTCGGCGGTGCCGGTGATCTTGGGGTTGTTGTTGTTCGCGGGCGAGGCGGGCGTGGAGCCGAGCCCGGTGGGCGCGGCGGGCGCCGTTGAGTCAATCGTGAACGTGGCCCCGTGCGCCGTTTCGGTGTTGTTGGCGTTGTCGGTCGCCTTCACGCGCAGCGTGTAGCCGCCGTCGGCGGGGAACTTGCTGAAGGCGAAGGCGTAAGACCAGCTAGCGGTACCGGTGGCGGTGAAGAAGAGCTCGCTCGCGCTGGTGAAGCCGCCGGCGCCCGAGTTGGCGCTCGGATCCCAGTAGTTGCCGCTCCCTTGGCGCAGGCTGAGCTCGACCCTATTGACGCCGGAGCCGCCGGCGTTGTCGCTCGCAGTCCCGCAGAAGCCGGCCGTGGCGCAGCCGGCCGCCCAGCCGCTGGCGTTGTAGGCGCCGCCGTTGGCGGGGAAGGTGATTGTCGACGTCGGCGGCGTCGTGTCGGCCGGGGTGATCGTGTAGTTGGCCGAGTTTGTCGGCGTATTGTCGCTCGAGGTCTTGACGCTGAGCTGGTACGTCCCCGCGGCCGGATTCGTGATGACGGCAGAAGTCGAGCCGATCACAACGGTGACATTCGTGTTACTGCCGATCGCGAACGGCGTATCGACCTTCACCTGAGGCGCGGTCGTGCTCGGCGTGGAGACGACCGCGCTCGCGTTCTGCGTCGTGGCACCGACCGTTACGGTCACGTTGTTTGTCGCGATCGATGACGGAACGACCGTCCCGGACGGAAAACCGACGAAGATGGTGTCGCCGGTGGCGAGCGCGCCCGAGCCGCTCGTTTTGAAGCCGACCGTGTATTTCGCCGCCTGTCCCGCCGTTGTCGGGGCTGGCGTCGCGGTGACGTTCGAGACCGATGTGGCGTCGGTGAAGCTCGTCGTTGCCTTACCCGAGACGGCACCGGTCGCGGTGACCGAGTAAACGGCGACGAACCAGTCAGGGAGCTGGAACTGGTCGCTAATCGTCCCGTCAGGCGCAGCGATGACGTCTGCGGTATGGCTCCATGTCTGGCCTGCGTCGTCGTTCACGAAGATGTGGACCGACTCGCTGGGTTGCCAGTTCGCGCCCGTAAGCGTGACGGTCGCTCCTGGCGGGTAGTCCGCCTTGTCGCTGACGATGGTGGGAGCGGCACCGGCCGGCCCACCCACGTAGGCCCACGTCCCACCGGCGAGGACGAGCAGACAGAGAGCCGCCGCCGCCAGGGCGGCCGCCGGCCCGATGGGACGAATACGGCGTGGACCCCGCGTCGCGCTCGCTACGAGGCCTCGAAGCGTCGTCCACTCCATTTCCCATCCTCCCCTGTCCGCTCTCCCCGAGCCGCAGCCCGAGCAGTATTTGCATTTCCTGCAAGCGGAGCCGGCGGCGGCGCTCGCAGGGGTTTCTAGCTTTCAACTAATAAGCGTCGGACGCAATAGACCGATCGGCCTAATTTGCGATGAGATTTCTCAGCGCGCCTCGTCCGTGAGACGAATCGCGGCCTCGCGGTCTGGCACGTCGAGTTTCCGCAGCAGCGACGCGACGTGCGTTCTGACGGTGACCGGCGTGATGAACAGCCGCTTCGCGATCTCCGCGGTCGAAAGCCCGTGGCGGAGAAGCTCGAGCACCTCCCATTCCCGGCTGGTCAGATCGACTGCACGGCGGTGTGCGAGCGGAACTCGCCGCCGCTGGCCTCGCTCGCGAAACTCCTCGATCACGCGGGCGACCAAGGCTCGCGACAGCGCGGCTTCACCCTCCATCACGCCCCTGAGCGCATGAGGGAGCCGCTCAGGATTCGTCTCCTTTAGCAGATAACCGGCTGCGCCCGCGCGGAGGGCGTCGAAGAGATCATCCTCATTCGTCGAGACGGTCAGCATGACGACCGCGGTTTCCGGCCGCTTCGAGCTGATCTCTGCAGCGGCGGCGATGCCACTTCCGGGCATGTCGACGTCGAGGAGACAGACGTCCGGCCGTTCGCGCAACACGGCCTCGACGGCGCTCGCCGCATCGGCGGCCTCCGCGCAAACGTCAAAGCCGTGAGCTTCGAGAACCATCCGGACCCCCGCGCGCTCGGCCGGATGGTCATCGGCGATCACGATCCGACGACGCATCACACGCGCCGACCTTTGACCGCCGCAAACAGGCCGCAGAGCCATCCGTTCCCCCTTTGACGGGAATATTCCCACACCCTGTGGAAAAATGCGCAAGCCGCGCCGCTACGCCGGGCGGCGCACGCGCAAATCAGATCTTTCGAGGGAGAAAGACGGCTCAAGTAGCCGCTGCTGCACGACGATAAAAGCCCCATGCGGCGCCCTGCGAGGCTGGACCACAAGTTCTTCGAGGACGAGGTGCGGCCACACTTGGGCGCGCTTATGGTCGACCGTCGGTTCATCACCGCAGAGCAGCTCGATCAGGCCCTCGAGGAGAAAAAGGAAGGCGAACTGCTGGGCGAGGCCCTCGTCCGGCTCGGCTTCGCGTTCGAGGACGACATCGCCAAGGTGCTCGCAAAACAGGAACGGCTCGATTTCGTGGACATCAACACGCTGTCGGTCGATCCCCATGCGGCGATTCGGATCTCCCCCGAGCTCGGCGCCGAGCTCCGTGCGATTCCCGTGCGCTTCGAGGACGACGGCATGCTCGTCGCGGTCGCCGATCCGTTCGTCCCGAAGCTCGTCGAGCGCCTGGATTTCGCTTCCGGCGCACGCATCAAGCTGGGCATCTCGACGCCGTCGGCGATCGAGAACGCCTGGCGACAGATCAAGCGCCTGACGCGGTTTTAGGGCGGAGGCGCCGGTACCGGAGCCGGGGGCGAGAACGCCTCCTTCAGGACGCGCACTACGCGGGCCCGCTTGCCCTCGGCGACCGGCTGGAGGCCGCCGAGCTCGAGCCGGGCAAGCTCGACCCGTCCCTCGGTGTGGATCGTGCGAAAGCCGAAGTCGGCGAGGCAGTCGTGCGGGAAGACGGTCTTGTGCACGATGAAGCGCTCGTACGCGCTCTCCCCTTCCGGGTAGCGGTAGGCGAACGCTTCGAGCGCCTTCGCTCCCTTGTCCTTCGCCTCACCGATCGCGGCGAGGAAGAGCGACTGCAGGACCCACGGGCTCGCCCGGTCGACGAGGTACGCGCAGCTGACGAACACCGCATCCTCGGATGGCGGCCCCGCCGGGAGCTCCGCAGCCCGCGGGAACAGACCGGCCGGGCCGTACTGCATCGAGCCGAGCACGCGGCCGTCGTCGTCGTAGTAGACGCTCCCCCAGGCGCCCCACTCCTCCTCGGCCTTCTCGATCCAACGCCGCTTGTCGATCGCCCGTCTCCCGCGTGACTGCCACCACACGCAGTCGTGGCAGACCGTCGGCGCGGTCTGGAGCGTCAGGCCAGTCAGGCCGTGGATGCGTGAACTCATTTTCTGGGCCCGATCTCGTCGATGACGACGTTGACCGCGACCGGGCGCGCTCCGACCATCTGCTCGAGGTAGTCGCTCACGCGTTGCTGGACGGCGCGGCCGACGACGGGGATCGACACGCCCCAGTCGACCCCGAGGTGCAGGTCGACCGCGAGTGCTTCGCCCCCCTCGGCGCCGGTGACGCGCACGCCCTTGCGCCGGTGCAGGTGGCTCTCCACGAGGTTGCGAACCCCCTCGACCTCCCGCGCTGCATCCGCGGCGTAGCGTGCGAGCACGTCGGGGGAGATGCTCGCCTGCCCGTCCATAGACGCAGTGTAGGCAGGGACCTGTCTGCGTTTGTGTTGCATCACATCTCTGTTTTCTCACCTCTCTTCCTCATGGGTGGGAGGAAAAGGAGGAAGTGATGCAACACAAAGGCCTACGTTTGTGACGTGAGGGTGAGCTCGGTCGCTTCGGGCCGGGCGAGGAAACGGAAGGGGACGAAGGTGGTGCCGAGGCCGGACGAGAGGTGCAGGACGCCGCCGGGGCGGCGGTAGAGGCCCTGCACATACGTCCAGCGCAGGTGGGCGAGCCGCAACCTGCCGCCGGGCCACGGCAGACAGATCTGCCCCGCGTGGAGATGTCCCGCCAGGACGAGGTCGAATACGCCCGGCTCGAGCTTGTCGATCACGCTCGGGAAGTGGCAGAGCAGGAGCCGGAGGTCGGCTTCGGGGTCCGCGAGCCGTTCCGGGTGGGAGCGTCCGCGGCGGTAAGAGCGCGGGTCGACGCCGACGATCTGCACCTTGCGGCCACGCAGCTCGACCGTCCGCGCTTCGTCGAGCAGCACGAGGTCGTCGACTGGGCTTGGCTGGGCGAAGGGGTCTTTCGTGTGCGCGAAGTCGTGGTTTCCGAGGACGGCGTAGCAGTTCGGCAGCCGCCCGAGGAGCTCGCGAAGCCGAGGCTCGCCGCGCCGGCGCGAGAGCAGGTCGCCCGAGATCAGGACGAGGTCGGGATCGCGCTCGACCGTCCACTCCACGGCCCGCTTCACCGCCCGGGTGCCGCGCGACGGGAAGCCAAGGTGGAAGTCCGACAGGTGGACGACCCGGAGCCCCTCGAGCTCCGCCGGCAGGCGCTCGAGCGGGCACTCGACCGACTCGAGCCTCGGCCAGCCGGCCTCAAAATGGCCCCAGGCCACGGCGCCCGCCATCGGCGCCAAAACACTCCAAAAGATGCTCCGGCGCGGCAGCCGCCTGGGTCGCCGCGCCGGAGACTGCCCCTCCTTCAACTGGAGACGGCGCGGCACTTCGAATCTTGCGGTCAGCTCTCGAGCTTCTCGAGCACGGGCTTGACCGAGACGACGTGGCGCTTGAACTTGAGCTCCGATTCCTCAAAGCCGGCCGCGACCCCGATCAGCTGCGAGAGGTGAAGGATGGGCATCTTGAACGTCCGCCCCGTCGAGTCGTTCAGCTTCATCTGCCACGCGTCGAGCGAGAGATGGCACAGCGGACAGGGCGTGACCATCGCGTCGGCCCCCGCCTCGGTTGCCTGCTCAATCGGCTGAAGGAGCTCGGCCATCGCCACCTCCTCGCGGGCCTGGATGATCGGAAAGCCACAGCACTTGATCTTGGCGGGGTAGTCCACGGCCTCGCCGCCGCAGGCCTCGATGATCGCCTCCAGCGACCACGGCCGATCGGGATCCTCGAAGCCGAGCAGCTTCGAAGGCCGCAGGATCTGGCAGCCGTAGAAGGGAGCGATCTTCAGGCCCTTGAGACCGCGGTGCGCGACCTCCTTCAGCCTTTCGAAGCCGTCGCCCTCGGCGATCAGCCAGAGCATGTGCTTTACGTCCACGTCCTCCTCGTAGGGCGGAACGCCCACGGTCGCAAGGTTCTCGTTCACCCGGGCGCGCAGGTCGGGGTCGTTGATCAGTTGCCAGTTCGCCTGCCGGAGGTTGAGCGTGCAGACGTTGCAGATCGTCATCAGCGTCTCCGCACCGGTAGCGGCCGCGTAAGCGAGGATCCGCGCGTTCAGGTGCAAGTAGTAATCGGGCTCGGCCTCGTGGATGTCGCCGGCGCCGCAGCAGGTGACCGACTCGAGCGGCTCCAGCTCGAGCCCGAGCTTGGGTGCCAGCGCCTCCGTCGAGATCGCGAGCTCCTTGGCCGACAGCGACGCGAGGCAGCCGCGGTAATACGCGAGCTTGGTCAATGACCCGCCGGCGCCGGCTCCTCGCCCGGCGTGATCTCTGCGATGTCGCGCTTGCCCCCGCCCGCGTCGGTGTGCTCGATCCGGCCGAGCGCACGCTCGCCCTGGACGATCCCGAGCGCGCCGTCACGGCCCTGCTCCCGGATCAGCTCGTGGAGCTTGCGCGCCTCGCCGACGCGCTCCGCGACGTGCGGCGGGAAGGGCAGCGGCACCTTGCCGTGCTTTGCGAGCTCGAGCGCGAACTTCGTCTGCTTGATCGCCGAGACGACGCCCTGCGTCTTCGGGACGAGCTCCGTCTCACGCAACCACCCGGTCGTCTCGGCCGACTTGATGAACCACTTCGCGTGCTTCGCGCCCATGTCGCGGTCGATTCCCTGCTTGATCGACTCGGCCCCGAGCTTCGCGATCGAATCGCGCGGATCGACACCTTTCGGGCAGCGCTCGTTGCAGAAATAGCAGCGGGTGCAGTCCCAGATCCCGTGCTCAGAGTTGTATTCCTCGAGCCGATCGACGTCGGCCTGGTCACGCACGTCGCCGACGAAGCGGAATCCCTTCGCGAGCGCCGCCGGGCCGAGGAAGTCCGGGTCGGCCTCCATCGAGTTGCACTCCGAGACGCAGCAGCCGCACATGATGCAGAGCGCTTCCTTGTGGATCACGTTCATCTGCTGCTGCGAGACGATCCGCTCCTTCTCGGACACCTCGTCGTAGCCGGCGTCGAGCCACGGCTTCATCGCCCGGACCTTCGACCAGAACGGGCCCATGTCGACCACGAGGTCCTTGAGGATTGGGAGGTTGCCCATCGCGGAGATCACGGGCTCGTGCCCCCGCTCGACGATCGGGGCCATCCGCTCTTTGCAGGCGAGAACCGCGCGGCCGTCCATGCGCATCCCGCAGGAGCCGCAAATCATCATCCGACAGCTCTTGCGGTAGGCGAGCGTGCCGTCCACCTGGTCCTTGATCAGGTCGAGCACGTCGAGCAAGCAGACCCACTCGGGGGCGTCGACCTCGTAGCGCTTCAGCTCCTTCTCGCCGGACTCCGGGTCGAAGCGCCAGATCTTGAGTGCGACCTGCACTAGCCCCCGCTTCCCTGCGGAACGAGTTGCGACACGTCGGATACCTGGCTCGAAGCGGGCGCAGCTGCGTCGACCGGGATCCCGAAGTCGTAGAGCTCCATCCGCGTCGTCATCTCGCTCTTCCGACCCTGGATCGGGAAGGTCTGCTTCTGCTCGAGCCGGCGAACGAGACCCCCTTCGTCGACCCAGAGCTCGACCGGAATCTTTCGTTGGCCCGTGATCTGGATCAGCCGCTGCGTCGCTGCCCGAAGGCGGGCCCGCTGAGCCGGCGGCGCGGTCTTGGCGACCTGCTCGAGATCGACGGTCATCTCATAGTGCGTCGTCTCTACGCCGCGCACGTCTTCCTTGCCCTTCCGCTTCACCTCGGTCGCGCCGCGCAGGTACTGGATCAGCTGTGTGGGGTCGCCGCCCTGGCCGAGCTGCAGGAACGCGGAGAAGTCGAGACCCTGCGGGCTCGCCCGCCGCAGATTGAGCTTCAGCCACGGCTTCAGCTGCGGCACGAGCGACTTCAGGAACGGCATCCGGAGATAGAGGTCGCTCCCGTTCAGGATCATCACGATCGTTCCGAGATTCTGGCCCGTGAGCTCGGTCAGGTTGCGCAGGTCGACCGAGAGCTTGCCGCGGCGTTTCTGCACGTTGAAGGAGCCGCCGCCGGCGAACGTGACGGACTTCTCGCCGAGCTTCATCCTGGTACTCGTCGAGATCGCGTAGCTCTGCGCCGCGTTGGTCTTGCTCGCCGCCTGCGCGACGTCCTCGCTCGCGTTCCCGCCGTCGGAGCCGCACGCGGCGAGGACGCACACGACCGGGAGAAGCGGGAGGAGCCGGCGCATCAGTACGTCCGCTCCATCGGCTGCCACTTCGTCATCGTCACCGGCTTCCAGTCGAGCCGCGGGCGGCCGTCGAGCCACGTGACGAGCGTATGCCGCAGGTAGTTCTCGTCGTCGCGGTCTGGGTAGTCATAGGGACGAGCGTGCGCGCCGCGGCTCTCCTTGCGCGCGAGGCCGCAGGTGATCATGCAGTCGGCGAGCTCGAGCAGGAACCCGAGTTCGAGCGCCTGTGTCAGGTCGTTGTTGAAGACCTGCCCCTTGTCCTCGACGACGACGTGCTCATAGCGCTCGCGCAGCCCGCTCACGATCTCGCCCTGCTCCTTCATCTGTTCCTCGCGGCGGAAGACGCCGAAGTTCTCGTGCATCGTCTCGGCGAGCTCGTTTCGGATCGACCAGGGCCGCTCGCCCCGGTCGCGGTCGAGCAGTTCTTGGAGCTCGCTCTCGGCGTCCGACTCCACCGAGCGCGGAACCTCGACCGTCGTGTGCGTGAGCGCCCAATCGGCGGCGTGGCGGCCCGCGCGCTTCCCGTAGGTGATCGTCTCCATCAGCGCGTTCCCGCCCAAGCGGTTCGCGCCGTGAACCGAAACGCAGGCGCACTCCCCCGCCGCGTACAGGCCTTCCAGGGTCGTCTTGCCGTCGAGATCGGTGTCGACGCCGCCCATGTGGTAGTGGGCTCCCGGCCGGACCGGGATCGGCTCGTGAATCGGATCGACACCGGCGAACACCATCGACAGCTCGCGGGTGCCGTGCAGCCGCTCGTTGATCTTCTCCGCGCCGAGGTGTCGGAGATCGAGCAGGACGTTCCCGTCGACGCCGCGGCCCTCGTCGATCTCCGTCTGCTCCGCGCGGGAGATCACGTCGCGAGAGGCGAGCTCCATCGCGTTGGGCGCGTACCGCTTCAGGAAGCGCTCGCCCTCCGCGTTCAGGAGATAGGCCCCTTCCCCGCGGCAGCCCTCGGTGATCAGCACGCCCGTGGGCGCCAGCGTCGTCGGGTGGAACTGCATCATCTCCATGTCCTTGAGCGCGACGCCCTCGCGCAGAGCCAGCGCCATCCCGTCGCCCGTGCAGGCGTAGGCGTTCGTGGTGCCCGTGTAGAGCCGTCCCGCCCCGCCAGTCGTCAGGATCACGGTCTTCGCGCCGATCGACTTCAACCCGCCGTTGACCAGATCCCACGCGATCACGCCCTGGCAGCGGTCGTCGTCGACGACGAGCTTCCAGGCGAAGAACTCCTCGTAGGTGCGGATCTCCCGCTTCATCACCTGCTCGTAGAGCACGTGCACGAGCACGTGGCCGGTGATGTCGGCCGCGTAGGCGGTGCGAGGCTCGCCCGCCGCGCCGAAGGGACGCTGCGCGATCCGGCCGTCCTCGGTGCGCGAGAAGACCGCTCCCCAGTGCTCGAGCTGGTAGACGTCGCCGGGCGCCTCCTCGCACAGGATCTCGATCGCGTCCTGGTCGCCGAGGTAGTCCGACCCCTTGACGGTGTCGAACGCGTGCTTTTCGGGGTCGTCCTCGGAAGCGTTGCCGAGCGCCGCGTTGATCCCGCCCTCCGCGGCCCCGGAATGGCTCCTGACCGGGTGAATTTTGGAGATCAGCGCGACGTCGGCCCCCGTGTCGTAGGCCTCGATCGCCGCGCGCATACCCGCGCAGCCGGCGCCGACGACGAGCACGTCGTGCTTCGCTTCCATGCTCTGAGGACGCTAGCTGACGCGCAGGAGCTTCGGCGTCAGCTAACGCGAGGGCCGGCGGCGCGGATCTCGGACTCGACGTCGTCGAACTTCTCGAAGTTCTTTCGGAACATCTCGGCGAGCTCGCGCGCCTTGCGGTCGTAGGCCTCCGGGTCACGCCAGGTCGAGCGCGGGTCGAGGAGCGACGAGTCCACGCCGGGGACCTCGACCGGCACCTCGAAGCCGAAGGTCGGATCCTCGCGGTACTCGACGCGGTCGAGCCTGCCTTCGAGCGCGGCGTGAAGGAGCGCGCGCGTTGCGGCGATCGGCATCCGCTTGCCCTCGCCGAACGGGCCCCCCGTCCACCCGGTGTTCACGAGCCAGACCGTCGAGCCGTGCTCGTCCAACTTCTCGCCCAGCATGCGCGCGTAGACCGACGGCGGCTGCGGCAGGAACGGCGCGCCGAAGCAAGCCGAGAAGGTGGATTGCGGCTCGGTGACGCCGATCTCGGTGCCGGCCAGCTTGGCCGTGAACCCCGACAGGAAGTAGAAGAGCGCCTGCTCGCGGCCCAGCCGCGCGATCGGCGGCAGGATCCCGAAGGCGTCCGCCGTGAGGAAGATGACCGTGCCTGGATGGCCGGCGCGTTTCGTCGGCAGCGCGTTGGCGATCTGCTCGAGCTTGTACGCGGCGCGCGTGTTCTCCGTCTTCGTGTCGTCGTCCAGGTCGAGCGTGCCGTCCTCGTCGACGACGACGTTCTCGAGCACCGTCCCGAACGTGTTCGTCGCCTTGTAGATCTCGGGCTCGTCCTCCAGCGACAACCGGATCACCTTCGCGTAGCAGCCGCCCTCGATGTTGAACACCCCGTTCGAGCCCCAGCCGTGCTCGTCGTCCCCGATCAGATGCCGTTCGGGATCGGCCGAGAGGGTCGTCTTGCCCGTTCCGGAGAGGCCGAAGAAGATCGCGACGTCGTCCTCGTCCCCCACATTCGCCGAGCAGTGCATCGGCAGGACGCCGTCGAGGGGCAACCGGTCGTTCATCAGCGTGAAGATCGACTTCTTGATCTCGCCCGCGTAGTACGTGCCCCCGATCAGCACCTCCAGCCGGGAGGGATGGAGCACGACGAACGTGCTCGAGCGCGTGCCGTCCTCGTCCGGATCTGATTCGACCGGCGGTGCGTGCAGGACGACGGCCTCGGGCTTGTGTTCCTCGAGCTCCTCCTCGGTCGGCTCGATGAACAGCGTCTTGGCGAAGAGCGCGTGCCACGGGCTCTCAGTGATCACGCGCACGCCGAGGCGGTGCGCGGGATCGGCACCCGCGTAGGCGTCGACGACGTAGAGATCGACCCCCTCGAGGTGGGAGACGACCTTTTCGCGCAGCCCGTCGAAGTTCGATTCGTCGAGCGCGGCGTTGACGTCTCTCCACCAGATCCGATCCTCGGAGCCAGGCTCGCGGACGATGAACTTGTCGTTCGGCGAGCGGCCCGTGTGGTCCCCTGTGTCGACGACGAGCGGGCCGCCCTCGGCGAGCACGCCCTCCTCGCGCTTCAGGGCATGCATGTAGAGCAGTGAGGTCGTCGGCTGGTGGTAGACGCGTCCTGTCGGCCGGATCCCGTGCGTGGAGAGATCCATCCGGCCGAGCAGGTCATACGTGATCGCTATCGCCGTCCTCCTTCCGAGGGATCGTTGGTTGATTCCTCCTGCAAGGCGTGGGGAAACGCCTGCGTATCGTATGGCCTCGTGTTTGCTCGCGCGCGGGATCGGCCCCTTTCCGACGGCGTGGTGGAACTGCGTTTCTTTGTCGACGACGACGTTCCTGCGATCGCCGCGGCCTGCGCCGAGGAGGAGATCGCCCGCTGGCTCGACCAGATTCCGCAGCCCTACACGGAGGCCGACGCGCGGGCGTACATCGACCTCTGCCGGGCGGCATGGGCCGACGGGACGATGTCGACGTTCGCCGTGACGGACGCAGAGACGGGCGAGCTGCTCGGGTCGATCGGGCTTCGCCATCTTCCGGGCCTCGACGAGGGCACGTCCGAGGCCGGCTACTGGGTCAAGCGCGAAGGCAGGGGGCGAGGCGTGGCGACGCGCGCGCTGAAACTTGTCTCGGCGTGGGCGTTCGAGCAGCCCGGCGTGAAACGGCTCCAGCTTCGCGCCGATACCGAGAACGAGCCCTCGCAGCGCGTCGCCGAGAAGGCGGGCTTCCGGCGCGAGGGCGTCCTCCGCTCCGCCCGCTACAACGCGCGGCTCGGCCGGCGCTCGGATTTCGTCTTATTCTCGCTGCTGCCCGGGGAGTTGTCGTAGGCGAGCCGTAGGGGAACCGGAGGGCGGGGCGAATCGGGTTGCGTGAGCACGCAGACCGCGATCGACCGCTTTCTCGAGAGCCCGAAGCTGTCCGAAGCGACCCGTCGCGCCTACCGAGTCGACGTCGAGCAGTTCGCCGACTGGCTGCGCGGCCGAGGCCAAGAACTCGAAGACGTCGACACGCGCACGCTCGCGGATTACGCCGCCGAGCTCGGGCGCGCGCGGCGACGGCTCGCGCCGGCGACGATCGCCCGCAAGCTCGCCGCCGTCCGCTCGCTGATTCGGTTCGCATTGGGCCCCTCGCGAGTCCCCGAGACCTCCTTCGCGCCGCGGCGGCCTCGCCGGCTTCCCGACGCTCCCAAGGCGGACGAGATCGACGCGACGCTCGACGGCCTGGAAACGGACGGGCCGCTCGGCCTGCGCAACCTGGCGCTGCTCGAGCTCGCGTACTCGGCGGGCCTGCGGAGCGCCGAGGCGGTCGGGCTCGATCTCGCCGATGTCGACTTCGAGCAGGAGAGCGTCCGCGTCCACGGGAAAGGCGACAAGGAGCGCGTCGTGCCGCTCGGCGAGGAGGCGGCGCACCGGCTCGCCCTGTACCTCCGCGACGGGCGGCCCAAGCTCGCTCGCGGCGCGGAGAACGCGCTGTTCCTGTCCGCGCGCGGCCGGCGGCTCGACACCAGCTCGATGCGGCGGCTCCTGCCGCACCCCCACCGGCTCCGGCATGCCTTCGCGACGCACCTCCTCGAGGGCGGCGCCGACCTGCGCACGATCCAGGAGCTGCTCGGGCACAGCTCCCTCTCGACCACCCAGGTGTATTCCCACGTCGACGCCCGCCGGCTCCGCAAGGTCTACGACAAGGCCCACCCCCGCTCCTGAGGAAGCTTGTAACAACCTTTGTGTTGCATCACTCCTCCCATCCACCCTCTTTCCCCAAGAGGAATTCCTCTCTCTCAGGGAGTAAAGGGTAGGTGATGCAACACAAACGACGCACAAAGCCGGGGACGGACGCACGCGATCCTGAGCTCGAAGGGTTCCTTGCCCTTCTGGCGGCGCAGCGGGCGCCGCGGACGGTCGAGGCTTACCGGCGCGACCTCGCCGCGCTGCAAGCGTGGCTCGGCCGCCCGGTCGGCAGCGCCTCGACCGAAGAGCTCGAGCGTTACATCGCCGAGCTACGCGCGCAGGGCCTGTCCAGCGCCACGATCGCGCGACGCACGGCATCGACCCGCTCGTTCTTCCGCCACCTGACACTCCTCGGCCAGCGGGAGGACAACCCGGCCGCCGCGCTGGAGCTGCCGCGCAAGACCCGCCGGCTGCCGCGCACGCTCTCGCCGGCCGAGGCGCAGCGCCTGGTCGAGGCCGCGCGCGGGACGACGCCGCGGGCGCTGCGCGACCACGCCCTCGTCGAGCTCCTCTACGGCGCGGGCCTGCGGGTGAGCGAAGCTGTCGGGCTCGAACGAACAGCCGTCGATCTCGACCAGCGGCTCGTCCGCTGCATCGGCAAGGGCGGCAAGGAACGAATCGTCCCGCTGGGCCGGCCCGGCGCCGACGCGCTTCGCCGCTACCTCTCCCGCGGGCGTCCTTTCCTCGAACGCCGCCATCGCCCGGAGCTCTTCCTGAACGCCCAGGGCGGCGCGCTCACGCGGGCCGGCGCCTTCCTGATCCTGCGGCGCCTCGCGGAGAAGGCCGGGCTCGAGCCCGAGCGGATCCATCCGCACCTTCTCCGCCACTCGTTCGCGACCCACCTCCTCGAAGGCGGAGCAGACCTGCGCAGCGTGCAGGAGATGCTCGGCCATGCGGACCTCGGAACGACCGAGCTCTACACGCATGTCAGCGACCGGCGGCGGCGCGAGCTGTACTTCAAAGCGCACCCGCACGCCCGGCGCAAGGTTTCGAAGAACGACTGAACAGGGAGAAAGACCCTGCAATGGCGCCCGACCCGCATGAAGCGGCGCTTTTCCTGGCGGTCACCGGGGCTGCAGTCCTAATGGCCCTTTCCGGCATCTACAAGAGCGTTCTCGAGTGGCGGCCGAGAAGACGGACCTGCCCGTCCTGCGGGCGCCAGGTCGGCTTCCGCGGCGCCTGCCCCTGCCGCTAGCCCGTCTGGCCGCCGGCTCGCGGCGCGCCGGAACGAGCTAGTCGCCTACCGGGCGCGCGACTTCTTCGTCAGCAGCTCCGCGACCCGCTTGGCGACCCCACGCAGCTCGCGGTCTTCCTCGTCGTCGCCGGCGATTCCCTCCAGCAGCACGATCGTGTCGCGCTGCGGCGAGCCGTTCTTGAGGCAGAGGATCGCTAGACGCCGTACAGCCGCGTTGTCGTCCGCGTTCGCGAGCTTGTGCAGGAGCGGGCGGTCGGCGTTGACTGCCCCGGGAGAGTCGCGCGAGAGGAGCTCCAGCGACAGGAGCGCAGACCCGCGGCACGCCGGGCTCTCGTCATCCAGTCCCCGTCGGAGCAGTTCGAGCTTCTGACGAAAGCGAAACTGGCCGATCGCGCGGTACGCAACGGCGCGCTCGCGGTAGTCCGCGCTCCTCGCCGCCGACTCGACCTCCTCCGCCCACTGCGAGCGGAGCTCCGCCACTTCCCGCTCCGCGCCGCGCTCGGCCAGCGCGGCCGCCTCGCCGGCGGCTGACGCGAGGTCAGACAGTGCTCAGAGACCGAGGACCCGGACCGATGTATCGGTCGGCCGGACGGAACAGTCGGCCCGTCTGCTTCTGCTCGAGGATGTGCGCCGACCAGCCGGCCACACGTGAGCACGCGAACATCGCCGGGGTCAGATCCGGCGGAACGTCGGCGGCGTCAAGAAGCACGGCCGAGTAGAACTCGACATTCGTCGCGATCACGTAGTCGGGCTTTCGCTTGTGGAGCTCGGCCAGCGCGGCCTCCTCGAGCGCTTCGGCCATCTCCAAACGCGGCGAACCGACCTCTTCCGCGACGCGTTTAAGGATCCGGGAACGGGGGTCCTCGGCGCGGTAGACGCGATGCCCGAAGCCCATGATCCGGCCGTGGCTGTCGAGGACGCTCTTGACGTAGCCCTCGGGATCCCCAGTCCGGGCAACCTCGTCCAGCATCGGGAGCACCCGCGCCGGCGCGCCGCCGTGCAGCGGCCCGCTCAGGCCGCCGACCGCGGCCGACATCGCGGCGCCGCAATCGGCTCCCGTCGACGCGACGACCCGCGCAGTGAACGTCGACGCGTTGAGCCCGTGCTCGGCCGTGCAGATCCAGTAGGTATCGATCGCCTTGACGTGGTCGGGGTTGGCCTCGCCGCGCCACCGGAGCAGGAACTTCTCCGCCGCGGTCTCTCCCTGGGCGACCACGTCGTCGGACGCAGCCTCGCGACCCTCGGCGACCGCAGCCGAGCGGGCAACGATTCCCATCATCTGCGCGGACAGCCGCCCGAGATCGTCACGGGCCTGCTCGTCGTCGATGTCGACGAGCTTTTTGAGCTTCCACTCGCCCGCGAGGTGGGCGACCTCCGACTGGAGATCGGCCGGGGCGTTTCCGGTCAGTCCCTTCGGCTCGTATGGCTCGGGATCGGGCATTTTCGACTCGATGTCGTCGTCGACCAGCAGGCCCCACACGTTCTCGTACGGGTACCTGCCGACGAGCTCCTCGATGTCGTACCCGCGGTAGCGGAGAGCGCCTCCCTCGCGGTCGGGCGCCGCGATCGCGGTCTCGACGGCAACGACGCCTTCCAGGCCCGGCTTGAACTCGTTCACGACGGGGAAATCTAGCTAGAGTCCGGCGCCGTGGCGCACGAGGTCACCTTCATTCCGGGCGACGGAACCGGGCCCGAGATCGCGGAGGCGACGCGCCGGGTGCTCGAGGCAACGGGCGTCGAGTTCGACTGGGACGTTCAGCACGCGGGCGCCGACGTGATGGACGAATACGGCGGTAACCCGCTTCCCGACCACGTCCTGGACTCGATCAAGCGCACCGGGGTCGCCCTGAAAGGGCCGATCACGACCCCCGTCGGCACCGGCTTCCGCTCGGTCAACGTCACCCTCCGCAAGACGCTCGACCTCTACGGCCAGGTGCGGCCCTGCAAGTCGTATCCCGGCGTGCGCTCGCGTTACGAGGACGTCGATCTGATCATCGTCCGTGAGGCGACGGAGGATCTCTACGCGGGAATCGAGTTCGAGCAGGGCTCGGACGACGTCGCCGAGCTGATCGACTGGATCGAGGCGCACGGCGGCCACGTCTGGCGCGACTCGGGGATCTCGATCAAGCCGATCTCGATCGAGGGCACCAAGCGAATCGTCCAGTTCGCGTTCGACTACGCGCGCCGCAACGGCCGCCGCAAGGTGACGGCCGTGCACAAGGCGAACATCATGAAGTTCTCCGACGGGCTGTTCCTCCAGGTCGCGCGCGAGACCGCGGAGGAGAACACGGACATCGAATTCGAGGACCGGATCGTTGACAACCTCTGCATGCAGTTGGTGCAGCGGCCGGAGGAATACGACGTGCTCGTGCTGCCGAACCTCTACGGCGACATCGTCTCGGACCTCGCCGCCGGCCTCGTTGGAGGGCTCGGGCTGGCTCCCGGCGCGAACTTCGGCACCCACGCCGCGGTCTTCGAGCCGACACACGGCTCCGCGCCCAAGTACGCGGGCCAGAACAAGGTCAACCCGATGGCGATGATGCTCTCCGGCGCGCTGATGCTCCGCCATCTCGAGGAGACCGAGGCGGCCGAGCGGCTCGAGAGCGGGATCGCCGAGGTGATCGCCGAAGGAGCGAGCGTCACCTACGACATGAAGCCGACTCGCGACGATCCCTCCGCGGTCGGAACGAGCGAGGTCGCGGACGCGATCATCGACAAGCTCGGCGCGCGCGTATGAGACGGAAGATCACGGTCGTCGGCGCTGGCAATGTGGGCGCGACGTGCGCCCAGGTGCTCGCGACCCGCGACTACGCCGACGTGGTGCTCGTCGACATCGTCCAGAACCTGCCCCAGGGCAAGGCGCTCGACGTGAATCAGATGGGCGCCGTGCTCGGCTACGAGCCCGCGGTGGTCGGCTCGAACGGATACGAGGAAACGGCCGGCTCCGAGGTGGTCGTGATCACCGCCGGCGTGCCGCGGAAGCCTGGGATGAGCCGCGACGACCTCGTGACCACGAACGAGAAGATCGTCGGGACCGTGACCGAGCAGGCGGTCGCCCAGTCGCCCGACGCGGTGATCATCGTCGTGTCCAACCCGCTCGATGCCATGTGCCACGTCGCGAAGAGCGTCTCCGGATTTCCGAAGGAACGGGTGGTCGGGATGGCGGGCATCCTCGATACCGCCCGCTTCTCGGCCTTCATCGCGTGGAAAACCCGCTCGTCGGTCAAGGACGTCACGGCAATGGTGCTCGGGGGCCACGGCGACCAGATGGTCCCGGTGGTCTCGGCGACGAACGTGGGAGGAATCCCGCTCCGCAAGCTCGTGGCCGAGGCCGAGATCGAGGAGATGGTCGAGCGGGCCGCCAAGGGCGGCGGCGAGATCGTCGAGCTGCTCGGAACCTCCGCTTGGTACGCCCCCGGGGCAGCCGCCGCGCAAATGGTCGACTCGATCATGCTGGACCAGAAACGGGTACTCCCGTGCACCGCTTACCTCGAGGGCGAGTACAGCATCGACGGGCTCTACATGGGTGTGCCGGTCAAGCTCGGTGCCGGTGGGATCGAGGAGATCGTCGAGCTCGACCTCGACGACGCAGAGCGCGACGCGCTGAACGCCTCGGCGGAGGCTGTGCGCGAGGTCGTCGGCGTGCTCAGCGTCTCGGCATAGTGGATTTCGGGCTCAAGGGCCGCACCGCGATCGTCTGCGGCGCGTCGGCCGGGATGGGGCTCGCGATTGCTGAATCGCTCAGCCGCGAGGGCGCGAACGTGGCGATGTTCGCCCGCCGCCGCGATGTGCTGCAGCGCGAGGCCGACCGGCTCGGCGCTCTCGCCGTCCGCGGCGACGTCACGAACCCGGCCGACCTGAAACGCCTCGTCGATCGCACTGTCGAGGCGTTCGGGGGCATCGACATCCTCGTGAACAACAGCGGCGGCCCCCCGCGGACAACCGCGCTCGAGCTCGACGACGACCTGATCGAGAGCGCCGTCGAGCTGCTCCTGCTCTCGGTCGTCCGGCTGACGAGCCTCTGCCTGCCGCAGCTCGAGCGCAGCGGCCGCGGGCGCATCATCAACATCGCGTCGAGCACGGTCCGCGAGCCGTCCGACAACCTCGTGCTCTCGAGCATGGTGCGGCCCGGCGTGATCGGCTGGGCGAAAACGCTCTCACGGGAGATCGGCCCCAAGAAGATCACCGTCAACTCGATCGCGCCCGGCAGGATCGACACGGAGCGACTCGCGGAGGCGTTCAAGAACCGCCCGCGCGCCGAGCACATGGAGGAGATCCCACTGAAGCGCTTCGGCAGCCCCGAGGAGATCGCGGACGTCGTCTGCTTCCTCGCCTCCGACCGGGCGAGCTACGTGACGGGTACCGTGATCCCGGTCGACGGCGGTCTCCTCCGCAGCATCCCTTGAGCAGATTCCTCTCGCCACTACGCCTCGCCGTAACGGGCTTGATCCTGCTCGTCGTCGCGGCTGCGGCGCTGTTCCTCCTGCCCTCCCACGACTACCTGTTCCTGCCGGACCCGGCCCACCCGCTCGGACCGCTCGTGAAGGTCCCGGACGAGCGGGACGATCGCGACGGCGGCGGGATCTACTTCGTCGACGTGCGCTTTCGGAAGGCACGGCTGATCGAACGGCTCTTCCCCGGCATCCAGGACGGCGCCTCGCTGGTCGACGAGGACCAGGTCAACGCTCCTGGCTTGAACAACAAGGAGCAGCGCAAGGTCGATCTCCAAGAGATGGCGTTGTCGCAGCAGATCGCCACCGGAGTCGCGCTCCGCCACCTCGGCTACAAGGTGCCCGGGCTCGTGGACGGCGCGCTCGTCCAACGTGTGCTGAAGGATGCCCCGGCAAGTCGAGTGCTCCGCGCCGGCGACAGGATCGTGGCGATCGACGGCGAGCGCGTGCGAAACCTGCCGGACCTCCGACGGGTAGTCGCGCACCACCGAGCCGGCGACGTGGTCGAGATCCGGTATCGAAGGGACGGCTCCATTCGAAGCGGCAGCTTCCGCCTGATCAGGGACCCGGACTATCCGCGACGGACGATCGTCGGCATTATCCCGGGGCTTGAGATCAAGCTTCCGCTTCGCGTTCGCATCGACACGCGGGGCGTCGGCGGGCCCTCAGCCGGGCTCGCCTTCGCGCTCGACGTGCTGGAGGAACTCGGGCACGACGTCGACCACGGAAACCGCATCGCGGCGACCGGCGCGATCGACGAGAACGGCGATGTGCTCCCCGTCGGGGCTTTGAAGCAAAAAACGTTCGGTGCGCGCGACGCGCATGTGGACGCCTTCCTTGTGCCTGCCGGGGACAACGCGCGCGAGGCCAGGCGCTACGCCGACGGCCTGCGGGTCATCCCTGTGCAGAACTTTCCCCAGGCGTTGCGCGCACTGGCAAAATTGCCTTCTAAGGCGACAAGTAGCGCCTCTTAACCTCTTATTCACAACCGCCGGAAACTGCGGGTATTCCGGTCAGGCAACCCTTGAATTGCGCGCTGCGGTCCCTAAGATTGCGACTCGTCTGCGGCGGCCCCATCTCGTAAAGAAGGAGACGATGAGCAAGAAGGCCCAAGCATCCTGCGATGATTGCTATTTCCGACGCGCGGGCCTCTGCGCCCTCCTCCTCGAAACACCATGCCCGACGTTCCGGGCGCACCAGCGCGGCAGGCTCTCCCCGCCGCAGCAGCCGCGGCTCGTCCCGCGCTCGCTACGCGAATCGCAAGCCGCTTAGACTGACCCGGTGAGCCTGTTCCGCCGCGGCGTCAGCTCCGACGACGTCAAGGAATTTCAGCCTCGCCTTTACGCGACCCTGATCGCGTTGTTCCTGCTCTTCGCCTGGTTGATCGCCTTCGTCGTCCAGAACTCGAGGAAGGTCAACCTCCACTTCGTGCTGTTCACGGCCCGGGTCTCGCTGATCTGGCTAATCCTGATCGGCCTGGCGATCGGCTTCGTCGGCGGGATCCTGACTTCGCAGCTATACCGACGCAGGAGAGGGCACTAGCGCGGCGAGCCGTGCGATGCCCTCGCCGATCTCGTCCGGCGAGGCGAAGCTGAACGCGAGCCGCGCGGCTGACTCCCCGCCCCGGCCGCCCGGGAAGAAGTCCGAGCCTTTGACGAACGTGATCCCGGTCTCCTCGGCGCGGGCGAGCAGGTCCGCCGCCGACGTGCCGGCAGGAAGTTCGAGCCAGACGAAGTAGCCGCCTTCGGGCCTCGACCAGCTCGCCTCTTCGGGGAAGTCGCGCTCGAGCGCGGCGAGCATCGCGTCCCGGCGGGCCCGCAGCAACCCTCGCACACGCTCGAGGTTCGGCTCGAACAGACCGCGGCGGACGAACTCCGCCACCGTCGCCTGCGCCAGGAAGTTCGGCGAGATGTACGTCGAGACGGCGAGCTCGGTGACGGCGCGCGCGAGCGCATCGGGAAGGATCAGGTAGCCCACGCGCACACCGGGCGCGACCGTCTTCGAGAACGACGAGGAGTAGACGACGTCGGCCTTCCCGTCGAGCTCGAAGAGGGTCGGCAGCGGCTCGCCTTCGAAGCGAACTAGGCCGTACGGATCGTCCTCGAGGACCGGAAGCTCCCGCTGGCGGGCGAGCTCGACCAGCCGCCGGCGCCGTTCGGCCGAGAGCGTCCTGCCGCTCGGGTTCTGGAAGTTCGGGATCGTGTACAGGAAGGCAGGCGGAGGACCGGCGTCGAGCGCGGCTTCGAGCGCGCCGACATCGAGCCCGTCAGCGTCCTGCGGGACCGCGACGACGTCGGCTCCGAGGCCGCCCAAGATCTTCAGCGGCCGATCGTAGGTCGGCGCTTCGACGATCACGCGTCCAATTCCGCCGCCGAGAAGATGCGTCGCCAGGAAGACGAGTCCCTGCAGGGAGCCGTTCGTCAGCAACACCCGGCCCGGCTCGACCCCATGGCACCCGGCAACCCACTCGCGGAGTGGCGCGTAGCCCCCGCCGCCGCCGTAGGAGAGCGCGGCGCGGCCGTCGCGCTCGATCGCCGCCTTCGCGCACTCGGCGAGCTCTTCGACCGGCAGGCACTCGGGGGCCGGCACGCCGCGGGCGAAGGAGATCGTCACGGAATCGAGTCTAGAGAAGTCGGCGGTTACGACCGACAATGCGTAAAGCCGTCTTGAAGATTCGCTACCTGTTCTCCGTCGGCGCGGCGCTTTTTGCGCTTGCGCCTTCCGCGACCGCGGCCCCCGGGAAGACGATCCTGGTCAAGTTCGCGCGCCCGTCGGCGGCGGCGGCGAAGGTGAAGGCCGAAGGCGACACGCTTGCCGGCCAGACGGCGACGCGCACGTCGGTCATCCGGGTCGCGCCCGGCGAGTCCGTCGCATCCGCGCTTGCGTCGTACCGCGGGCGGGTGGACGTCGTCTACGCCGAGCCGAATCACCGACGAACGGCGTTCCTGTCAGATCCCAACGATCCGAGGTTCGCGACGGATCAGTGGGCGCCGCAGATGGTGCATGCGGTGGCGGGCTGGACGCTCTTCCCCGGAACGTACAGCGCGACCGGCGGCGTGCCGCTCGCTGTCGTGGACACAGGGGTGACGGCAGGACACGAGGACCTTGGCGGCCGGGTACGGACCGATCTCGGGGCGGAGTGCCTCACCGGGAGCGGTTGCGTCTCCGGTCCCGCAGCGGACGATGAGGGTCACGGGACGCACGTCGCCGGCATCGCCGCGGCCTCCACGAACAACAACCTTGGCATCGCCGGACTCGCGTACTCCTCGCCCGTGATCCCGGTGAAGGCGCTCGACTCATTCGGTTCGGGCTGGGACTCCGACATCGCGGACGGAATCGTCTGGGCGGCGCAGAAGGGCGCTCGGGTTATCAACCTCAGCCTGGGCGGAACGGATTATTCGCAGACCCTCTGCGACGCCGTCACGACAGCGACAACCACGTATAAGGCGCTCGTTGTCGCCGCCGCCGGCAACGCCAGCGATGACACCCTCAACTATCCGGCCGCTTGCCCGGGCGCCGTCGGCGTCTCGGCGACCAACTCATCGGACCAGCTCGCTTCCTTCTCGAGCTACGGCACCGGAAACGTCTTCGTTTCCGCGCCCGGAGACTTCATCTGGTCGACCTTCCCGTCGACGCTGACCTGCGGTTACTACCACACCTCCGGCCACCTCTACTGCCCGGAGAGCGGTACATCGATGGCGACGCCGATCGTTACGGGTGTGGCGGCGCTCCGGATCAGTCAGTTCCCGACGGCGAGCGTCGCGGACGTGAAGAAAGTGCTTGCGACGACGTCGGACAAGATCGGTGGCGTCAGCTACGGCGCCGATCCGTATTCGACCTGCGCGGGCTGCACGTGGGAGCAGCACTACGGGTACGGGCGCGTGAACCTTGCGCAGGTGCTCGCAGGCTCGGCGCCACCGCCGCCACCGCCGCCGCCTCCTCCACCGCCACCGCCGCCGCCTCCGCCGCCACCGCCACCGCCCCCACCGTCGCCTCCGCCGCCGGCCGCACCGCCGGTCGACACGACCGTCCCGAGAGCGCGCGCCTACGCCGCCCTCGGTCGCAGGCGCAAGGTGATGAAGCTGCGCTACACGGTCAGGGACGACAGCGGACGCACGCGCGAGCGAGTCCGCGTCTACCGCGGCAGGCGGATCCTCGCGACCTTCACCCGCCGGCTGCGGGCTACCGAGGCAAGCGTCCCCTACTGGGTGCTCTGGCGGGCTCCCGGGCGGCGCGAGCGCCTGCGTTTCTGCGTCCTGGCGACCGACCCGAGCGGGAACCACACGACCAGCTGCGCGCTGATTCGAATCCGCTAGGCGTCCTCGTCTTCACCGAGCCTGCTGCGCACGATCCGCCGCACGTCCGCAAGGAAGCGGGCCGTCGCGGCCTCGAGCTCGGCTGAGAGGAACGTGCCGGGTACTCCATGCTCGCGCACCTCCTCGTCTTCGTCCCGCTCTTCGTCTTCGGAATCCATCCCCGCCGCGTCAGATGCCGCGACGAGCGCCGACTTGCGCCTGACTTAGGCCCGCGCGCCGGCGGTCTCGGCCGCCAGCTGCGCGACCTCGGTCGGCGTCGTGCCGACCCGGACCCCGTGCGCCTCGAGCGACTGTTTCTTCGCCTCGGCCGTGCCCGACGATCCGGAGATGATCGCGCCCGCGTGGCCCATCGTCTTCCCGGGCGGTGCCGTGAAGCCCGCGATGTAAGCGACGACCGGTTTCAACATCTCGGCCTCGATGAAGCGCGCGGCCTTTTCTTCCTCCTCGCCCCCGATCTCGCCGACCATGACGACGAGCTCGGTCTCCTCGTCGGTTTCGAAGCGCTCGAGGATGTCGATGAAAGAGGACCCGACGACCGGGTCTCCCCCGATCCCCACGATCGTCGAATTGCCGAGGCCGAGCTGCGTCAGCTCGTGGCCGATCTGGTACGTCAGCGTGCCCGATCGAGAGACGAGGCCGACGGCCCCCTCGCGGAAGATCTCGGCCGGGATGATCCCGACGTTCGCCTTCCCCGGAGAGAGCGCGCCGGGACAGTTCGGGCCGAGCATGGTGATCTCGCGCGGTCGAATGTAGTTGTAGACGCGCAGCATCTCGTGCGCGGGCAGGCCCTCGGCGATGCAGATCACGGTGCCGATGCGTGCGTCGACTGCCTCGTAGATCGCATCCGCAGCGAAGCGGGCCGGCACGAACACCATTGCCGTGTTCGCCCCCGCTTCCGTGACCGCCTCCGCGACGGTGTCGAAGACCGGGATTCCGTCGACGTCCTGGCCGCCCTTGCCCGGCGTTACCCCGGCCACGACGTCGGTCCCGTAGTCGCGGTTTCGGCGCCCGTGGAACGAACCTTCGCGCCCGGTGAGGCCTTGGACGACGAGGCGCGTGTCGTTGTCGACGATGATCGCCATCAGCGCCCTCCGACCGAGCAGGTCGTTCGCGCGGGCCGCGAAAAGCAAGGCTCGCAAGGACGCAGAGAGCGTGCGTAGCCGGAGGCTACGTGCGCGACCGAGGACGCAGCGAGCCGCCGCTTTGCAGCGGATCCGAGCGCGCGAGATGCGAGGAAGGGGGGCGCCATCAGCGCTTGCGCCCCTTGAAGTTCCCGCGGTCGAGCAGCAGCCGTCCCTCATCGATTCGATCGGCGAGCAGCTTGCGCACTCGAACCGCCTCGGCGCCCGTGCAGCCGGCGCGCTCGAGCCACGACTCGAGCTCGATCCGCTTGTCCTCACGCTCGAATGCCTCGACCTCGAGCCCGGCCTCGTCGAACATGCTCCGCCACTCCGCTTCGCTGTAGTTGCGGACGTGGGTCGGGTCGCGCAGCCGGTCTGCTTCCTCGGCCTCGTCGCTCACGAAGAGGTTGTCCGCGACGAGCACGAGGCCGCGGCTGACTCGAGCCATCTCTTGCAGCGCCGCCCTTGGATCCTCGAAATGGTGCGCGGCGACCCGAGTCACGACCACGTCGAAGCTGTCGTCGGCGAACGGGATGTCCTCGGCCCGGGCGACCACGTCCGACCGCATGCCCGGCGCCGGATCGAGGGTCGTTACCGCAAATCCTGCCTCCCGCAGCCGGTCTGCGGCGTGTCCGCCACCCGTCGCCACGTCGAGCGCGGTCTTCCCTTCCGCCCACTCGGCGATCAGATCGAGATCCCGCCCCTGCCGGTGCGCTTCGCTTTCGCGATAGGCCTCGGCGCGCTCGGACCAGACGTCGGTCATGCCGCCAGCTCCACCGCACGCTTGGCCGCTTCGAGCATCGTCGGCTCCACGTGCAGGTTCTCGGGCGCCGCCTCCGCGAGCAGGTCACGCCCCTCTTCGGCGTTCGTCCCGTCGAGCCGGACGACGATCGGATGCTCGATCCCGATTTGCTCGAGCGCCTGCAGGATCCCGCGCGCGACCTCGTCGCAGCGGGTGATGCCTCCGAAGATGTTGAAGAGAACCGAGCGAACCTGCGGGTCGGCGCCGATCACTTCGAGCGCGTCGACGACGCCCTGGGCGTCGCCGCCGCCCCCGAGGTCGCAGAAGTTCGCGGGCCGCCCGCCGGCGAGGGCGACCACGTCCAAAGTCGACATCACCAGGCCGGCCCCGTTGCCGAGGATTCCGACCTCCCCATCGAGCTTCACGTAGGTGACGCCCTTCTCCCGCGCGGCCCGTTCCTCGGGTGGATAGGCCTCGAGGTCGTACATCCCGGCGACGTCGGGATGCTTGTAGAGCGCGTTGTCGTCGACCGTGAACTTCGAATCGAGTGCGCGGACCTCGCCTTCCGGCGTCACGATCAGCGGGTTGATCTCGCAGAGCATCGCGTCGGTCGAGACGAAGCAGTCGTACAGCCGGCCGACGATGTCGACGATCTGCTTCTGCTCGTTGGGGTCTTCGACCCCGGCGCCGTAGACGAGTCGGCGCGCCTGATAAGGCTGAAAGCCCTCGAGCGGATCGACGTGCAGGCGCACGAGCGCGTCCGGCTTCGTCTCCGCCACCTGCTCGATCTCCACGCCGCCTTCGGTCGTGAACATGAAGAGCGACTGCTTCGCGGCGCGGTCGAACGTGATCGAAAGGTAGTACTCCGCGCCTATTTCGGAGGTCTGCTCGATCCAGAGCTTCCGGACGACGTGGCCGCGGATGTCGAGGCCGAGGATCTCGTCGGCCGTCGCAGCCGCCTCGCCGGGACCCTCGGCGAGCTTGATGCCGCCCGCCTTGCCGCGCCCGCCGGTGAGCACCTGGGCCTTGACGACGACCTGGCCTCCGAGCTCCTCAGCGGCGGCCCGCGCCTCGTCGGCGCTCGTCGCGAGCCGGCCTTCCGAGACCGGAATGCCGAAGCGCTTGAACAGCTCTTTGCCCTGGTACTCGTAGAGATCCACGCGGGCGGCGAGTCTATCGACCGGATGCTGTCGCGCCGTAGTACGCTCGGCCTCACCCGACGAAGGAGGTCGAATGAGCGACACGATGGATCAGGGCGGCGCCAGCCTCGGCGACGACGACATCGAGACCACGCCGAGCGGAACCGCGTCGGAGACGGTCGAGGGCGACACGGACACGACCGACACGGGCGGCGGCGGCGGCGACTCGGACTCGACCGACGCCGACGCCGACATGGACGACGCCGACAGCTGATGGGTCGCGCGCGCGCGCGCGCAATAGAGCCGGTCTCGGACGACCGGTTCTTCGCTGAGCACTGGGAGCGGCGGCCCCTCGTCGTCGAGCGCGGCGAGGAGGGCCGGTTTCTCGAGCTGCTCTCGGTGGACGACGTCGAGCGCGTCATCTCGAGCACTGCGGTCCGTGGGCCCCGCGTCCGGGGCGGGTTGGGGGGGGCCCCCCGCGGAGGGGGGGGCAAAACGGTCGGCCTCCCGTGGGGGGCGTGGGGGCGCGCGGGGCCCCGGGGC
>JBKPHH010000016.1:0-8655 GCA_046729795.1 Actinomycetota bacterium | reverse complement strand
CGTCGGCCGGCGACGTGCTCGACACCGCGGGCGCCGCATCGGCGGTCGTGAAGCTGAAGACGAAGCTCGCCGCCATGTTGTCCGGCGGGTCGCCGCCGTCGACGTCGGTGATCCCGCTCGCGAGGACGGTGACCGTGCAGGTGGTCGCCGCGGGCAGATCGAAGGTCGGGTCGAGCACGATCGTCGAGCTGCCCGAGCCGCTCACGCCGTAGGCTTGCGGCGAGCCGCTCGGGCACTCGATCGTGAACGAGCTGCCGCCCGCGTTCACGGGCTCGCTGAAGTTGACGGTGATGTTGCCGTTGGCAGCGACGCCGGTCGCGCCGTTCGCCGGGCTGGTGCTCGTGACCGCGGGCGCGCTGTCGGTCGTGAACGAGAAGTTGTAGTCGGCCGCCATCTTGTCCGGCGGATCGTTCGCGTCGGTGTCGCTGACGTTGTTTGCGATCACCTTGACGGCGCACGTCGTCCCCTCGGGCAGGTCGGCGGTTGGGTCGAGCGTGATCGAGGACCCAGGCGAGCCGCTTACCGTGAAGGTCTTCGCCGTGCCGGTCGGACACTCGAGCGAGAACGAGCTCGTCGAGACCGTCACCGACTCGTCGAAGTTGACGACGATGTTCGTGTTCACGGCGATGTGGGTGGCGCCATTCGCCGGTGAGGTGGTCGTCACCGCCGGGGGGTCGTCATTTGGTGTGACGAAGACCGGCAACTCAGTGGCTGTGCACTGCGCCGGGGAGGTGACGAAGCGCAGCTGACCTGTCGAGTTCGAGGCGCAGAAGTAGACCGTGCCGCTCGCCGGCGGCAGCGTCAGGACGACGCCCGGCTTCTTGCACTGGTAAGGGGGGATCTTCCGGACCGTGCCATCGGGGTTGACGCAGACGGTGACCGGACCGGGCTTGATCGTCACGGCGGTCTCGTTCTTCGTGCACTGGTTCAGGTTGCTCACGTAACGCATGAGGCCGTTGCTTTTGAGCGCGCAGGCAAGGTTCATCTCCACGGGCGCCGGTACCGCTGTCGCGTCGCGCGAGAGGAGACCGACGACGACAGCCGCGATCACCGCCCCGAGCACGAGTGTTGCCTTCGTAATGCTCGGCCTTGCCTGATTGCGCTGCATACCTCTCCCTCGGTTGGTTGATCCGTTTTGCTGGACAACCCCGAGCAAGAGCGCCAGCGCCCCCCTGATACCGCGGGCCAGAATTTAAAGCATTGTGGGCCGTTTGCATAGACCCCCGAGGGAGCCGGAGCGCCATGAGGCCGGGCTGTTCGGAAATCCGGGTCGGGCCGTCGCACGTAATCGGGACAGTCACGCGCGAAGGAGGGGACGGGCTGCAGCTCAGCAACCGCGAGATCTGGGCGCTCGTGCACGGGGTGCTGATCGGTGGACCGTTCCTGCTCGCATTCACGGGCGGCGTGGTGGCGCTGCAGGGGCTTCGCGCCGACTACCTCACGACCGACGGGATCCGGAACCGTGTCGCGCAATTACGGATCGGAGCGAGCGCGATGGCGATCGCAGCCTGGGCCACCGTCCTCACCGGGACCTGGGTCTTGCTCCCGTGGTATCGGGAGGACAGCCCCGAGAGCCCGCGATCGGTACTCCTATCCGGCCCGGATACGCGTCTCTGGCACGACTTCGCGGATGTCTGGAAGACGCACGTCGCTTATATGGCGCCGATCTTCGCGACATCCGCGGCGGCGCTCGTTGTGTATTACGGTGCCTCGCTCGCGTACGACAGGAAGGCGCGGAACCTCGTCCTGGCGTTGTTCCTCGCCGCGTTCGCCGTGACAAGCGTGGCGGCTCTGATTGGCTCCTTGGTGACTCGTGCCGCGCCCATCCGCTGAGCGGGCCGCAACGACGCAGGACCTCGTCGACGAGAGACCGGCAAGGCAGAGCGCGGCCGCACCGGCGATTGGGGCGGAGGTTCGGGCGGGCCGCCGCCGGTCCGGACCCGCTGCGGCCGTCGTCCTGGCGGCCGGGATCGCGTGCTTCGCTCTGGGCTTGTTGACGGTCGTGACGGCCGCGAGCGGCTCAGTGTCCAACGCGTTGACCCTGAGCGACCGCGTCGGGGACGTATCCGGCCTATCGGCCGTGACGTTCCTGACGTTCTTCGCAGCGTGGGGCGGGCTCGGGGTCGTGTGGCGTCGCGCGGATCCGTCACTCATGCGGATCGCAGCGATCAGCGCGGCCCTCGTGGTGCTCGGGCTGCTCGGGACGTTCCCGCCCGTCTTCCACGTGTTCGGCGGCTGAAGCCGACACGCCGCGCCGCAAGAACCGCGCGCCGACACAGCGGACGACGGATGGTGTGGCGCAGCTCGCCGCGTGAAAATAGTGGCAAACCGCATTATGATTGCGGGCCGGATCGACTTCTACCGAAAGGGGAGAGCGATGAAGAAACGATCCGCATTGGTCGCGCTTGCGGCGGCCGGACTCCTCGCGTGGATGCCGGCTTCAGCGGCGGCGGATCCCAACAACGCAAGCGGGACGTTCGAGTTGCACGTGGACGTCCCGAACGTCGCCATGGCGTCAAACGGCGACACGATTGGCATCACCGCGACGGGGACGTTCTCTGTCCATCCGAAGTCGGTGGCGGTGAACGGAACGTTCACGCACAACGTTGCGGGTGGAGGCACGGTGGCGGGCACCTGGACTGCGACCGACCTGCTCAGCTTCGAGTTCTACGGCTGCGGCGTGGTTCCGTCGATCGGCTTGACGCTGCCGCCGAACTTCTGCGGCGGCGCGGTCAAGATGCGCGTGGTCTTCACGCCCGCTGGCACGAACGCCATGGTCCCAGGGATCATCACGGTGTTCTGCGTCATCGGCCCACAGGCACCGCCGCCGCATGACAATCCGACAGAGCCTGGCGAAGAGGGCGTGACCGTCGTCGTGCCCGGCATCGCCAATTTCAACAAGATCGTGGCGGGCATGAACCGCTACGTCCGAACGTCGTGAGGCGCGCCGTTGCAGTCATCGTCGCGGTCGTCGCGGTCGCACTCACGGCGACGGCCCAGGGCTTCGCGGCGTCCCCGAGCGCGACCGGCGGAGGTCGAGGAAGCGTCGACGGCGCGACGCCCTTCTCGCAATTCGGATTCGGCGTCCACTTCGGAGCCGCCGGCGCTGCGAGCGGCCAGTTCAACTGCCTGATGGCCGGAGCCAGCGCATTTCCAGGCTTTGAGCCGCTGATGAAGGTCTCGGGCAGCGTGACCGGCGGGAGTATGGACGCTGCCGCTGGAACCGCGTTGTTCACTGGCTCTGGAACGCTGAACCTGGGGCCGAGCGGCGGCATGCCGGCCGTATTCCAGGTCTCGATTCGAGAAGGCGGTCCCGGAGTAGGAAAGCTCCATCTGATCGTTCTCGTGCCGTTCTTCCCGGTGCCCGAGGAAACGGTTCTGAACGGTCAGATCACGATTCATTAGCGCAATCGCGGCCGGCGCCGAGGGTGAGATACCTCGGCGCCGGTGCGCTCGTTTCAGCGCTCTCGAACCCCTGACCTCCCAGGGTAGGTCTGTGATCGGTCTGATGCCTAGTCCGACAACGCTCGCCGAGGGCGAGCCGGGCGCCTACCGCTCCGCGTACTGCGCGTAACCGCCGAAGTCCACGGCGACACATGGTTCGTCTCCGACGACCCACGCGTCGTGTCCGGGATCGATCGCTGCGACATCGCCGGGGCCGACTTCGCCTTCCGTGCCGTCGCTCATCGCGACTTTCATCCTGCCGGAGAGGCAAAAGAGCAGGTGCGGCGCCTCGCAGTCGTCGGTGTTAGCGATCGGCTTCACGTGGTCCGACCATCTCCAGCCGGGCTCGAATGTCCCGTACAGGACGGGGTGGCCCCCCACGTTGACGACCGCCGCAGCACCTTTGTCTGCGAACGGTCGTGTCTCGTCGGGCGATTTGACGCTCTTGATTTCCAGTCCGGCCATGGCGACCTCCCTTTCGCTATCCGAGGTGCGATCGTCTCAGATGTGCGCGGACGCCGCCGCTTGAGGACTCGGGCCGCCTTCGGTGCAGGGTGTTCGAGAGACGGGAGCGACGGGGCTCGAACCCCCGCGAAAGACACCGCATCGAGATCCGCGCGTGGCCGGATGCGGAAGCAGCGTTTCGTCGCACTTCGCTTAGCCGCCAAGACGCGTGGCCGTTGAGTGCCCGGTCGACATCGTTTGTGTGGGTTCTTCTCAGCCAGTCACCTGCGCCGTTAGACTCGTTCCATGCCGGCCCGCGCGGGCAGCACCACAAAGGTCGACCTGATCGCGCGTGTGCCGCTGTTCGCGGGTCTGTCGAAGAGCGAACTCGGACAGGTCGCCTCGATCGCAGACGAGATCGACCTACCCGCGGACAAAGTGCTGATTCGCGAGGGTGAGCGCGGGCGCGAGTTCTTCGTTCTGTTGGAGGGCGAGGCCGAGGTCACGCGGAAGGGTAAGAAGCTGGCGACGAGGCGTGCGGGTGAGTTCTTTGGCGAGATCGCCCTCGTCTCGAACCTGCCGCGGGTTGCAACCGTGAAGACACGCGAACCTGTGCGGGCATTGGTCCTCCGCGATATCGAGTTTCGGGCGCTGCTCCAGAGGGCACCGGCGATCGCGGTCAAAGTGTTGCAGGCCGTGGCCGAACGACTTCCCCCGGACGTGGTCTAGCGTCGCGCAGCCCTTTCGGCCGACCGGGTTTCGCTCTAAGCTGGCTTTAGCGATCCGAGCGGGGGTTGAGACGACATGGTCGGAGCCGGCCGGTGAATGAGGCGGAGCGATTGGCGGGCGCGTTCCCCGCCGCTGCGACACTTCGGTCGCTGATCGAGCAGGTTCCGGTCACGATCTACATCGACCGGCTCGACGACGTCAGCTCCAACGTCTTCATGAGTCCGCAGCTCGAGGCGGTGCTGGGGTATTCGGCTGAGGAGTGGGCGTCGGACCGAGAGCACTACCTGAAGGTCATCCATCCGGACGACCGTGAAGGCGTGCTTGCCGAGCACCGGCGAACCCGCGAGACCGGCGATTTCTTTTCCATGGAATACCGCATGATCGCGCGCGACGGGAGCATCCGCTGGTTCTTGGACGAAGCCCGCGTGGTGCGAGACGAGACGGGTCGGCCCGTGTTCCATCACGGCTTCTTGCTCGACATCACGGAGAGGAAGGAGCTGGAGGATGCACTCCACCGGAGCGAGGAAGAGCTCCGCCGCGAGAAGCAGCACGTCGAGTCGCTGCTCGAGATCAGTCCGGCTGCGATCGTCACTCTGGATCTCGAAGAGCGCGTGACGTCGTGGAACCCCGCCGCCGAGGCGCTGTTCGGGTACACGAAGGCCGAGGCGCTCGGGCGGACGATCCAGGAGCTCGTTCTCCAGACCGAGGCGCTCGCTCAGGAGGGCGCTTCGATCATGGAGCAGGCAATGGCCGAAGGAACGGCTCATCGCGTCACGCGCCGCATGCGCAAGGACGGCGCGCTCGTCGACGTCGAGATGCTCGTCGTGCCAATCCGCAGCGACGGCAAGACGATCGGGTCGTACGCGATCTACCACGATGTCAGCGAGCTCCAGCGGCAGAAGCATCACCTTCAGTCGCTCATGGAGAACAGTCCACCGGCGATCGCCGAACTCGACCTCGCTGACACGATCATCGCCTGGAATCCTGCTGCCGAGACGCTCTTCGGCTACTCGCGGCAGGAGGCAATCGGTCGCAACATCGACGACCTCGTCGCGGATTCGGCCGAAGTCCGTAGCGAAGCTGCTGAGCTCAACAAGCAGGCGCGGGAGAAGGGCCACGTGCACGTCATCACTCGTCGGACGCGCAGGGACGGAACGCTCGTCGATGTCGAAGTGCTCGTCGCTCCGGTCAAGTCGGGCGGCGAGATTGAGGGCTGCTACGCCATCTATCACGACATCGGCGAGCTCATGCGTGCACGCCGCGAAGCGGAGGAAGCGACCCGAACCATCCGGGCGCAAGCCGACGAGCTGACCGAGTGGAATCGCACGCTCAATGCGCGCGTGGAGCAACAGGTCGAGGAAATCGAGCGCATGGGCAGGCTGCGGCGTTTCTTGACACCGCAGGTCGCCGACGCAATCCTCGCCGCGGGCGCCGACAGCGTCCTCGAGAGCCATCGCAGCGAGATCACCGCCGTCTTCTGCGACCTGCGCGGCTTCACACACTTCGCGGAGGTGAACGAGCCGGAGGACGTCATGCGCGTCCTGCGCGAGTACCACACGGCAATGGGCGAGATCATCTTCGAATACGGCGCGACGCTCGAGCACTTCGAGGGCGACGGCATGATGCTGTTCTTCAACGATCCGATTCCGGTGCCCGATCCCACGAATCGCGCGGTGCGGATGGCCATCGCGATGCGCGATCGCGCATCGGAGCTCGCCGCCGCGTGGCGGCGGCACGGTTACGACCTCGGCTTCGGCGTCGGCGTCTCGCGCGGCTACGCCACGCTCGGCCGTATCGGCTTCGAAGGGCGGTTCGATTACGGGGCCGTCGGCTCCGTCGTCAACATGGCGTCACGGCTCGGGAACACTGCGGCGGCCGGGCAGATCCTGATCAGCCTGCGTGTTTTCGCCGAGGTCGAAGACGTCATTGACGCGGAGCCGGCCGGCGAGCTTGAAATGAAGGGCTTCCATGGCCCGCAGCAAGTCTTCAACGTGATTGGCCTGAAGGCGCCGCACGCGCGGGTGGAAGCCGTCCAGAGCGACAGCGACGCGGCCGCGGTCTGATTCAAAGACGGGAGCGACGGGAGTCGAACCCTCGTTAGACACCTCATCGAGATCCGAGGTTGACCCAGCGGCGCTCCGAGTGAGCGCGCCTATGGGCGCTGCGGTGACGGCCTGTCAGCGGACGTGTGCCGTCGGATTTGCACATGCCCGACGTCGAATGCGACGCCGGATACGCGGGTCGATCTCCGCGTCGAGCCCTGACCGGGCTGCGCTACGCGACGGCCGATCGTTGTCGCGCGCCTGTCTGGGGCGGGAGCAAAGGGATCCCCGGACCCGAAATACCGCGACATCGAGATCCGGGAACAACCCACTGGTTGGCAATGCCTACGGGCCGATCATTCTCGCGACCGCGATCCGCTGATATGGGGCGAGGCCTGAACGTTGAAGGCGATCAGCCTGGCGTCCGCTTGGAGGAGGTAGTCGCGGCGCTCTGCCTCGCCACGGACTCGGACTTGGGCAGCCCATGGCCATCGTGCTCCGCGCGTGCCTCCTCTCGCCGCGGCTGGGCGAGGAACTCGGTCTAGGAGGGGAATTACGCTTCGTGCGCGCGAAAGCTAGGTGCAGCCGCCCCTGAGCCGCTTGGCCGTCTGCGGCTCCGCGCGAGCGGGCGAAACTAGCCGCGCTGGACGACTTCCCTGGTCGGGTCGCGGGCCGGATCGCCCTCCGGCAGTACGTCGCGTGACCAGTCCTGTCGCTTCCACTGCGGCACCGGTGTCTCGCATTCCGCCTTGGGGACGAAGCGTGAGCGCTCGACGAGGCGGTAGTGGTGGATGTAGCGCGGGCAGTTCGGGAAGACCTGCTCCGCGCGGACACGGACGACGAACTGGGCCTCGGGGTACTCGCGCATTAGCTCGTCGTCCTCGTCGATCGAGGCGATGCCGTTCAGACGCAGACGCTTGCGCGCCTCGAAGCTGATGAACAGGAGCCCGACATGCGGGTTGACGAGCGTGTTCCCCATCGAGAGGTACATGCCGTTGCCGTCGAAGCTTGGGAAAGCGATCGTCCGTTCGTCGAGGACCCTCGCGAAGCCGGGCTCGCCGCCCTTGTAGCTGCAGTTCGGCCTCCCCTCGGCGTCGGCGGTCGCGATGAAGAGCATGTCGCAGCTCTCGATAAACGCTCGGTCGTCGTCGTCGATTACGGGCCGGCTGACGAACTTCTCGTCGATCCGGTCGGCGAGCCGGCGCGTGTCGAAGCGGTCCTGGAGCTGTCTGCTTCCTTCGTGGTACGTCGGCATCCTCCCAATGATTGCAGTCCCGGTTTCGGTCGCAAAAACAACCGTCTCGGGTCAGTCCACCGCCTTCCCCAAGCACACATCGGCTGGGGTGCATCGAGCGCAGCGATGTCGGGGACGTCGCCGCGTCGTTCGCGAGCGAGCGTGCGAGCGTCTCGTCAAGGCTCAGTTCGGCTCCGATCGCTTGCTCCTGTCCTACGCCTCCTGGCCGAGGGCGTCCGGACCCTGATCGAGAAAACTTGACCTGAGCCCGTTCGGGGTGTTACGTCACACCCTCGACAACCGGGGCAGAGGAGGAGAACATGCGCAGAACCGTTGTGGCTGCGACGCTGGTGGCTTCGTGCCTCTTCGTCGCGGCACTTGCGGCGAGCTCGTCGGGCGGCGCACAGCCGACCGCGGCCGCCCTTTCGCCGGAGCTCGTGGGGACCGCGGCCGCCTTCGACAAGACGCCGCCGCTCAGCCAGATGAAGCCGGTGAAGCCGAGCGGTCTGCCGGAGCTCGACGAAGAAGAGGACGATGCCGCCCTCGTGCAGACGCCCCATGAGACGGACGGCGCGCTTCAGACGCAGGCTCCGACGGGCGTGATGCCGGCACCGCTGCTCACGTTCGAAGGTCCGAGCAACGAGGACAACTTCAGGATCTTCGGCGGCCGAGTGAACCCGCCGGACCCGAACGGCGACGTTGGGCCGCGGCACTTCGTGGCGATGACGAACCTGACGTTCGCCGTCTACTCGAAGACGGGCC
>JBKPHH010000015.1:0-52213 GCA_046729795.1 Actinomycetota bacterium | reverse complement strand
ACGGTCACCCTGAACGGCGTCGCAAGCGCCGACGAGGGCGACGTCAAGCACTACACCTACAGCTGGACGGATCCGGGCTCGGCGGACACCTTCCCGAGCCATTCGGTCTCCTGCGGCGTCCACGGCAGCGCCTCGAACGAGAGCTTCGACGGCGCCGGCAAGACCGGCTCCTTCGACTGCATCTGGTCTGACGACTCCGGCGCCGGCACTGCAGGCGTGAGCGTGAGCGTCAGCGACGACGACGGCGGCTCCGACAGCGAGACGGTCGACGTCGCGGTCGAAAACGTCGCCCCTGCTGTCACCCTGGTCGGGTCGGCAAGCGCCAACGAAGGCGACGTCAAGCACTACAGCTACAGCTGGACCGATCCGGGCTCGGCGGACACCTTCCCAAGCCACTCGGTCACGTGCGGCGTCAACGGCAGCGCTTCGAACGAGAGCTTCGACGGCGCCGGCAAGACCGGCTCCTTCGACTGCACCTGGTCTGACGACTCCGGCGCCGGCACTGCAGGCGTGAGCGTGAGCGTCAGCGACGACGACGGCGGCTCCGACAGCGACACGATCCCGGTCTCCGTCGCGAACGTGGCTCCGACCGTGACTGTCGGCGGCCCGAGCCCAGTGAGCGAGGGCTCGACCCACACGTACACCTTCACAGTCGACGATCCGGGCACCGACGACAGCTTCACCGTCAACGAACCCGCCTACCCGAATTGCGGCAGCTCCGGCTCCTACGTCGCGGGCTCGCTCTCGACCGACCCCGACGGCGGCACCTTCCAGTGCACCTTCCCGGACGGGCCGGCGACGACCAACGTGGCGATCAGGGTGACCGATGACGACGGCGGCAGTGACACCGACTCCGAGGCGGTCACGGTCGTCCAGGTCGACAACGTCAATCCGACCGTCACCGCCGCGGCCAACCAGTCCTCCGACGAGGGCGAGCACCATTCCTTCAGCCTCGGCTCGTTCTCCGATCCGGGTCCGGACAGCCCCTGGACGGTCTCGGTCGACTGGGGTGACACGTCCTCGCTGACGACCTTCCAGGTCACCGGCAGCGGCCCGGCCGTCGCCACTTCACTCGGAAGCCAGAGCCATACCTACGCCGACGACGACACCTACACCGTCACGGTCACCGTCACTGACAAGAACAACGGCAGCGGCCAGGCGACCTTCCAGGTCTCGGTCGCCAACGTCGACCCGACCGTCACCCTGACCGGCCCCAGCCCGGTGAACGAGGGCTCGACCCACAGCTACGCGTACACGACCGGCGATCCGGGCGCGGAGACCTTCAGCCGCGACGCGCAGGACTGCGACGGCGGCGCGCTCACCAACGACAGCTTCAACCCGGCCGACGGCTCCGGCAGCTTCGACTGCACCTACGCCGACGGGCCGAGCGCGCACAACCCGAGCGTGACCGTCTCCGACGGCGACGGCGGCTCCGACAGCGACTCGCTCCTGGTCAACGTCGCCAACCTCGCACCGTCGACGCCGAACCTCCTCGCGCCGGCCGACAATGCGACGACCAACGACGACACGCCGGCGTTCGACTGGAGCGACTCGACCGACCCGGCCGGCACGAACGACACGATCTCCTACCGGATCCAGATCGACAACAACTGCGACTTCTCGAGCCCAGACCGTGACCAGACGACGAGCTCGTCCGACTTCACGCCGGTGCTCGGCCTTGCAGAGGGCAGCTATTGCTGGCGCGTCAGGTCGAGCGACGAGGACGGCGGCACAAGCGACTACAGCTCAGTGCGCCACTTCACCATCGACGTCAGCTTCCCGACCGTTCAGTCGATCAATCTGGCTGATCCGAATCCGACCAACGCCTCGAGCGTCAGCTGGACGGTCAAGTTCAGCGAGAGCGTCTCCGGCCTCGACGCCAGCGACTTCATGCTCGTGAGCTCAGGCCTGGGCGGCTCGCCGGCGATCACGAGCGTCACCGGCGGGGGCGACACCTACGCCGTGACGGCGAGCACCGGCACCGGCGGCGGCACGCTCGGCCTGAACCTGGTCGACGACGACTCGGTCGCCGATGCGGCCGGCAACAAGCTCGGCGGGACCGGCGCCGGCAACGGCAGCTTCACCGGTGAGGTCTACACGATCGACAGAACGCCGCCCAACGTGACGATCAATCAGGCGGCCGGTCAGACCGACCCGACGAGCACGGCTCCGATCAAGTTCACCGCCGTCTTCGACGAGCCCATCAGCGACTTCACCAATGCGGACGTCGATCTCAGCGACAGCACCGCCGGCGGGACGCTCGTGGCGAACGTCTACAACAGCGGCGACAACCAGACCTTCGAGGTCCGCGTCAACGGCATGACGACGGCCGGATACGTGATCGCGAAGATCGGTGCCAATAAGGCTGAGGACGGCGCCGGCAACGGGAACACGGCGTCCACGAGCCTCGACAACCAGGTGAAATGGGAGCCCACCCTCGGGAACAACACGCCGACCGTGTACATCGACGCGCCGCCCTTCGGCTCGGTCTACGCCAAGGGCTCGGCCTCGATCACGCTCATGGCGCACTTCACCGATCCCGACAACGGCCCGTGGACGTACACCATCAACTGGGACGACGGGACCGCCAACAACACCGGCTCACTGACAACGAGCGGCCAGAGCTTCCAGGCGACCCACACGTTCGCGAACACCGGGGTCTACACGGTCAACGTCTGCGTCAAGGACCTCGCCGGGGCCAACGGTTGCGCCCAGGTCTGGATCGTCGTCTACGACCCGAACGGCGGCTTCGTCACCGGCGGCGGCTGGCTGAATGTCGCGCCCGGCTCGTACGCGGCCGATGCGACCCTGAGCGGACGCGCGAACTTCGGCTTCAACTCGCAGTACAAGAAGAACGCGAACATTCCGACCGGTGAGACCGAGTTCAACTTCCAGGTCGGGAACTTCAACTTCCACTCGACGGCATACAGCTGGCTGGTCGTCTCTGGCTACAGAGCCCAGTACAAGGGCACCGGCTCGGTGAACGGCGTCTCCGGCTACGACTTCACGCTGACCGCTTACGACGGGCAGATCACCGGCGGCGGCGGCGTCGACAGGTTCCGGATCCGGATCACGCGGACGAACAACGGCACCGTCGTGTTCGACAACCGGAACGGCGTGCCGACCGACATGGACGTCGCCGACCCGCAGGCGATCGCAGGCGGCTCGATCGTCATTCACAAGGCTTAGCCAGATCGACCCCGACGCGGATCCTCGAGCCCTGACGGCTCGTACCCGCAATCGCTAGCCGGGCCCGCCCTACAGGCCACGGGCACCTTCAGGACAACGCGTAGGGTAGTGGCGATGATCGATCCGACCGCCGAGTTCTTTCAGGAACTAGGCCGTCGCGGGCACGAGCCGCTGTTGGCGAAGGGGACGGGCACGGTCCGCTTCGACCTCGCCGACGGGACCCGGACCGATCGATGGTTCATTACGCTCGACAGGGGCGCCGTTTCCGTGTCGCGCAAGAACGTCGCGGCCGACTGTGTCGTTCGCACGGATAAAGCGCTGTTCGGCGCGATGGCGAGCGGCGACGTGAACCCGATGGCCGCCTTACTGCGCGGCGAGCTGACTCTCGAGGGCGATCCTGAGCTGCTGGTGCTGTTCCAGCGGGTCCTGCCCGGACCCTCGACTCGGCGATGAGCGACGACCTTGTGAAGATCCTGGACGGCAACACATTCGTCGTCAGCGATGGTCAAGGCGACATCGAGGCGTCGCTGACCGATCCGACAGGGCTCTTCTCGTTCGACACGCGTTTCCTGTCGAGGTGGGTGCTGACCGTGGACGGTCAACGGTTGAATCCGCTGTCCGTCGACGATCTCAATTACTTCGAGACGCGCTTCTTCCTCGTCCCGGGAACCGGAACCGTGTACGTCGACTCGAAGCTGTCTGTAATCCGACGACGATCGGTCGGCGGCGGCTTCCGTGAGGAGCTGAGGATCCTGAACCACAACGAGGAGCCGGTCGACCTGACCGTGCGGGTCGAGGCGGCGTCCGACTTCGCCGACCTGTTCGAGGTCAAGGATGCCCTACAGAAGAAGGGCAAGTACAGCAGTCGAATCGAGGACGGCAAGCTGGTGCTCGCCTACGAGCGGCAGAGGTTCACGCGCTCGACGGTGATCTCGCCGACTGCGCCCGCCCGGCTCGACAAGAACGGTCTGACCTTCGACGTTCACCTCGAGCCTCAAGGCGAATGGACGTCGGAGATCGAGGTCATCGCCGGAGGTGGGCAGGCTGCCCCGGCGCAGAAACGGCGTCGCGAGAGCATGGACGCGAACCTCAAGCGCTGGGTTGGTGAGGCTCCCAGGCTCGAGTGCGACTGGGATCCGCTCAGGGTCACCTATCGGCGCAGCCTCGTCGATCTCGCCGCACTTCGCTACTCGCCGCCGATTACCCCGGGGAAGAGCCTGCCGGCCGCGGGCCTGCCGTGGTTCATGACCATGTTCGGGCGCGACAGCATCTTTACCAGCCTGCAGGTGCTGCCGTTCACCCCGGAGCTGGCCGCCACCACTCTCCGCGTGCTCGGGCTCTGGCAGGGCACGCGCGTCGACGACTTCCGCGACGAGGACCCCGGTCGGATCTTGCACGAGATGCGCTACGGCGAGATGACCGCGTTCGAGGAGCGGCCGCATTCGCCGTACTACGGCTGTGCCGACGCAACGGCGCTCTACGTCGTGTTGCTCGACGAGTACGAGCGCTGGACCGGCGACAGGAAGCTGGTGCGCGAGCTCGAGCAGGAGGCCCGGGCGGCGCTGAACTGGGTCGACTCGTACGCGGATCTGATGGGCAACGGCTACGTCTCCTATCAGCGCCGGAACGAGGAAACCGGCCTCGAGAACCAGTGCTGGAAGGATTCCTGGGACTCGATCTCCTATCGCGACGGGCGGCTGCCCGGATTCCCGCGTGCGACCTGCGAGCTGCAGGGCTACGCCTACGACGCGAAGCTCCGTGGCGCCCGGCTTGCGCGCGCTGTCTGGAAGGATCCCGGTTTCGCAGACGTACTCGAGAAGCAGGCGGCCGATCTGAAGCGCCGCTTCAACCGCGACTTCTGGGTCGAGGAGGACGAGTACTTCGCGCTCGCGCTGGACGCGGACGGCAAGCAGGTCGACGCGCTGAGCTCGAACAACGGACATCTGCTCTGGAGCGGCATCGTCGACAAGGCGAAGGCGAAGGCGGTCGCGCGCCACTTGCTGGGACCGCGGCTGTTCACCGGCTGGGGCGTTCGCACGCTTGCGGAAGGAGAAGGACGCTTCAACCCGATCGGTTACCACGTCGGCACGATCTGGCCGTTTGACAACTCGTTTATCGCATGGGGGCTGCGCCGCTACGGCTTCAAGGAGGAGGCTGCGCGGATCGCGGCCGGCATCCTCAACGCTGCTGCCTTCTTCGACGGTCGCTTGCCGGAGGCGTTCGGCGGCTACGCACGGGAGGCGACCAGGTATCCGGTTCAGTACCCCACGGCGTGCAGCCCGCAGGCCTGGTCGACCGGCGCGCCGCTGCTGTTCCTGCGAACGATGCTCGGCCTCGAGCCGATCGGCGACCACCTCGTCGTCGACCCTGCGCTACCGAGCGGCATCGGCGTGCTCGCCCTGCTCGAGATCCCCGGGCGCTGGGGCAGGGTCGACGCCTTCGCGCGCGGACAGGTCGAGCTCGGAAGAAGGTCCGACCTGCAACCACAGCTCGGCGTCCCCGAGCGGGTCGCGCGCAAGCGCTAAGCGGTCGGCTGGGGCCTGGCGTGCTCCTGTCATCGCAATCGGTACTTGAGCTGCGCGATACCGGGAGCCTGTCGAGTGACATCGTGATGTTGATCCTCAGCTTGCTCATCGATCCTCCGAGTTCGTTTGTCGCGTCGAACCGGGCAACGTCAGCCCGCTCTCGTAGGCGAAGATCACCGCTTGCACGCGGTCGCGGAGCCGGAGCTTCATCAGGATGCGCTTGACGTGTGTCTTGACCGTCGACTCCTCGATCACGAACGCGGCCGCGATCTCGCCGTTCGACAGCCCGCGGGCGATGAGCTCGAGCACCTCTCGCTCGCGCGGAGTGAGCTCGCCGAGCCGCTTCTCGGCCGAGGGATCTGCGACGGGGTACTCCGTCATCCGTTCCACGACCCGTCGGGTGACCGAGGGGGAGAGGAGCGAGTCGCCCGCGGCGAGCGTGTGGATCGCAGCGATCAGCTCTTCCGGCTTCGTGCGCTTGAGCAGGAAGCCTGAGGCCCCGGCGGTCAAGGCTCCGAAGATGTAGTCGTCCTGCTCGAAGGTCGTCAGGATCGCGACCTTGATCTCCGGAGAGACGGCGAGGACCTCGCGCGTCGCGGCGATGCCGTCGAGGTAGGGCATGCGCACGTCCATGAGAACGACATCCGGCCTGTGCGCTCGGGCCTCGGTGACGGCCGCGCGGGCGTCACCGGCCTCGGCGACGACCTCGTGTCCGTCGTCGGGCGGAAGGACCGACGTGAGGCCGGCCCGCATCAGGTCGTCGTCGTCAACGAGGAGAACGCGTACCGGGTTCACCTAGCTTCCCCACCGTACGGAAGCCGCACCAGCACGCGAAAGCTGTCTTCGCTCGCTCCCGCCTCGAGGCTACCCCCGAGCAGTACGGCGCGCTCGCGCATCCCGATCATCCCGTGGCCGTCTGGCCCGGAGGCCGTTCCCGGCGGGATCGGATTGGTGACGGCCAGCTGTAGTGCGCTTGGTCCGAACTCGATCTCGACGTCGGCGCTCCCGTCACCGTGACGGGCGGCGTTCGTCAGCGCCTCCTGGAGAATGCGGTACGCGGCCTGGTCGAGACCGGGGGAGAGCTGCCGCCGCGACCCGCGTTCTCGAATGCTGACGGCGAGCCCCGCGGATCGGTGGCGCTCGGCGAGCGTCTCCAAGGCGGCGAGGCCGAGCGGCGGCTCCACCCTCCCGCCCGGCCCGCTCGGGAGCTCGTCCTCGCGGAGGGCGCGGACGAGTTGATCGATCTCGCCGAGCGTCTCGCGAGCGACCTCTTCGATCGTCTCGAGCGCGGCCTGCGAGCGATCGGGATCTTCCCTGCTGAGCAGCCTCGCCGCTCCGGCCTGCACGAGGATGACGTTGATCGCGTGGCCGGCGGAGTCGTGGAGATCGCGCGCGATGCGGGTGCGTTCCTCCGCGGCGGCCAGGCGCCGCTCGCGCTCTGCATCCCGCTCTACTCGCAGGGCTCGCTCTTCGAGCTCGGCCAGGCGAAGACGACGCTGGCGGACGCGGTCACCGAGCACCCATGCACCACCCCAGACGAGGGCACCGAAGAGGAGCGGCACGGTCGGGAACTTGTCTTCGGCAACGGCGACGGCGCCGACGTGGACGACGAAGAGGCTCAACACGACCGCGCCGATCGCCCACCGCGGAGCCCGGGTCCGCTCGGGGCTGAGCGCGAGGAGAAAGAGCGCGACGGTCGGGCCGAGGGGTGGCCCCGGCGGGTAACCGAAGCCGTTCAGCGCCGCGCTTGCCGTTGCGGTCAGCGCGAAGACCGCGAGCGGGGCGCGACGCCAGGCGACGAGCGGCAGGGAGGCGATCGCGGCGAGCACGACACCGAGCAGGTCGAGGTCGCGCGTGCCCGCGCCAGAATCGCCACGTGCGGCGAGCAGTGCGACCGACCCCGCGAAAACCAGGCCGGCGAGGGCCGCATCCAGCATGGCTTCGCGACTCCAGAGCGATCTCGACCTCGGCTGGGCGGTCACTTCGAACCGAGAGTAACGAGCGGTTGGCGCGTCCGAGTCTCCCCCCGGGAGCATGCGGAGTCCTCCCATGGGGGGACATCCAGTTCCTCCTCGAGGGCGTTTCGGAGCACGAGGTCTGCGGCCTACCGTGGACGTATGAACAGAACTCAGCACATTCCTGATGGACGCCCACCCGCGCTGGTCACGCAGGGCCTGACCAAGCGCTACGGCGGTCGGGTGGTCGTTGACAGCCTCTGCCTCGAGGTCCCGGCGGGCGCCGTGGCCGGATTCATCGGCCCGAACGGCGCCGGCAAGACGACGACGATGGCGATGCTGCTCGGCCTGGTTGCTCCGACGGCCGGCAGCGCCACCGTCCTCGGCTCGAGCCTGGACGAGCCCGCCGCCTACCTTGGCCGTGTAGGCGCGTTGATCGAGACGCCCGCCTTCTGGCCGGGACTGACCGGCATCGAGAACCTCCGCGTCGTGGCAACGCTGGGCCGGCACGATCCAGCCCGCATCCCCGAGGTGCTCGACCTGGTCGCGCTGGGAGGTCGCGGCCGCGACAGGTTCGGCGAGTACTCGCTCGGGATGAAGCAGCGGCTCGGCATCGCCGCGGCCCTGCTGGGCGATCCCGAGCTGCTCGTGCTCGACGAGCCGACCAACGGGCTCGACCCGGCGGGCATCAACGAGATTCGCCAGTTCATCCTCGATCTCGCCGACGGAGAGCGCACCGTGCTCGTCTCGTCGCACATCCTCAGCGAGCTCGAGCACGTCTCGGATTGGCTGATCGTGATCAACGACGGCTCGTTGCTCTACCAGGGGCCGTCCGAGGGATTCCTCGGGCGGGTACCGACGGTGATCGCACTCGCGCCTGAGCACGCCGGCGACCTCGATCGACTGGCCGCGCTGGTTCGCGCGGACGGGCACGATCCTCGCCGCGAGGACGGCCAGGTGACCGTGCCTGTCGCCGATCCCGACGCCAGAGCTTTGGCGGCGGCGCTGAACAAGGCCGCGGTCGATCACGGGATCGTCCTCGCGGAGCTGCACACGCGCCGGCCGAGTCTGGAGTCCCAGTACCTCGCAGCGATAGGAGGAGGGAAATGATCGCCGCAATGAAAGCTGAGCTCGTCAAGGTGCTTCGACGCCGTGTCCTCCTGATCACGGCGTTGACGACCGCGGTCTTCGCCGTCGGCTCGGCGTTCATCGTCCTCGCCTCGGCCGAGCCGGCCGGCCAGCGCGTCTCGGGACGGGGCGTCACGGTTACGTCGCTGGCGGGCGCAGGCGGCGGCACCGAGGTCTTCACGACCGCGGTCTCCTTCGCGGGCACGTTCCTGTTCGTGGTTTTCGTCGGCGTCGTTGCCGTCGAGTTCTCACGCGGAACCTTCCGGACGATGCTCCTGCACCAGCCGCGCAGGCTGCGCCTCCTGGCCGGCAAGCTCGCCGCTTTGCTCGGATTCGCCGCGGCCGTCCTTGCCGCCACCGAGGTGCTCACCTGGACCGCAGCAAGGCTCTTGGCGCCGAGCCAGGATGTCGCGACTGCCAATTGGGTGAACTCAGACGCGCTCGGCCAGGGTGTCGCCGACTTCGGCTCCGTGCTCTTCTGGGTCAGCGGCTACGCCTTGCTGGGCACAGCCCTCGCCGTGCTCGTTCGCTCCGTCCCGGTCGCCCTGGCAATCGGGATCGCCTGGGCCGGACCGTTCGAGCACCTGCTGCAGGACGCGTGGGATCCCGCGGGCCGCGTCTTCCCGGGGCTACTCCTCGAGGCCTTCGTGGCCGGCGGTACCTCAGAGGTCACCGCCACGCGCGCATTCCTGACGGTCGCCGTCTACGTGATCGCCGCCGCCGCTGTCGCCGGCACGGTCTTCGCCCGGCGCGACGTCACCGCATAGGGCTCAGCCAGACGAGGCGGTGGCCGCGCGCCGGCGCCTCAGGTACCAGCGGACGACTTCGATGGCGCCCGCAACCGAGAACGCGATTCCGAGCGCGAGAATGAGCCCTTTCCAGGGCGCCTCTTCGAAGGCGTGGCCGCCGAAATACCCCAGGAGCGCGGCGTACAGGGCCCAGCCCAGCGCCGCCGCCGCGTCGAAGAGCACGAAGCGGCGCCAGGGATATCCGAGCGTGCCTGCGCTCAGAGTCACCGCGGTACGTCCGCCGGGGATGAAGCGCCCGATGAGGATCAACTCTCCGCCGCGTTCGTTCACCTGGCGCTGAGCCCACTCGATCCGCCTTCGAGCCTTCTCGCCGTTGAAGAAACGGTCGTTGATCCGAGCGCCGAAGCGGTGCCCGATGAAGTACGCCGTGTTGTCGCCGAGGAACGCGCCGCAGGCCGCCACCGCGACGACCATCCCCAGGCTGAGGTCTCCGGCGGACGCGACCACCCCCGCGGTGATGACCACTGTCTCGCTGGGCACGACCGGTACGAGGACATCCAGGTACGCCACCAGGAGGACGATGAGGTACGCCCAGCCCGATGCATTCGAGACAGCGTCGGTGAACTGCCCAGAGATCGGCGGCTAGCCTAGCGAGCGCCGGGCGGAGTTCTGCGAGAGCTGGAACAGAAAAATGACCAAGGCCGGCGTATCCCGCCACGCGGCATTCGTGGTGTCCGTGATCAGCGCGTTCAGCGACCAGATGTTCGCCGGCTCGCCCGGGACGTGGTCCGGCGGCCGCTCGCCGTCGTAGAGATCCGTCCCGTCGTCGCCGAAGAGCGGGGAGGGCCTCCTCGGCTCCTCGCAGCGGCGGACCTCCAGACCAAGCGGGAGCGCGGCCGCCAGGTAATCGCTCGCAAGGCGGCTCCAGATCGGCATGTACCCGAATTCGCCGGCCGGCCCAACGCGCGCAAGCGGTAGCCCGATCTCGCCGATCAGGCCGCGCGGGTCGGAGATGACGAGGTGACCGTTCGGTCGGAGCACGCGCACGAACTCGGCCAGCGGCTGGTCGAGCTCCGGCACGTGACTGAGTGCGATCGCGCAGACGACGAGATCGACGGAGTCGTCGGCGAGCGGGAGCGCATGCAGGTCCGCTTCGTGGAACTCGCCCTCGGGCACCTTGGCGCGTGCGCGCTCAAGCATCTCGGGCGAGTTGTCCACACCGATCACCCGGTGGCCGAGCGAGGCCAGATACTCGGCGTGGCGACCGGTTCCGCAGGCCGCGTCGAGAGCGACCCCGACCGGGAGACCGTCGAGGATCTCGCGAACGATCGGCTGTTCGATCTCGAGGAGCATGTTGCCGGGCTCGTCGTAGCTCGGAGCCCACTGCGCGTAGCCCTCGCGCGTCGTGATCGGACGCAGCTCGACACCGTCGCCCAGCTGCTCGGCCGAATCGAGCAGTGCCTGGATCTCCTGGAACCGCGCGACCGTGAACTCCCGGTCGTACATGCCCGAGAAGGCGCGCAGCAGCGCGATCCCCTCGAGGCCGAGGAGGTACGCCAGCGGATGCTGATAGATCACGGGAGCGTCGATCCGCGAATACTGACGCCTCCCACTTGACGCGCTCGGCCGGCCGTGTCAAAGTCGTCACGTCAAGTCCTGTGGGCCTTCGGGTTCACGGGACTTGGCATTTGATGGGCGGTTTCACCCGCCCCCGTCCTCACCTCACCTCGCGCAGCTAACGTCACCTTCGTGGCCGACGCGACTTCGACGCGGGACCGGAAGACGAAGGAATACGCGACGGAGGAGATCGTGGTCGAGTGGGAGCCGCGCCTCTGTTTTCACTCGCAGAACTGCATTCGCTCCCTGCCGCAGGTGTTCGACGAGAAACGCCGGCCGTGGATCACGGCCGACGCGGCATCCGCGGACGAGGTCGAGGCAGCCGTTTCGCTCTGCCCATCCGGGGCGCTCCGAACGCGCCGCATCGGGATGACGGCTCCGAAGCGGCGGCAGCCGCCGGAGATTCGCGCATCAGCGGATGGACCGCTGCTCCTCTCCGGCGGAGTGCGAGTCTTCGATGCCGAGGGGGAACTGCTCTACGAGGGCGAGCGGGCGGCGCTGTGTCGCTGCGGCGGTTCGAGCAACAAGCCGTTCTGCGACGGCACGCACAAGACGAACGGCTTCCGTGGCTGACACGGCCCTGACGCTCTACCAGGCCGAGTGGTGTCCGTTCTCGTCGGCGGTGCGGGAAGTGCTGACCGAACTCGGCATCGACTTCGTCGCGCGCCAGGTCGAGCCGTGGCCCAACCAGCGCGACAACCTGCGCACGATTGCGGGCACGGACCAGATCCCCGTCCTGCAGACCGAAACGGGTGAGTTCTACCGCGGTACCCGCGAGATCTTCGCGCACCTACACGAGCGCGAGCCGTCGCAGTTCGCGGCTGCCCATCGCCGCCGCTTCGCGGATCACCGCGACGCGCGCGAGTCGGATGCGCCCGGACAGTTGATCGAGTACTTCCGCGGGACCGACGAGCTCGAAACCGCAGACGGATCAGTCGAAGAGGCGGAAGTCGTCGATGTGCCGGAGGCGAGCCGTTTCGAGCTACGCCTCGGCGGCCGTCTAGTCGGCCTTGCGGCTTACAGACGCAGGAACGGACGCATCGCCTTCACGCACACGGAGGTCGACGAAGGGCGCGAAGGGCACGGCTTCGGCAGTCGTCTCGCCGCGGGTGCGCTGACCGCCGTCCAGGCGGAAGGGCTCGAGGTCGTGCCGCTCTGTCCCTTCATCGCGCACTACATCGATACGCACCCGGAGTATGAACCGCTCGTCGCGTCCGGCTACCGCGATCGTTGATTCTTAGCTAGGCGGGGGTGGGCCCGCGCAGCGCGGTTCGTGCTTCTGCGCCAAGCGAACCAAGAGCTCGTGGAGCGTGGCGCGCTCCTCGGCACTCAGGGGCGCGAGAAACTCGTCCTCGATCTTGCGCGCGAGCGTCCGCAGCTGTCGGACCACCCGCTTCCCGTCAGACGTGAGGCGGACGAGGTGGCGCCGGCGGTCGTTGGGATCGCGACGGCGCTCGACGAAACCGTGCTCCTCGAGCTCGTCGAGCAGCCCGACCAGCTGCCCACGGTCGTAACCCAGGGTGTCGGCGATCTCGCCCTGCGTCTCCCGCGAGCCCTCGTCAAGCACGATGAGGATGCCGTGGTGGTAGGGATGGAGCTCCAGTTGCTCGTACGCCTCCATCGCCCGCTCCTTGGCGGCGAAGCCCAATCGCTTCAGCAGGAAGGTGGTCGACGCGATGAGCTCCTGCGGCAGCTTCGGCAGCTTGGGCGGGGCCGGCGTCTGGGGACTGACAGTGGTCATGCGAAATAGGGTAGCGCGTTCAAGGGTTGTCTTGCTGTATAGTTGAGCAAGACAACGATTCGGGAGGTCAATTAGGTGTCAATCCCCACGAAGAGCGACCGCCGGTGGAGCGCCCTCGCACTCATCGTCACGGGCCAGTTCATGGTCATTCTCGACGTCGCGATCGTGAACGTCGCGCTGCCCTCGATCAAATCGGATCTCAACTTTTCGCAGGCGAACCTGCAATGGGTGATCACGGCCTACGCGATCATGTTCGGCGGCGCGCTCCTGCTGGGCGGCCGGCTGGCGGATCTGCTCGGGCGCCGGCGGCTCTTCGTGACGGGTCTTGCGCTGTTTTCGGCGGCGTCGCTCCTGTGCGGCCTCGCCTGGTCTGAGAGCTCGCTGATCGCATTCCGCGCCCTGCAAGGGCTGGGCGGAGCGTTGCTGGCTCCGGCCGCGCTCTCGCTGTTGATGACGACGTTCGCCGAAGGCCGCGAGCGCAATCTCGCGCTGGGGATCTATGGCGCGGCCTCCGGAAGCGGTGCCGCCGTCGGCGTGCTGCTCGGCGGCCTGCTCACGTCGTACCTGAGCTGGTCGTGGATCTTCTTCATCAATGTGCCGGTCGGCCTCGCCGCGATCGCGCTCGCGCCGCTGCTGCTCCGGGAGAGCCGCGCCGACCTGGCGCACCGCCACTTCGATTTGCCGGGCGCCGTCTCGATCACCGCCGGGCTGATGCTGCTCGTCTACGCGATGACACGTGCGACGACCGACGGCTGGGGAGCCGACGTGACGATCGCGCTCCTTGCGGGCGCCGGGGCTCTCGTCCTCGCATTCGTCGTGATCGAGCTGCGCTCGCGCTGGCCGCTCCTCCCGATGCGGATCTTCCGCCTGCGGACGCTTTCATCCGCGAACGCGGCGATGGCCATCGTCGGTGCCGTCGCCTTCTCCGAGTTCTTCCTCCTGACGCTGTACCTACAGGACGTGCTCCACTACTCGGCGGTCGAGAGCGGCGTCGCGTTCGTCGGCTTTGCGGGGGCCGTGATCGTCGCCTCGAACGTCGCGCAAGTGGTGGTCGGGCGGGTCGGCGTGAGGGCCACCCTCACCCTTGGACTGCTGCTCTCGGCGCTCTCGGTCGCCGTGCTCGCTCGGCTGCCTGTCGATGGGCACTACTTCTGGGATCTGTTCCCGGCGTTCGTGCTCGGAGGCGTCGGCATGGGGCTCTCGTTCGTCCCGGTGACGATTGCGAGCCTCTCCGGGGTCGAGCGGTCCGATGCCGGGGTCGCTTCCGGCCTCGTCAACACGAGCCGCCAGATCGGCGGAGCGATCGGCCTGGCGGCGGCGAGCACGATCGCCGCCACGTCGACGAGCAATTACGCGGATGCCCATGCCGGCGTCACGGCCTCCAGTCCGGTCGCGCTCGACCACGGTTTCCAAACCGCGCTCTACGGGCTCACGGGACTGCTGATCATCGGCGCGCTGATCACGTTGACCATGCTCAGGTCGACGCCGCCTGGGGACGCCGATGCCATACCCGTCGAGGATGAGCTGGTCGTCCTCGAGGAGGCGGCGTGATGACCGTTCTCAACGACAGTTTCCGTGAGCTCGACGACCTCGTCCTGCACTTGAAGGGCCTCCTGCTCGTGCGCAGGTTCCGCGAGCGGGGTGGTGCGGACTCCGGCGAGCTCGATATGTACCGAGCCGAGATCGACCGAGTGCGCGAGGTGCTGGCAAACCTCGTGAAAGCCGACGACCTCGATCGAGCGACCGCCTAGGAAAGGAGCCGGCGATGAAGCTGCAGACGGCAAGCGAGCGGATCACCGAAGAAGTCACCTCGTGGCCCGGGGTGACGGCAGGGCCGGGCAGGCGCGGCGAGTTCGCGTTCAAGGTCGGCGGTCGCGAGATCGGCCACCTTCATGGCGACCACGCCGCCCACTTCGGCTTTCCGAAGCAGGTGTGGGCCGAGCTCTTCGAGCAGGAGCGCATCGACTATCACCCGGTGTTCCCCGGCAGGCCGGGGTTCGGCGCCCGCCGAATCGAGACGACTGAGGACATCGAAGACGTGATCGCGCTGATGCGGCTCAACTACGACCGTGTCGTCGAGCGGCACGGGCTTCCCTCCGCTTAGCGTCCCAGACTCCCCGGCAAACTGACGCATTCGGGTCACGCGAGCTCGCCGGCCGAAAGGAACACTCGTACCGGGGCGGCTCCCGGACCGACTCCCACGGGAGCCGTCCTTGCATGGAGCGGCGGCGCTGGGGGTCCTAGGCGCTGCCGCTCCTGTTTCTCCGCTCGTTAGATTGAGCCCGAGAAGGTGTCGCACGCGGCCGGGCGGCCCTGCTCGTATCCCCGTGAGAACCAGCGGCGGCGCTGCTCCGACGATCCATGGGTCCAGGTCTCCGGCGAGACCTGGCCCTGCGTTCGCTCCTGGATCCGGTCGTCGCCGACGGCGGTCGCAGCATCGAGCCCGTCGTTGATGTCGGCCTGTGAGAGCTCTTCGATCAGGCCGCCTTTGACCGCATTTGCCGCCCAGACGCCTGCGTAGCAGTCCGCCTGAAGCTCCGCCCGCACCGCTCGGCTCTCCGGCCCCTGCGTGTCGCTTCCGATGCGATCGAGGGCGCCGAGTTGGTTCTGCACGTGATGCCCGTACTCGTGCGCGATCACATACGCCTGCGCGAACGGAGCTCCCCCGGCGCCGAACCGCGATTGCAGCTCGTCGAAGAAGCCCAGGTCGACGTACACCTGCTGGTCGCGGGGGCAATAGAACGGGCCGACCTCCGAGCTTGCGAAGCCGCACCCCGTCTGGACCTCGTCGGTGAAGAAGACCGTGTCGACGTAGGGATACCTCCGGCCGCTGCGCTGGAAGACACCATCCCAGAACGCCTGAACGCTGTTGACCACCGCGACGATCTGGCAGTCCTGCCGTTCGTTCGCGTCCTCGCCCGTGCGGCAGGCTGTTGAGACCTCGCCCGGCGAGTCCCCTTGTCCGACCTGTTGATTGTCGAGCGGCGCGAGCTGGCCGAGCGCATTGCCGCCCGAGAGCAGCGAGATCAGCAGATAGACGACGAGCACCGCGATGCCGACGCCGCCGCCGCCGACCGCAAGCCCGCCCGGCCCCATCCGGCGACCGCGGACATCCGTTACCTGGCTCGTGTCAAGGCTTGCGCCACGCCGAAATCGCACGACGCGTCCATTTCCGTCCTCCGTTCACGCAAAACGAGCTGCGCCGGAGTCGGCCGGGTTAAGCGCTAGATCCCGAGGATCTGCTTCTTCTTCGCTTCGAATTCCTCGTCGGTGAGGATTCCCTGCTCGCGGAGCTTCGCGAGGTCCTGGAGTTCCTGCGTGTAATCCGGCTGCGCCGGGGCGGCCTGAGGCTCAGGCTCGTCGTAGCCGCCATCGTCGCCGCGATCACTGAAGAGAAACTGCTGACGCCGTGCGGTGCGTCGTGCCGTCCGCCGCGCCACCCTGCGACCTGGTCCGAACATCTCGTTCTCCCTTCGTCGTTCGGGAAATCGTTCGCAGCAGCCGGGTGAGCGGGCATCACCCGCTTGGCATGTTTTCAGTCGCTGCGCGGGTCGGTCCGCTCCGCGAACTCGACCTCGAGGGTCTTCTCGACGACGAAGAAATGGGCGCGCTTGTCGATGACGCGCTCGATCGCCGGGATCTCGTGACCGGGCACGATCATGAAGTGCGTCGGGTCGGCGCGGACCCCCTCGTAGTCGTCCATGGTGATCTCGATCGCGTCCGTGCACTCCTCGTGGCTGCACTCGCACAGAAACTCGGGTGCACTGTGCGAGCGGTCGGCGAGGTCGGCGACCCGTTCGTTCACCTCGCGAAACAACGCTTGATTGCGAGCGAGCCGCTCGAGCGAAGTTGGCATCGAACTCCTTCTCCCGACGAACCGCCTAGGCGCCTACCCGGCGACCCGTCCGTGAAACCGAGAACTGAAACCAGGCGGTCTCAGGATTCGTAAGCTCCAGCGAACTCACAGGAGGTGACGATGGTTCTTGCGGCCTCAGCGATCAGCTGGATCGCGCTCGTGACCTGGATCGCCACGGCCGGCGCAGGCTTCGTCCTGCTGGCCATCTGGCTCAAGCGCGGCGGGATGAATCAGCGCTCGAGCGGCAGAATCCGGCCGCCGCTCATCCTGGCTCATTTTCTTCTGGCGGCCACCGGGCTCGTGATCTGGATCGTCTACCTGGCCGCCGACGAGGACGCGCTCGCCTGGATCGCCTTCGTGCTGCTGGCGGTCGTGGCCTTGCTCGGCTGGACCATGTTCTTCATCTGGGCCGGGCAGCGGCAGCGGCGCGAGACCCCGGTCGAAGCATCGACGGGCATCCCCGGCGCCGGTGGGGTAGGAGCGCCGGCCGAGCAGCACTTCCCGGTCGCGATCGTCGCGGTCCACGGCTTACTCGCGGTCACGACGGTTTTGCTCGTGCTACTGGCGGCGTTGGGGGTGGGAGAGAGCTAGGCCTTTTTCGGCACCCCGGACCGAGCACGTACGATGGTCGGCTGTGCGTGACGCGTCGACCACGGTCAAGCCCGACGCCGCCGAGCTGGAGCAGCTGCTCGAGCAGCATCGCTCGGAGCTGACGGCGTACTGCTACCGCATGCTCGCCTCGCCGTTCGAGGCCGAGGATGCCGTGCAGGAGACCTTCATCCGCGCGTGGCGCGGCTACGACCGCTTCGAGGGCCGGGCCGCGCTGCGCTCGTGGCTCTACCGCATTGCGACCAACGTCTGCCTCGACATGCTCAGCGGACGCGAGCGGCGGGCTCGCCCGATGGATCTGGGGCCAGCGCGCGAGCCGATCGAGGCCAACCTCAACACCCTTCCCGAGGTGACCTGGATCGAGCCGCTTCCGGACAGCCGGGTCGCTGCGGGTGACGGTGATCCGGCCGAGGCCGCCGTCGCACGAGAAACGGTCCGCCTCGCGCTCGTCGCCGCGCTGCAACACCTTCCGCCGCGGCAGCGCGCGGTCTTGATCCTCTGCGAGGTCCTGCGCTGGAAGGCATCGGAGGTGGCGGCGCTGCTCGAGACGAGCGTGGCCTCCGTCAATAGCGCGCTCCAGCGGGCACGGGCGACGCTCGAGGCAGGCAACGTCAACGAGCTGGACGCCCCCGCATCGCTCGACAAGGCGGACGAGGAGCTGCTCGCCCGCTACGTTCAGGCGTTCGAGCACTACGACATGGACGCGCTCACGGCGTTGATCCACGAGGACGCCAAGCAGTCGATGCCGCCGTTCGATCTCTGGCTGCGCGGTCGCGAGGACATCCTCAGGTGGTGGGTCGGTCCCGGCATCGGGTGCAAGGGCTCGCGTGTGATTCCGACCGTCGCGGCGAACGGCGCGCCTGCGTTCGGCCAGTACAAGCCCAGCGAGAGCGGCGAGGGGTACGAGCCCTGGGCGCTGCAGGTTCTGGAAATCGAAGACGGCCGGATCGTCGAGTTCACGTTCTTCCTCGACACCGAGCGCGTCTTCCCGCTCTTCGGCCTTCCGCTCGAGTACCCCGGTTAGCCGGGAAGCACGTCGTTCAGGCCCATGAAGGCGACGAGCGCCTCGAGCTCGCTCGACGCATTGCGTAGCCGGACCCGGCAGCCGTGCCGGCGCGCCGCCAGCTGAAGTCGCGCGAGGGCGTCGATCGTGACCGCGTCCGGCTCGACGGTGCTCACGTCGCAGAGCGCGTCGCCGGCGGCGGCGCTTTGCTCGAGCAGGCCGCAGACCCGGTCGCAGAGGCCGGGGAGGTCCTCGGGAGCGATCGGGCCGCGCACGGAGAAGGCAAGCGGCTTCGGGGCAACGGCGCCCATCAGGAGATAGACCGGCGCGGCCGCAAAAACTCATCGGATTCCGACCGATGAGTTCCCGCGCGCCCCGGGGTCTGATGGAGCGAAACCGATGAAAGGACCCCACCGATGACGATCGCCGACAACCGCGCCCGCTGGTTCGCGCTCTACACCCTCTGCCTCGCCAGCCTGATGATCGTGCTCGACGTGACGATCGTCGGCGTGGCGCTGCCGTCGATCCGCGAGGACCTCGGCTTCTCCGAAACCTCGCTGGCCTGGGTCGTGAACGCCTACCTGCTCACCTACGGCGGCTTCCTGCTGCTCGGCGGGCGGCTCGGCGACCTCTTCGGGCACCGGCGGCTGTTCCTGTCGGGGATCACCCTGTTCACCCTGGCCTCGCTCGTCTGCGGGCTTTCCACGTCGCAGGGGATGCTGATCGGAGCTCGGGCGGTGCAGGGGCTCGGCGGCGCGGTCGCGTCGGCGGTCTCGCTCTCGCTGATGATGACGCTCTTCACCGAGCCGGCCGAGCGCGCGAAGGCGATGGGGGTCTTCGGCTTCGTCGCCTCGGGCGGCGGAAGCATCGGCGTCCTGCTCGGCGGCGTGCTCACGGACGTCCTCGACTGGCACTGGATCTTCCTCGTCAACTTCCCGGTTGGCATCGCCGTCGTCGTGCTTTCGCTCCGCCTGCTGCCGGGCGCTGCCCCGGCGAGGAGTGGACGCCTCGACATCGCGGGCGCGGTGACCGTGACGGCGGCGTTGATGCTGGCGGTCTATGCGATCGTCAACGGAAACCAGGAAGGCTGGACCTCGGCACAGACGCTCGGGGTCCTCGGGGCCTCTGTCGCGCTGTTCGCGGTCTTCCTCGCGATCGAGTGGCGGGTGCGCGCGCCGCTGATGCCCTTGGGGCTCTTCAAGCTGCGCAATCTCGCGACCGCGAACGTCGTCGGCGTGCTGTGGGCGGCGGCGATGTTCGCCTGGTTCTTCCTCTCGGCGCTCTACCTCCAGCTCGTGCTCGGTTACAGCCCGCTGCAGATCGGCCTCGCGTTCCTGCCTGCCAACCTGATCATGGGAGCCTTCTCGATCGGCCTCTCGGCCAAGATGGTGATGCGCTTCGGGATCAAGCTGCCGCTGGCGACCGGATTGCTGCTCGCGTCCGCCGGCCTGCTGCTGTTCGCTCGCGCGCCGGTCGACGGGACCTTCCTCGTCGACGTACTGCCGAGCATGATCCTGCTCGGGTTTGGCGCCGGCATGGCCTTCAACCCGGTGCTGCTCGCGGCGATGAGCGACGTCAAGCCGGAGGAGTCCGGGCTGGCCTCGGGTGTGGTCAACACCTCGTTCATGATGGGCGGCGCGCTCGGCCTCGCCGTGCTCGCCAGCCTCGCCGACTCGCGCACAAGCAACCTGCTCTCCTCGGGCGAAGACCAGCTCGCCGCGCTCACCGGCGGTTACCACCTGGCGTTCTTCGTCGGCGCCCTGTTCGCCGCCGGTGCGGCGACGATCGGCGCAGTGCTGCTCCGTCGCGGAGGACCGGCCGAGGCCCACGCGGCCGAGGAGGGAGTGCCCGCAGGCGCCGAAGCCCGTTGACTTCAGTTGCCGGGCGCGCGATCATGGGCTCGCCAGCAGGAGAAGGAGGCCCAAATGGGCCGGCGAGCAAACGGGCACTGCGGCTCGCGGCTCCTCTGGAAGACCCTTGCGCTCGTAGCCGTCTCGATGACGGTCGTCCTCGCGGCCGCGAGCGCGGGGCCGGCGAGTCGGACTGTCACGTTCCGGCTCGACCACTTCCAGTGCTATCGCGTCGACCCGACGTCCCCGTTCAAGCCGAGGGGCGTCAGGCTGGTCGACCAGTTCGGGCGCTCGAAAGCGGTCGCCGTCCGGCTCACCTCGCTGTGCGCGCCGACGCGCAAGAACCGCACGCTCGTCCGCAACCGGCTCGCGCACCTCGCCTGTTACCAGCTTCGGGCGCCGTCCTTCCGTGCGCGCCGCGTCGTCGTCACGAACCAATTCGGACGCCTTCGCCTCGTTGTCGCGAAGGCAAACGAGCTCTGTCTGCCCTCAGGCAAGGCGCTGCAGTCGGGCCCGACGCCGAGGCCGGTAAAGCTCGACCACTACCAGTGCTATCTGATCAAGCCCCTCGACCGCTTCAAGCTGCGGAAGGTGCTGCTCGTCGACCAGTTCGGCAAGTCGACGCCGGTCGTCGTCAATCCAGTGCGCCTGTGCGCGCCGGCGCGAAAGAACGCGAGCCGGGTGCTCAACCGCCGCGACCACCTCGTCTGCTATCAGTTGCGGCCGCTGCAGCCCTTCCGGCCGCGCAGAGCGCTCATCGTGAATCAGTTCGGGAAGGCAACGCTCGTCGTCGTCCGCCCGGAGTGGCTGTGCGTGCCGTCGCTCAAGCGGCTCGTGCCGACGCTTCCGGACCTGACGGTCGCGACGTCGAGCACTCGGACGCAAGTCGCGTGTCCAGGAGGGGCGGGCACGTGCGTCACGACGGTGAACTTCACGATCACCAACGCCAGCACGACCGCGGTCACGAGCCCGTTCGACGTCCTGGTCCAGGCCGATCCCGGCCAGTCGAAGACCATCACGGTCGCGGGGCTCGCGGCCGGCGCGACCCAGAGCTTCACCCAGCTGTTAGGACCCGACGGCAACTGCTACGACCCGGATTGCACGGTTCGCATCACCGTCGACTCCGGCAGCGCGATCGCCGAGTCGAACGAGACGAACAACGTCGCTACGCGAACCGACCTCGGCTGACGTAGGCTCGCGGTCGGTTTCGCCGCCCGATCCACGGGCACCCATCTCGTACCCGGAGTGAGGAGGAGGACGTGGCCAAACGCACCAATATCGTTGCCGATCAACTGGAAGCGCTTGCCGAGGATCTCGAGAACTTGTGGCGCGCGGCCACGCGCGATCCGGCCAAGGAGGCGCGGCGCGAACGGGTCTGGACGGTACTCATGGCCGGCATCGGCGTGGGAGCGACGATGGCGAGCCGCCGCGTGCTGGCCAAGTTGTGGCCGATCCTGACGGGTGAGGAGCCGCCCGTTGTGCCGGCTCGACAGCCGCCGGCGCCGCCGCGGGAACGGATGCCCGCCTAGCTTCTGGAGCTTTGTTCGCTGCCGCTCTCGGGCGAAGGCTGCTCTCGATAGCGGTAGACGATGCGGCCGCGGGTCAGGTCGTACGGGGAAAGCTCGAGCTTGACCCAGTCGCCCGGCAGGATCCGGATTCGGTAGCGACGCATCTTCCCGGCCGTATAGCCGAGGGCCTCATGGCCGTTCTCGAGCGCGATGCGGTACATCCCGCTTCGAAACGCCTCGACGACCTCGCCGTCGATCTCGATCTTCTGCTCGGCTATTGAAGCTCTCCTCTCGATGAGTTTCGAGGGCGCGCAGGCGACAATCGCCCGCACGCCCTCGAGAAGTTACGAGCTGACGACGGTCACACTCCGAGCCTGCGGGCCCTTCGGGCCCTGCTCGACCTCGTACTCGACCTTCGCGCCCTCCGGAAGGGACTTGAATCCCTCACCCGAGATCGCGCTGAAGTGGACGAAGACATCGTCGCCTCCGTCGGACTGCTCGATAAAGCCGTAGCCCTTCGAGTCGTTGAACCACTTCACGGTTCCGGTTGCCATGTTCACACCTCCTATTACTGCTTCACGAACGTGCAGCGGAGGCGCAGGCGCACTACCGGTACTCGCTCTAAGACAGCTCTTACAGGCCGCACCGTAGCAAAGGAAAACGTCGTACTCCACGCTTCTGTAAGTTGCATCTTACGTAAGGAACTGCTTACATTCGCCGCATGGAAGTCGCGCTACGGGCGATTGCAGCTCCCCGCCGGCGGCAGATCCTTCGGCTCGTTCTCGACGAAGAGCTGTCGGCGGGGGAAATCGCCTCGCATTTCGAGGTCTCCCGTCCCGCGGTTTCGCAGCATCTGCAGGTCCTGAAGGAGGCCGGGCTCGTGAACGAACGACGCAACGGCACCAGGCGCCTCTACCGTGCGCGCCCCGAACGGCTCGACGAGCTGAGACGGTTCCTCGACGACTTCTGGGGCGATCGGCTGGAGGAGCTGAAACGCGAAGCAGAACGAGAGGAGAGGAGCAAGCATGGAAAGCACCGCTGAGACCACTTCGGTCGAGCGAGAGCTCGCGATCGCCGCGAGTCCCGAGACGGTTTGGGAGTTTCTCGTCGATGCCGACAAGGCGACCCGCTGGATGGGGCAGCGCGCCGAGCTCGATCCGCGCCCAGGCGGCCTCTACCACGTCGCCGTCGTGCCCGGGCATACGGCACGCGGCGAGTTCGTCGAGCTCGATCCACCGCACCGGCTCGTCTTCACGTGGGGCTGGGAGCCCGGAGAGGACGGACCGAACCCCGTGCCGCCCGGTTCGAGCACGATCGAGATCGAGCTGACGCCGGAGGGCGACGGCACGAAGCTCCGCTTCGTCCACCGCGACCTGCCGGGCAAGGAGGCCGCCGAGTCCCACGCCCACGGCTGGGATCACTACTTCGAGCGGCTCCGGATCGCAGCGGCTGGCGGCGATCCCGGTCCGGACCCGTGGGTCTCCGTGCAGATGGACTGAGCGAGACCGCTTGAACGGAGCGCGGCGCTGCTGTTCGATTAGCGGCGCATGGCAGAGGCCGCCGCGCCGCGCACCCGTTCGTACCGCTGGCTTGCCGTACCGCTCCTCGCGTTCGCGCTCTTCTCGCTGACCGCCGGGCTGCTGGCCAAGCATGATCCGAGGTCGAAGGGCTACTTCCAGCTCTTCTTCAGCGATCCGATCCACCTGAAGGCCGGTTTCGCGAGCGCCGTCGCCGTGCTCGCGTGCTTCCAGCTCTTCACAGCGGCATGGATCTTCCGCAAGTTGCCGTGGCCGAAGCCGGCGTGGGTGAACCCGGTGCACCGGCTGTCGGGGGCGCTCGCGTTCGTCTTCACCTTGCCCGTCGCCTACCACTGCATCTTCAAGCTCGGCTTCCGCAGCCCCAACAACCGAGTCCTCGCGCACTCCCTGCTCGGGTGCACCGTGTACGGCGGCTACGCGGCGAAGGTGACGATCGTCCGGCTGCACCGCTTCCCGCGGTTGGTGCTGCCGATCGCCGGAGGGACGCTGTTCGCGATCCTGATCGGCGTCTGGTACACGAGCGCGCTCTGGCTCTACCGACAGAATTCGTCGGCGGCTCCGCCCGCGCAGCCGACGCCGGTCCCAGCCGACGCGGATGCCTCGACCGGCGCGACGGTCTTCAAAACGGCGGGATGCGGCTCATGTCATGCGCTGAAGGCCGCGGGCTCGACTGGGGTGATCGGCCCGGACCTCGACCGGCTGCAGCCCGGATACGAACAAGTCCGAGCCAAGGTCGAGACCGGGGGCGGGGGGATGCCCGCCTTCAGCGGCGACCTGACTGCGAAGCAGATCCGCGACGTCGCTGCGTTCGTCGCTTCGCGGGCCGGATGACTCCGATGTCTCCTGCGAGCCCCCGCGAGATGGCGTGCTCACGGCCGCCGGCCCGCACGGTCACCGGTCCGTCGAACGGCGCCACCGCGCAGAGCTCGACGCGGGCGCCGGGGACGAGCTGCAGGTCGGAGAGGTAGCGAAGGAGCGCTGGATCTCCGTCGGGAACGCTCTGGATCACGGCCGATACGCCGGGCTCCAGGCCGGCGAGCGTCCCGACGGGAGCTTCCGCGAGCTTCAGGCTCCGATCCGGAATCGGATGCCCGTGCGGGTCGTGTGAAGGGAACCCGAGTGAAGCATCGATGCGGGCCTCGACGTCCTCGGAGAGCCGGTGCTCGAGACGGTGAGCCTCCGCGTGGACGGCGTCGATGCTCAAGCCGAGCGTCTCGGCGAGGTACTGCTCGAGCAGCCGGTGGTGGCGAACGAGCTCGAGAGCCGCCCGCTCCCCAGCTTTCGTGAGCTCGGCCCCTCGATACGGGACATGCTCAACGAGGCCGAGGGCGCTCAGCTTCTTGAGCATTCCGGTTGCCGACGGCGCTGAGACGCCCATTCGCCGAGCCACTGCCGTCGTGGTTGCACGTCGACCCTCCGCACGCAGCTTGTAGATCTCGCGTAGGTAGTCCTCGAGAGATTCGCTGAGGGCTGGTCTTGGCACGGTCCTAATTATAGAATTTAGGTATGCCTAAGATCACTCGGCGCCGACTACTGGCTTCGGCGGCTCCCGTCGTCGTTGCTGCGCCCTTCGCGCGGATGGCCTCGGCCGGCGACTCCGAGCCGCACACGATGGCAACCCATCATGGTCACGAGCACGAGCGGCTTGGTCATGCGGCGATGATCGGTGCCGACGTCCCTGCACCCGGAGGGCCCAAGGACCTCGACGCGCTCCTCGCGCCGCCGCCTGCCTTGCCGTACAAGCCCGGGCGCGTCCGCGAATACAGCCTCGTCGCGGTCGACCGCGAGATCGAGATCGCAAAGGGAGTCACGTTTCCGGCCTGGACCTACAACGGAACCGTGCCGGGCCCGGTGATCCGAGCGACGGAGGGCGACCTTCTGCGTGTCGGCTTCGCGAACGGTGGCTCGCATCCCCACACGATCCACTTCCACGGGATCCATCCGGCTGGGATGGACGGCGTCTTCGAGGTCGTGCCGCCCGGCGAGTCATTCACGTACGAGTTCGAGGCCCGGCCGTACGGCATGCACCTCTATCACTGCCACGCGACGCCGCTCAAGAAGCACATCGCGAAGGGCCTCTACGGCGCGTTCATCATCGATCCGCCGCAGCCGCGCAAGCCCGCGCAGGAGCTGGTGATGGTGCTGAACGGCTACGACACCGACGGCGACGGTGAGAACAACTTCTACACCGTCAACGGACTCGCCTTCTACTACGCGAAGTACCCGATCAGGGTGCGCCGGTCGCGGACCGTCCGCATCTACCTGGCGAACCTCACGGAGTTCGATCTGCTCAACTCCTTTCACCTGCACGGCGACTTCTTCCGCTACTACCCCACCGGGACAACCGACCGCTTCGAGTACACGGACACCGTCAAGCTGACGCAGGGCGAGCGCGGCATCCTCGAGATCGACTTCCAGAACACCGGCCTCTTCATGTTCCACGCGCATCAGTCGGAGTTCACCGAGCTCGGCTGGATGGGCTTCTTCAACGTGGTGGAGTGATGGCGGGTCGGTCGGTCGCGGTCGCTCGAGCGCCCCTTGCCCGCTGGCGTCTGTGGGCGTTGCTTCCGATCCTGCTCCTCGTCGGAGTCGTGTCGCTCCTCGCCGCGCGTGGGGGCCCTCTTCTCGACCTGGTCGGCAAAGGCGCGCCGCAGCTCGACGAATTCGAGATCCGGCGGGTGGCCTTTGACGAGGGCGAGATCCGCATCCGGGTGACGAACCCGCAGCGCGGCGACCTGACGATCGGCTCGGTCACGGTCGACGACGCGATCGTGCCGTACCAGGTCGACGGCGGCGAGACCCTCGGACACCTGCGCTCGAGCACGATCATCGTCCCGTACGACTGGGTCGAAGACGATCCGATCACGGTTGGCGTCACCAGCTCGACCGGGATCGAGACGACGAAGGAGATCGCCGCCGCGGTCGAGACCCCGCGAGCATCCGCTCGCAGCTTCCTCGGCTACGGGCTGATCGGCTTCCTTGTCGGTGTCGTGCCGGTCGCGCTCGGGCTCGCCTGGCTGCCGACGCTCCGGCGGGCGGCGCCGCACTGGCTCGCCGCCTTCCTGGCGCTGACGGCGGGGTTGCTCACCTTTCTCGCCCTCGACGCCCTGGCAGAAGCGCTGGAGCTTCAGTCCGTGCTGCCGAGCGCGCTCGGCGGGGTAGGGCTCGTCCTGCTCGGCGTCGCGGCAAGCTACTTGGGCCTGACCGCGCTCTCACAACGAACCGGTGCGGGCTCCGCCGGGACGAGGACGGTGCGCGCCGGGCTGGCGCTGGCGACGCTCGTCGCCGTCGGGATCGGGTTGCACAACATGGGCGAAGGCCTGGCGATCGGCTCGTCGCTCGCGCTCGGCGAGCTCTCCCTCGGGACGTTCCTGATCGTCGGCTTCATGATCCACAACGTGACCGAAGGGCTGGCGATCGCGGCGCCAATCGCAGAGGATCGGCGCGTCTCGCTGCTGCGACTCGCTGCGTTGGCCGCCGTGGCGGGCGCGCCCGCGATCGTAGGCGCGTGGATCGGCGGGTTCGTGACGAGCGACTTCCTGGGCGTCCTGTTCTTCGCGGCCGCCGCCGGGGCCGCGCTCGAGGTCGTCGTGGAGGTCGGGCGATACGTCGCCAGGACCGCTCCCGGCGGGCTTCGCTCGAGCTACGTGCTCGGCGGATTCCTGGCCGGAATCGCCGTCATGTACGTGACCGGCCTGTTCGCCGGCTAGGGAACGCAGCCGGTGACGACCGGCTTCGAGACCTCCACGCGTCCGTCGACGATCGTGGCTCGGATCGACGAGGCCCCTTGCGTACAGGCCCCCGCGCGCGAATGGGCCCCTCCTGGAAGAGACAGGAGTCCCAGCATGAGCACGATCAAAAGCAGCCGCCGCAGAGTGGCTTCATTGTTTACTCAAAACCGCCTTCTTTCAAGAGCCGCGCGAAAGTCCCGCCGCCGATCACTCGCTCGGCGTCGGCCCCCGCGCGCTCTCGGAGCTCGCGGTCCGAGGTGACGAGCCAGTAGGGGTCCTCGATGCGCCCGGCCACGCACACGATCCAGTCGTCCGCGGTCTCGGAGCCGGTGCCCACCGCCCCTTCGGGAGCCCGACCGTCGAAGACGACGACAAGGTCATGGCCGTGCTCCTCGCCCCACTGCCGGCAGAGCTCGACGAGCTCGTCCTCCGGGATGTTCGGCCACTGCGAGCGGAGGACGTTCCGCGCGTCGACGAGGACGGTCGCCATCACGGCATAAGGTAGGCCGCATGCGCGCGATGGTGCTCGATGAGCCCGGCCGGCCGCTGCGCGAAGCCGACTTGCCCAAGCCGGAGCCCGAGGCCGGACAGCTGCTCGTCCGGGTTCACGCCTGCGGCGTCTGCCGCACCGACCTTCACATCGTCGACGGCGAGCTTCCCGATCCGAAGCTGCCGCTCGTTCTCGGCCACCAGATCGTCGGCACGACCGAGGACGGCCGCCGCGTCGGCGTCCCCTGGCTCGGCTGGACGGACGGTACGTGCCGCTACTGCACGAGCGGCCGGGAAAACCTCTGCGACTCCGCGCGCTTCACCGGCTACGACGTCGACGGCGGGTATGCCGAGTACGCCGTCGCCGACGAACGCTTCTGCTTTGCAGTTCCGGACCGCTACTCCGATCTCCATGCAGCGCCCTTGCTCTGTGCAGGCCTGATCGGCTATCGCTCGCTGCGGCTCGCGGGCGACGGCGAGCGGCTCGGCCTCTACGGCTTCGGCGCCTCCGCGCACATCGTCGCGCAGGTGGCCCGCCACCAGGGGCGGCGCGTCTTCGCCTTCACCCGGCCCGGCGATACGGAGGGCCAGGTCTTCGCTCGCGAGCTGGGCGCCGAATGGGCGGGCTCGAGCGAGGAGCGGCCGCCGGAGGAGCTCGACGCGGGGATCATCTTTGCTCCGGTCGGAGCGCTGGTTCCGGCCGCGCTCTCGGCGATGGCGAAAGGCGGCATTGTCGTCTGCGCCGGAATCCACATGAGCGACGTCACTTCGTTTCCCTACGAGCTGCTCTGGGAGGAGCGGATGGTTCGGTCGGTCGCGAACCTCACGCGGCAGGACGGTGAGGAATTTCTCGCGCTCGCACCCGAGATACCGGTGCGCACGGAGGTCGAGGTCTACCCGTTGGAGCGGGCCAACGAGGCGCTGGAGCGGCTTCGCTCGGGCGCACTAAGAGGTTCGGCGGTCCTGAATATTGACGCGTCTACCGCGTAGCTGCTAGACCGCCTTCGTTACGGGGGTGCAAAGGAGGAGGGACTATGAACCGACTGCGGCGCATAGCCATTTTCGTCGGCGCGCTCGCGGCGATCGTGCTGTTCCCGACCGTCGTGCAGGGAGCGTCGACCGTCTTTCGGGTGACCAACGACAGCGACCGCGATGCCGAGACGTCGGTCGCGATCAACCCCTTGAACGCGAACAATTTCGTCGCGGGGTGGATCTCCTCGGGAGACCGCACGTGCGGGTTCGGCGTCTCTGAGGACGGCGGTGCCCACTGGACCGTGGGGGTCGTCCCGGGGATCGAGCGGACGAGCGGAGGAACGTTCGACCGCGGCACCGATCCGAGCGTTGCGTTCGACAAGTTCGGCAACGCCTACTACACGTGCCTCGGCTTCAACCTGGGCCCGCAGGCGATCGGCTCGGCGGGCACCGTCTTCGTGTCCAAGTCGACCGACGGCGGCCACAGCTGGGGCGCGCCGAAGGCGGTCTACAACGCCGAGGCTGGCCCCGGAAACTCTGTCGGTCGGTTCGAGGATCACCAGTTCCTGACCGCGAATGCGAAGACCGGCGAGCTCTACCTCACGGAGACGCGTTTCAGGGCGGGCGGCAAGCCCGACATCCTGTTCTCGAAGTCGACCGACCAGAACCAGAGCTGGACGGCTCCGGTCGCGATCAACGACCGTGGCGGCAATGCCGGCTTCCAGGATTCCTTCAGCGCCGGCGGCAGGGACGCGGGGACGATCTACGTCACCTTCGCGGGCTTCTCGAACGGGAACCTCCCGAACTTCGACCGGATCTACATCGCCAAGTCGACGGACGGCGGCGCGCACTTCTCGACGCCGCAGCTCCTGAAGACGATCGTGCCGATTCCCGACCCGCTTCCGAACGCACCGTGGCGGTCGGACAACAACCTGTTCGTGGCGGTCGATCAGGCAACGAACCAGATCTACGTCACGTACGCCGACTACGACGCCGGGAACGCCGAGATCGGCGTCCTCCGCGTGGCCGACGCGGGCGATCACTTCGTGGTGCAGGGCACGACGACGGTGAAGACGGATCCAGCCGATCAGTTCTTCCCCTTCATCACGGTGGCGCCCGGCGGTCGCGTCGACGTCTGCTACCAGGATCGCGGCTACGCGCCCGGCAACGCACTGATCTTCACGACGTGCGGGATGTCGACGAACGGCGCGGTCAGCTTCACGAACCAGCAGGTAACGACGACGCCGTTCGACGCGTCGAACAACAACTTCATCGGCGACTACAACTGGCAGGCCAGCACCGGTGCGGCCGTGTACCCGATCTTCGTCGGTGACGGCGTGCCGGGCGGCGCCAGCAACGCGCAGGAGGTCTTCGTCGCGCGCGTGACGCCCTAGACGGGCACCGCCGCGTCGAGAGCGACGCGGAGAGAACGCACGTATTCGCGGAGGGCGGCTGGGCCGCCCTCCGCGACTTCGAGCGCGCGCGAGCCGACGACGATCCCGTCCGCAAGCTCGGCCGCCGCCCGTGCGTGGTCGGGCGTCGAGATCCCGAACCCTGCGTAGAGCGGGACGTCCGTGACGGCACGGGCGCGCTCGACGAGACCGGCAAGCGCAGGGGAGAGGTCCTGGCGCGCGCCGGTCGTGCCGGTGAGTGTGACGAGGTAGAGCCAGCCGTCCGTCAGCTCGGCCGCGAGGGCGACACGACGGTCGGTCGAAGTGGGGGCGACAAGTTGTATGCGTCGGAGCTCGGGCCGCTCTCCGGCAGGTAGGTCGGCCACGATCAGGCTCGTCGCTCCGGCGGCGCGGGCGTCGTCCGCGAAGCGCTCCCAGCCGTAGGTCTCGAGCAGCGAGGAGTAGGTCATCGGTACGAGCGGCACCCCGACGCGATCGCGTATCGCCGCGAGACACTCGAGGCAGGCGCCCGTCCGCATCCCCTCGGCCAGGGCGCGCTCGGCCGCGCGCCGAATCACCGGGCCGTCGGCGAGCGGATCGGTGAAGGGGAAGCCGATCTCTACGAGGTCGGCGCCGCCCTCGACCGCCGCCTCCGCGAGCTCGGGCGTCCGGCGTCCGGCCATCAGGTAGACGGCGAGCGTCTTCACAGATCTTTGTCCCCTCGGCCGGAGAGACAGACGAGGACGAGCTCCTCGTCGAGTTGCGCCGCGCGGGCGAGCGCGTGCGCGGGCTCGAGCGCCGGGATCAGGCCCTCGGTCTCCGCCAGCCGCCGGAACGCCGCCTGCGCTTCGTCGTCCGAGGCGCTGACGTATTCGGCCCTGCCGGAGTCGCGCAGCGCGGCATGCTCCGGCCCGACGCCGGGATAGTCGAGCCCGGCCGAGATCGAATGCGCGTCGAGGATCTGGCCGTCTTCGTCGCTGAGCACGGACGAACGTGAGCCGTGCAGGACCGTCGGCCGCCCCGCGCCCAGGCTCGCCGCGCCCGACGCCTCGACGCCGATCAGCCGCACCTCCTCGTCGTCGAGAAATCCGGCGAAGATCCCGATCGCGTTCGAGCCGCCGCCGACGCAGGCGAGGACGACCTCGGGCAGTCGCTGCTCCTCGGCGAGGATCTGCTCGTGGGCCTCGCGCCCGATCACGGCCTGCAGCTCGCGCACGATCTCGGGATACGGCGCGGGGCCGACGCAGGACCCGATCAGGTAGTGCGTCGCCTCGACGTTGGTGATCCAGTCCCTGATTGCCTCGCTCGTCGCCTCCTTGAGCGTCCGGGTGCCGAAGTCGACGGGGCGGACTTCGGCGCCGAGCAGCTCCATGCGCTGGACGTTGGAAGCCTGGCGCCGCATGTCCTCCTCGCCCATGTATACGACGCCCTCGAAGCCGAATCTCGCGCAGACGGTGGCGGTCGCGACCCCGTGCTGGCCGGCGCCGGTCTCGGCCACGATCCGCCGCTTGCCGAGGCGCCTTGCGAGCACGGCCTGCCCGAGCGCGTTGTTCAGCTTGTGCGCGCCGGTGTGCAGAAGATCCTCGCGCTTGAGGTAGAGCCGCTTGCCCGGGACGAAGCGCTCACAGAGGGTCAGCGGGGTTGGGCGGCCGGCGTACGTCGAGTTCAGCTCGTGCAGCTCGCGGTGGAAGGCGTCGTCGGCGAGCGCCTCGCGCCAGCCGGCCTCGAGCTCATCCAGCGCCGGGATCAACGTCTCCGGCACGAACCGGCCGCCGTACTCGCCGTAGGTCAGCTGCTGCACGCCGCCTCCACGTACGCGCGCACGCGCGCGTGATCCTTGATCCCCGGAGCGGTTTCGAGGCTCGAGCTCGCGTCCACCGCCCAGGGCCGCACGCGTTCGATCGCCTCGCGCACGTTCTCGGGGCCGAGGCCGCCCGCGAGCATGATCCGGCCGTTCGCCTCGGCTGCGCGATCGAGATGCGCGGGATCCGCTTGCTGCCACGGGAGGTCGAGCACCCGCGCGACCTCTTCGCCGCGCTGCAGCAATACGCCGTCGCGCGCCCGGTGCCCGTTCTCGCGCCGGTAGAGCTGAACGAGGTCGGCACCGTCGTCGGTGATCTCGCCGACGTGCACGGCGACGCTGAGCATCGTGTCCGGGACGTCGAGCACGCGTGGTGCCCGCCGCGGCGTCTCCTCGGCGAGGATGAAGCCGGCCAGGTCGGCCCCGGCCTCGGCCGCGGCGGCAACGTCTTCTACCCTCGTCAGGCCGCAGACCTTGACGAGCGGCCGGCGCAGGAGCTCGGCCAGCTTCGCTGCCGGATCGGAGGCGCGCATGAGCGCCGAGCCGACGAGCACGGCGTCCGCGCCCGCGAGCTCGGCCGCCGCCCCGTGTACGCGGGCGGTGATCCCGCTCTCCGCGACGACCACCCGGTCTCGGGGTGCCTGGGCAACGAGCTCGAGCGCCGCCCGCCGGTCGATCGCGAACGTCGAGAGGTCGCGCGCGTTGATGCCGATCGGGTCGGCGCCGAGCTCGACCGCCCGCCGGAGCTCGTCCGCGTCGTGCGCCTCGATGAGCGTATCCATGCCGAGCTCCGTGGCCGTTTGCATCAGCTCGGTCGGGTCGTGGAGGTCGCGCAGGAGGAGCAGCACGGCGTCCGCGCCGGCCTCGCGCAGCTCCTGAAGCTCCTGCGGGGTTGTGAAGAACCCCTTCGCGAGCAACGGCAGCGTGGTGGCCGAGCGCGCCGCGCGCACGTCCTCGACCGAGCCACCGAACCGCTCGTCGACGAGGATCGACACCGCAGCCGCCCCTGCGCGCTCGAACTCTGCTGCGAGCCGCGAGGGGTCGGCGTCGATTCGCAGCTCCCCGGCCGAAGGCGAGCGGCGCTTAACCTCGGCGATCGCGGCCAGGCCCGGACCGGAGAGCGCGTCGCGGAATTTCATGCGGCCACCTGGGGGCGGCTGTACTCGATCAGCTGCTCGAGCCGCTCGGCCGCGGCTCCTGAATCCACCGCCTCCTCGGCATACCCGAGCCCGTCGCGCAGGTCCTTCGCGTGACCGCTCGCCGCGATCGCGCCGGCCGCGTTCAGGAGGATCGAGCTCCGACGGCCGCCGTTCTGGCCGGCGAACACGGCGCGGATCGCCTCCGCGTTCTCCTCGGGCGAGCCGCCGCGCAGCGCGTCGGGGTCGCAGCGCGGGACGCCGAGGTCGAGCGGTTCGATCTCGCGCTCGTGCACCCGCCCGTTGACGACCTCGCAGACGAGGTTCGGGCCGGCCGGGGACAGCTCGTCGATTCCCGCCGCGCCGTGCACGACGAAGGCCCGGCGCGCTCCGAGGCGCGCGAGCACCTCGGCGATCGTCCGGACGAGCTCCGGCGCGTAGACGCCGACGACCTGCGCCCGGGCTCCCGCCGGGTTCGTCAGCGGGCCCAGCACGTTGAAGACAGTCCGCGTGCCGAGCTCTCGGCGAACGGGCGCAGCATGGCGCATCGCGGGGTGATGTGTCGGCGCGAACAGAAAGCCGAACCCGAGCTCGTCGATCGAGCCGGCAACGCGCTCGGGCGGCAGCTCGAGCTCGAACCCGAGCGCCTCCAGCACGTCGGCCGATCCCGATGCCGACGAGACGGCCCGGTTCCCGTGCTTCGCTACCGCCGCTCCCGCGGCGGCGGCCACGAGCGCGGCCGCGGTCGAGATGTTGATCGTCTTCGCTCCGTCGCCGCCGGTGCCGGCGGTGTCGACCAGATCGTCCCGCCTCGGGCGAACCGGCAGGGCGTGCTCGCGCATCGCCTCCGCGCAGCCGGCGATCTCGTCGGCGGTCTCGCCCTTCAGGCGCAGGGCGACGAGGAAGCCGCCGATCTGCGCGGGTGTCGCTTCGCCGCGCATGATCTCGTTCATCACGCCGGTCGCCTCGGCCCGGGAGAGATCGTGGCCGTCGAGCACGCGCGCGAGTGCTTCCTGGATCGTCATCGGAGGAAATTCCTCGCGATCTCCGAGCCGGCCGGGGTCAGGACGGACTCGGGGTGGAACTGCAGGCCGTCGACGGGCAACTCACGGTGCCGCACCGCCATCACCTCGTCTTCTGCGCACGTCGCGGAGACCTCGAGGCTCTCGGGAATGTGCGTCGCGGCCAGCGAGTGGTAGCGGCCGGCCTCGAACTCTTCCGGCAGGCCCTCGAACAGCCCTTGCCCGTCGTGCCGCACCGGGCTCGCCTTCCCGTGGACAAGCCGTTGCGCAGGCCCGATCTCTCCGCCGAAGGCCTCGACGATCGCCTGGTGGCCGAGGCAGACGCCGAGCATCGGGGCGCGTCCCGCGAGCCGTCGCACGATCTCGACCGTGTTCCCGGCCTCGGCAGGCCTCCCGGGGCCGGGTGAGATCAGGACATGGCTGGGGGCCAGACCCTCGGCCGTGTCCGCGTCGATTGCGTCGTTTCTGTACACGGCCACCTCGGCGCCCAGTTCCCCGAAGAGGTGGGCGAGGTTGTAGGTGAACGAGTCGTAGTTGTCGATCAGGAGGATCACAGGCGTGCCTCCGCCAGCTCGATCGCGGTCTCCAGCGCCGCCAGCTTCTGCAGGCACTCCTGGTGCTCTGCCGCCGGGTCGGAGTCGGCCACGATCCCGGCCCCGGCCTGCAGCAGCGCGACGCCGTCGTGCAGGACGATCGTCCGGATCGCGATGCAGGCGTCGAAGTCGCCGGTCGGCAGGAAGTAGCCGACCGCTCCGGCGTAGGGGCCGCGCCGATAGCTCTCGAGCTCCGAGATGATCTGCATCGCCCGCACCTTCGGAGCGCCCGAGACGGTGCCGGCCGGGAAGCAGGCGCGGAGGAGATCGAACGCGCTGACGCCGTCGTTCAGCTCCCCCACGACCTCTGAGACCAGGTGGGTCACGTGCGAGAAGCGCTCGGGCTCGAGGAAGCGCTCGACCTGCACCGTCCCGGGACGGCAGACGCGCGAGAGGTCGTTGCGCCCGAGGTCGACGAGCATCACATGCTCGGCGCGGTCCTTCTCGGAGGAGAGCAGCCGCGCCGCGTCGCCGTTTCCCGGATGGGTCGTGCCCGCGATCGGGTTCAGGCTCGCCCGCCTGCCCTCGGCCTTGACGAGCGTCTCGGGTGACGAGCCGACGAGCGAGAGGCCGTTCAGTTCGAGCAGGAACAGATACGGGGAGGGATTGACCCGGCGGAGCGACCGGTACAGCTCGAGAGCGCCGGCCGAGGTTGGCCGCTCGGCGCGCTGCGAGAGGACGATCTGGAACGCGTCGCCGGCGCGGATGTGCTCCTTCGCCTTGACGACCGCGCGCTCGTACTCGTGGCGGGAGGGGAGTCGCCGTGTCGACCCGGAACGGCCGCGCTCCGCGGCGCCGTTCTCCGGCACCGGACCGTCAAGAAGCTCCGCGACGGTCACGGGATCGCCGCGCAGCACCTCGGCCATTCCGAGCACATGGTCGAAGCGGACGAGCGTCTCGGCGACGACGAACCGGCTCTCGGGGAGGTCGCGACCGGCGGCCGGCAGTGAGACCGTCGGCTCCAGCTTCGCCGCGTGGTCGTAGCCGAGATAGCCGACGACGGGCTCCGCGAGCGCCTCCGCCTCCTCGAACGTGACGAGCCGCGAGCCGCTGCCGACGAAGGAGTGCCGCCCAAGCCGCCCGTGCTCGACGGACTCCAGCAGGAAGGACGCGCTCCCGCTCTCGCGCAGCCTCAGGTAGGCCCCGAGGGGGGTGATCAGATCCGTTGAAACGACAGTGGTTGCGTTCATTTCGGCAAACAAAAAGACCTCCCGGTTGGAAGGTCTTCGAGCGGAACGGGCTTTTTCGCCTCGGTCAGTTCAGGCGACGCTCCCGCCCCGCTCGTGACGCCAGGCCCAGCCCCACACGTGCGAAACAGGAGTCATCTTGATTCGCAGAGTACGCAGACCAATGCGGGCGCGTCAACCCCGGCGCGTTTAGAAGCCGAGTCGCGCGCGCAGCCAGGCGTTGCGGAAGGCATAGGCGGCCGGTGTCAGATAGTGCCCCGACCGGTACCAGCGCATCGTCTTCGGCCGGCTCGCCGCGCGGAAGTAGGCGAGCTGCGCGCGCCTCGTCGCGAGCGTGTCATAGGTTCCGACCTGGAAGAGCAGTGCCGACGGCACCGCGCGGCCCACGTAGCGGATCGGGTCGAGCACCTGCATCGCTTTCACGTATGCGGCGAGCCGCGTGCGCTTGAGCCGCAGGCACTGCGTTCGCAGGAAGCGCGACTGGTACGGGAGACCGGACTGAAGGGAGAACGCTTTGATGCGGTGCTCGACGCCGGCGAGCGTGCCGCCGACGGTCGCCCCGTAGCTGAAGCCGTTGTAGCCGATCCGGGACGGGTCGACCTCTGGCCTCGAGGCCAGGAGATCGACCGCGCGCCGAAGCTCGACCACGTACTGGATGTAAGGGGCGCGATCTCTGCTCTTGCACCGGATCAGCGCGGGACCGCTCGGGCGCGTATGCGGAGAGTCCATCGTCAGCGTCACGGCTCCCAGCTCGGCCAGATTCTCCGCGTCGGGAATGGCGTCCTCGCGACGGGAGCCCAGCCCCGGCTGCAGGATCACCGCAGGGAAGCGACCTGCGGCACGCGGGACGAAGAGCGTTGCCGGAATGCGGCCGGCCTTCGGGCTCGCGAAGGAGAGTTCGTGTCTCGTGACCGTCTCCTGGACGGAGACCGAGCTCTCGCGCACGTCGAGCGGCGCCGAAGCGTCGTAGTCGTACAGGTGGACGAGGGTCGCGTACGGCGGAACGGCGGCTGACGGCGCGCCGACGAGTGCCGCGGCCGACAGCAGCGCCGCGCCGAGGACTTTCACCTGCCCCTCCGCAGCTCGCGCAGGGTCTCGTCCGCCCACTCGATCAGGGCGCGGGTGCGCTTCTTGCCGAGCTTCAGGCTCAGGTGAGGGAAGTAATCCTCCTCCGACGGCGGCGAGAGCGTCTCGCGCTCGATCTCGAGCAGCCGTTCGAGGTGCGCCTGCCCACGCTCCCGCGCGCTCTCGACCAGCGAGATCGCGTCGTCCGGATCGCCCACGCCCGAGAAGAAGAGCCGAAGCTGGAACTGATCCTGCGGCACGCTCCAGGCGAAGGGCTCGGCGAGCCAAGTGCGAAGCGCGGCTCGCCCCGACTTGGTGATGCGGTAGAGCTGCTTGTCGGGCCGCTGCTCCTGCGCGACGTCGCGTCGGCGCGCATACCCGCGCTCGACGAGCCGCGGCAGCACGGCGTAGATCTGGCTGCGAGCCGGTCTCCAGAAGAACCCCACGCTGCGTTCCACCGCGCGATGGAGGTCGTACCCCGACCGCTCGCCGAAGGTGAGCATTCCGAGGATGGCGATCTCCGTCGAGGAGAGCGCGGTCTCCCGTTGCGTGAGGTTTGTGGTACTCCGCACCGTTATAGTCCGGCCCGGACTATAGACGATGGTGGTCTACGCAGTCAGAAGAACGTTGTTCGCGTTCGTCTCGTTTCTCGGGATCACGCTGATCACGTTCGTCCTCTTCCACGTCATCCCGAGCCCGATACCGCCGTCGTCCCGGCCGTTTTTCCTCCAGTACCTCGACTTCCTCTGGCAGCTCTTCGGCCACCACAACCTCGGCTCGGCGTTCGGGAACCGCCGTCGTGTGGACGAGATCGTGCTCCAGGCCGCGCCGATCACGGCCTCGGTCGTCTTCGGCGCTGCGATCGTCTGGCTGCTGCTCGCGGTGCCGCTCGGGCTGCTTTCGGGACTCCGGCCTCGCTCGGGGTTCGACCGGCTCGTGCTCGTGCTCATCGTGATCGGGATCTCGGTCCACCCGGTCTGGCTCGGCTTCGTCTTCTCGTATCTCGTCGGCTTCAAGCTCAGCTGGCTGCCGATCCAGGGCTATTGCGAGGCGTTTACGCCGCCGCCCGAATCCTGCGGCGGGATCGCCGCATGGGCGCACCACCTCGTGTTGCCGTGGCTGACGCTCGCGGTCGTCTTCACGGCGCTCTACACGCGCATGATCCGCTCGTCGGTGATCGACACGATGCAGGAGGACTTCGTCCGCACGGCGCGGGCGAAGGGGGCGACGGAACAGCGGGTGTTTCGACGGCATGTGCTCGGCTTCGCACTGCTGCCGATCGTGACGATGCTCGGGATGGACATCGGGATCGCGCTCGGCGGCGCCCTCTACGTCGAGACGGTCTTCGGCCTGCCCGGGCTCGGCGTCACTGCGTTCCAGAGCGCCGACCAGGGCGATCTGCCCGTCCTCCAGGGCGTTGCATTGTTCGCGAGCGCCGCGGTGATCGCGCTGAACCTCGTGATCGACCTGGCCTACGGCCTGCTCGATCCGCGTATACGGGTCTCCTAGCTACCCTGCCGGTGTGTCCCGCTCCGTAATCGTTTCCGCGGTTCGAACGCCGTTCGGCAAGCTCGGCGGCGGCCTCGCCGACTACCAGGCGACCGAGCTCGGGGCGATCGCGATCCGCGGCGCCCTCGACCGTGTCGAGATCGCGAACGACGAGGTCGAGTACGTGATCATGGGCCAGGTGCTGCAGGGTGGGGCGGGGCAGGCGCCGGCGCGCCAGGCCGCGGTCGGCGCCGGCCTGCCGATCGAGGTTCCCGCGGACACGATCAACAAGGTCTGCGCCTCGTCGATCCGCGCGGTCGAGATGGCCGACCAGATGATCCGCGCGGGCGACCACAAGGTGATCGTCGCGGGCGGCATGGAGTCGATGACCAACGCGCCGTACGTGCTCAAGAAGGCACGGTTCGGCTACCGGCTCGGTGACGGGACGCTGATCGACCTGATGACCCACGACGGCCTCACATCAACCTTCGACGACCGCCACATGGTGCAGCAGGCTTCGTTCGTCGCCCGTGAGCTCGGCATCTCGCGCGAGGAGCAGGACAAGTGGGCGCTACGGTCGCACGAGCGCGCGGTCAAGGCGATCGACGAGGGCCGCTTCACCGACGAGATCGTGTCCGTGAACGGCGTCGCGGTCGACGAGGGCCCGCGGCGCGACACCTCGATCGAGAAGCTCGCGCAGCTGAAGCCGGTCTTCGATCCCGAGGGGACGACCACGGCCGGCAACGCGCCGGGCGTGAACGACGGCGCCTCGGCGCTCGTGGTCACGAGCGAGGAGTTCGCCAAGGAGCGCGGCCTCGAGGTGCTCGCGACCATCCTCTCGCAGGGCTACATCGCGGACGACTTCGCCTACCTTGCCCGGACGCCGGCGAAAGCGGGGACGCAGGCGCTCGAGCGTGCGGGCAAGAAGATCGACGACGTCGAGCGCGTCGAGCTGAACGAGGCGTTTTCGTCGGTGGTGCTGAACTCGACCGCGATGCTCGGAGCCGACCCCGAGAAGGTCAACGTGAACGGCGGCGCTGTCGCGCTCGGCCATCCAATCGGGGCTTCCGGCGGCCGGATCCTCGGAACGATGATCTACGAGCTGCGCCGGAACGGCGGCGGGCTCGGCCTCGCGGCAATCTGCTCCGGCGGCGGCCAGGGCGACGCCTTGCTCATCGAGGTCTAGGCTCCCTTTCGCGCACCACTTCGAGCGTGCGGCGGAGGGCCGGAAGCTGCGCCTGATCCTTCGGTCGGTTCGACGCCTCTTTCATGCGGATGATGTCCCGCAGCGAGGCGAGCAGGACCGGCGTGCCGCGAAGCGTCACCTCGATCGCCTCTCGGCGCAGGTCGTCGAAGCCGTTGGTCCCCGATGGCTGAAAAAGAATGTCCAGCTCCCCGGCGGTGGTCGCGAGCGCCCAGGAGTCGGAGTCGCCGAGGTATCGGGGCTCGATCGGAAACGGGTGCGTCCTTCCTCCGGGGAGACGGAGCTTCGCTCGCAGCTCGCTCAAAGCGGCCGCGAGTCGTTCGAGGTTGACGGGATCGCGCGAAGGCGTCACGTCGACGTCCTGTGTCGGGAGCGGGTAGCCCTGCGCCACCGCCGCAAAAGCTCCGATGACGACGAACTCGACGCCGTGTCGGTGGAGCGCGGCAAGGGCGTCGAACGAGCTCACCCAGCTGCTGCCTGCAGCTCACGAACTTCCGCTGCCCGCGCGAATGCCTGCTCGATGCGGTCCTCCACGGGAAGGGCCAGGTAGCGGTCGATCCATTCGTCGTACGAGTCGTCGTAGGTGGCGAGCCCGTAGGTCAGCTCGAGGCCGCAGGCCCGGATGAGCTCACGCAGGGTCTCGAGGCTGGGCCGGACGTCGCCGCGCTCCCAGCGGCTGATCATCGACTGCGGCTTGCCGGCTCGGCGGCCGAGCTCGGCCTGGGTGAGCCCGGCGCGCAGGCGCGCCTCTCGGAGAAGGTCAGCACTGATCATGCATAAAGAATAGTACAAAAAAGCGATCAATGACGGCAGCGTTAAGGTCTTCCCGTGCGCTTCGAACATGTCCTCGTCGTCGGCGCCGGCCAGATGGGCGGTGGCATCGCGCAGGTGGTCGCAGCTTCGGGACGGCGCGTCTCGCTGCACGACACGCAGGCGGGCGCGACCGACCGCGCGCTGGAGGCGATGCGGAAGAGCCTCGCCAAGCTGGCCGAGAAGGGCGGCGGGGATCCTGACGAGGTGCTGGAACGGATCGAACCGGTCGACGCGCTCCTCGCAGCCGACCTGATGGTCGAGGCGGTAGTCGAGGACGCGTCAGTCAAAGAGGAGGTCTTCCGGCGCGCGGACAAGACGCTGCCCGACGAAGCCGTCCTCGCCTCGAACACGTCGTCGATCCCGATTTCCTCGCTGGCGGCCGTGACGAAGAGGCCGGATCGCGTGATCGGAATGCATTTCTTCAACCCGGTTCCGGTGCTCCAGCTCGTCGAGATCGTGCGCGGCAAGGACACCTCGGACGAGACGGCGGAGGCGATTACGGAGCTCGCCCGCGAGCTCGGTAAGACGCCGGCCGTCGCAAACGACTTTCCCGGCTTCGTCTCGAACCGGATCCTGATGCCCTACATCAACGAAGCCGTGTGGGTACTCAACGACGGCGTCGCCGAGCCTGAGGCAATCGATACGATCGCCAAGCTCGGCTTCAACCACCCGATGGGCCCCCTCGCGCTGGCAGATCTGATCGGGCTCGATACGTGCGTTTCGATCATGGAAGTGCTCCACGAAGGGCTTGGCGACGACAAATACGCACCCTGCCCGCTTTTGAAAACGTATGTCGACCAGGGGAAAGTGGGGCGCAAGTCTGGTGTCGGTTTCTACATCTATTAGGGGGCAAAACCACCTAAAGAGTTAGGCCGACTGGGCCGACATAGAGTTGGGAGACCCCACAGAGGAGCCGCCGTCAGATGCGCCTCTTACTCGTTGACGACGATTCAGCTTTCAGGCATCTGCTTCGCACGACTTTCGAGGCCGTCGATGTCGAGCTCGACGAAGCCGCGAGCGCGACAGAGGCCGCCGTGATCATCGCCTCGCGTCCCCCGGATGTGATCGTGCTCGACGTGAACATGCCGGGCAAGGACGGTTTCACGTTCTGCTCGGAGCTGAAGGCCGCTCCCGCGACGAGGGACCTTCCAGTCGTGATCCTGACCGGGTCGGAGGGCGGGACGAGCGAAGCGGCGGCGCGGGCCGGCGCGGACGTCTATGTGAGCAAGCCCTTCAGCCCGCTCGAGCTGCTGGCCGTCGTCGAGCGGCTCGCCGGCGGTCTCTACGCGATTCCGTTCAGAGCTTCGAAGCAGAAGAACGAGCAGGAGCAGCTCTTGCTCTACGCGCGCGACCTCAGGCACCTACTCGAGCTCGAACGCAGCCAGCGCGCACTGCTGGAGGACGCCTATCACGAGACGGTTGCGGCGCTTGCGACCGCCCTCGAGTCGAAGGACTTCGGCACAGGAGCGCATTCACAGCGGGTCCAGCGCTACGCCGCGGAGCTCGCGAAGACGATCGAGCCGAGTCTCGTCGAGGACCCGGGCACCGAGTTCGGCTTCTTGCTCCACGACGTCGGCAAGATCGCGATCCCCGACGAGATCCTCCGGAAGCCGGGCCCGCTGACGAAGGCCGAGCGGGACTGCATGAAGAACCACACGATGCTGGGCGAGCAGATGCTGACCGGCGTCGCCTTCCTAAAAGGCGAGGGCTTGAAGATCGTCCGCTCGCACCACGAGCGCTGGGACGGCAACGGCTATCCGGACGGTCGGGCCGGAACCGACATCCCGCTCAGCGCGCGGATCTTCGCGGTCGCCGACGCGCTGGACGCGATGACGACCGACCGGCCCTACCGGAAGGCGATGAGCTGGGCCGCCGCCGGGCGCGAGATCCTCTCGGAATCGAAGCGCCAGTTCGACCCGGCCGTCGTCAAGGCGTTCGTCAGGAGCGATCGCAAGCTGCGGGCGATCAAGCGCGAGTTCGCGGCGGCGTAGCGGTCAGACGGTGTCGCCGGCTCCGGAGGTCTGGTGCCAGAGCACAATTTTGCCGTCCTTGACCCGAACGACCGTCGTGGCGCGCTCGCCGGGGCCGGCGCACTTGCTCGTCTTGCGGTGACCGAGGCGAAACGTCGCGGTGACCGTGTTCCCGGACGCGGAGATGCGGACGATCTCGCCCGAGCACGGAAGCGCCGCATTCCACAGCACCGCCTGCTGATGGTTCTCCAGCGTGAGCACGGTTCCGGGTTGGACGATCTCGGCGCCGGGGGCGAACAGCTTGGCCGCCGTCTCGTTGTCGTCGGAGTTGAGGGCATGGCTCCAAGCCCTGACCACGCTCTCCGGCGAGGGGGAGGAGCCTCCGCAGCCGCCGAGGACGAGCGCCAGCAAAAGACCGAGCGCGAGGCGGGAGTGCAATTCCCGCAGGACTATAGTGCGGCCCGTGAACTTCGCGTTGAGCGCTGAGCAGCGCGAGATCCAAGCGCTCGCGCGTGACTTCGCCCGCTCGGAGATCGGGCCGCACGCGGCGGAGTGGGACCGCAATCACCACTTCCCCCGAGAGCTCTACGGAAAGCTCGCCGAGCTCGGCCTGATGGGCGTCAGCATCCCCGAGGAGTACGGGGGCGCAGGCGCCGACTTCGTCTCCTACATCCTGGTGCTGGAGGAGCTGTCGCGCGCGGATGCGGGGGTCGGAGTCACCGTCGCGGTGCACTCGAGCGCGGTCACGCTCCCGCTGCTGAATTTCGGCACTGACGAGCAGAAGAGCCGCTTCGTGCCGCCGCTTGCGCGCGGCGAGACGCTCGGCTCGTTCGCGCTCACGGAGCCGGAGGCCGGCTCGGACGCGGGCTCGCTGCGCACGTCCGCGACCCCCGACGGCGACGGCTGGACGATCTCGGGCGCAAAGCAATGGATCACGAACGCCGCCTATGCGGGCACGGTCCTGCTTTTCGCCCGCACCAATCCGGACACGCCGGGCGCGGGCGGGGTCTCCGCGTTCGTGCTCGATGCCGACCACGTGCGGGTGACGCGCGACGAGGAGAAGCTCGGGCTCAACTCCTCGGTAACGAACGACATCGTCGTCGAGGGAGCGAAGGTGGGGCGCGACCGGCTGCTGCACGAGGAGGGAAAGGGCTTCACCGTCGCGATGGCCACGCTCGACGGCGGGCGTATCGGGATCGCGGCACAGGCGCTCGGGATCGCCCAGGCGGCCTACGACACCGCGCGCGAGTACGCGCTCGAGCGGCGGCAATTCGGCAAGCGCATCGCCGACTTCCAAGCGATTCAGTGGAAGCTCGCCGACATGTCGGTGGAGATCGACGCCGCGCGGCTGCTCGTCTACCGGGCCGCCTGGCTGAAACAGGAGGGCAAGCCGCACACCGAGGCGGGCGCGAAGGCAAAGCTCTTCGCCTCGGAGATGGCACGCAGGCAGACGGGCGAGGCGATCCAGATCCTCGGGGGCTACGGCTACACGAAAGAGTTCCCGGTCGAGCGCTACTACCGCGACGCCAAGATCACCGAGATCTACGAAGGCACCAGCGAGATCCAGCGGCTCGTGATCGCCCGTTCGATCCTCGGCCTGAAGCAGCGCGCGCTCGCGCAGGGGTAGAGATGGCACGTCGTAAAGACGAGCCCGTCCGGCTCACGAAGATCTACACCGGAGGCGGCGACAAGGGCGAGACGAGCCTCGGCGACGGCTCGCGGGTGCCGAAGACCGATCCGCGCGTCGAGGCCGTCGGCGACGTGGACGAGCTCAACTCGACGATCGGCTGGGCCCGGGCGGCCGGAGACCCGGACGAGCTGCTGGCGCGCATCCAGAACGAGCTTTTCGACCTCGGGGCCGACCTCGCGACTCCGGAGAAAGAAGGACGGGAGCGGCTGCGGATCACGCAGGAGTGGATCGACCGCCTCGAAGCCGACTGCGACGCGGCGAACGCCGAGCTCGAGCCGCTGAAATCGTTCGTTCTGCCTGGTGGATCGGAGCTCGCCGCGCGCCTGTTCCTCGCCCGCGCCGTCTGCCGGCGCGCCGAGCGAAGCGTCCTGCGGGTCGGTGAGGTCAACCCGCTGCTCGCCGTCTACCTGAACCGGGTCTCCGACCTGCTCTTCATCCTCGCCCGTCGCGCGAACGACTCGGGCGACGAGCTTCTCTGGAAGCCGGGCGGCTAGCGCCCCGGCGCGAGGACCTCGATCCAGTCGATCAGCCGGCCGCAAAGCGTGCGGGCGTCGCGACCGCGGACGAACGCGAGCTCGGGCTCTGGGGTTGACAGCGACACGACGAGCGGGCCCATCGGCCAGGGCTCCCCGCCGGCCCCCGGCTCGGGCGCGGGCCGCTCGTACACGAGCTGAACCCTGTGCGTGCCGGCGCCGAGCTGTGTCGTTCCGAACGACGTGTAGTCGGTCGCGTAGCTGAGCCGATGACGTCGCGTCGAGAGCCGGTGTCCGTCGACGTAGAGCCCGAGCCTCCCGCGGAAGGACCGTCCGACCCAAAACTCGTACGGGCCCGCGGCCGGGACTTCCACGTCGCCGGCGATCTCACCGCTCCCGTCTGGGACAAGTGCGCGTGGATCCGGCTCCCACGTTTGCCAGCTCGATGGATGCTCGAGCGAGGGCAGTGGGAAGATCGCCGCGGGCGTGTGCGTTGCCGCGACCAGCGACCCCCGGCGTCCGATGCGCCGCACGAGTGAGCACGGTGGGATCGCGGCAGGCTGGGCGCCGAGTCCCATCGGTATGTGCTCCACGATCTGCGGCCCGGCCACGGGCCGCTGCCAGACCTCGTAGTAGCGCTTTCGCCAGACAAGCCGGTACGGGCTCGGCGGCCGGCTCTCGAGCGGGGAGCGGCGCAGGACGATCGTGCGGTAGACGAGGATCTGGTCGAGCCGGAAGGCGTCGAGGTCTGCGCTCGTGCCTTTGCCGAGCGTCTTGCCGTTCCGCAGATAGACGAAGCGGCGGCGCAGCTCGGACGCACCCTCGGGATCCGTCTCCCGCAGGAAGTGGCGGACCCCGTAGGGCTGATACTCGGTCATCAGCGTCGGGCCGTCGCCGGCGAACTTCTTGCCGATCTGCTCGAGCTCCGTCAGTTGTGCGCGAGGCGCGAGATTGACGTCGTGGTACGCGAGCGCGTTCGACCACAGCACGCCGACCGCGATGGCGAGCCCCGCCACGACCCCCTCGGTCCGTCGCCCTCGCGAGATCAGCACGGCGCAGCCCACGAGCCCTGCGAGCACGAACGCCGGAGACGCCATCGTGAACGCCTTCCCGGCGATCCATGGGCCCGCGAAGACGCCGAACAGCAGGCATCCGACCGCGGCGGTCGCGACGTAGAGGTGCAGCTCCCAGGCTCGGCGCTGCCAGGCACCGATGAGGCCGAGCACGCCGGCAAAGACGAGCACTGCGATCAGCACGTACGTCGGGGCCATGTTGTCCGGCCGCAGCCGGAAATCGCCGATGGGCCAGATGCCGAAGATCTGGAGCGGGCTGAGCGCGTGCACCAGGTTGCCGATGTCCTCGCCGCTCCGAAGCGCGGACGTCGTCGAGGGCTGCACGAAGCGCGTGCCGGCCGCGAGCACCGGGATCGAGAGGACGATGAGGAAGGCGACGCCGACCAGGCCTCGGAGGAAGTTCCGCTGCCGCCACGCGATCACGGCCACGATCGCGACGACCGGCAGCAGCCACGGGACGGCCGCGAGGCTGAGGATGCCGAGCACCGCTGCTCCGGCCACGGCGATCGGGAGGAAGCCTCGTGCGGTTGCGCGCCGCTGGAACGCCACGGCGCTCAACGCGGGGAAGAGTGCGATGACGGGGGCGGCCGCGAGCTCCTTGATGCCGCCCCACAGCGCGTAGCCGAAGAGGAGCGCGGGCTGTGCGGCGACGAACCCGACCAGCGCCCTGGCCCGCGGTGACTCGACCACGAGCGCCGCCAGCTGGTAGAGGACGAGCCCGAGCAACGCTGCGCAGAAGGCCAGGTAGGGCTGATAGAGCCAGGCGAGGTCCTGGCCGACGATCTTCCCGCCGATGCCGAGGGGAAGGAGCGAACCGAGCGGATAGGCCTTGATGTTCAGGGCGACCGTCGCTTCGTAGGAAGAGGGTGCGAGCCCAGACAGGCTCCGCCCGTGGTCCATCGCCCGGTCGGTCAGGGCCAGAAAAGTCGCGGTGTCGTCGAGGCGGATGTAGCCGGCGAAGGTCGCGGTTCCGGAGAAGAGCACCGGCGCCGCGAAGACGACGAACACGGCGACCGCGCAAAAAGCAGCCCAACCGTCGAGGCGGCGGGCCGTCCAGGGCCTGGAGGCCGCGAACCCGGCAACCGCAAGCGCGATCACGAGCGGCGTGGCCAGCTGAGCCGACCAGCTCCACAGCATGGTGAACGAGCTCGCGACCACGAGCAGAGCGAATCCCGCGGGCGCGATCAGCGGCCCGCGGAGCCTCACCCCGGCGCAGCGCTCGAGAAAGAGCCCGCAGCCGAGGCTGAGCAGAGCGAGTAGCCCAGGAAAGACGACCCAGCAGAGAAAGAGCGCCACAGGCGCCGGAAGCTATTTGACGGGTTGGACCTTGCCGCTCAGCACGAGTCTCCGGGCGGTCTGTCCCGACGGAGCGTAGACCTCGACCTGGTAGCCGCCCTTGGGGTACGCGAAGTACACGTTCGTCGGGCGGTCCTGGGTGAAGACGACCAGTCCTCCGTTCTCGATCTTGACCGAGACGGAGCCTTTTCTCTTCGTCGCGCGAGTCAGCTCGGCGAACGCGTTCTTCCGCGGGTACGTTCCGACCGCCAGGAAGTTCGGCCGCGGGTCACCGGCCTTGACACCTTCCGGGAGGTAGCGGATGAAGATCCGGCCGTCCTGCGTCTGCGTGAGCTCGTAGGACTCGTTCTTTCTCTCGCCGGCCCAGTAGATCGGATGGTCGGTCGATTCGGCGAGCTGCTCGAGGTCCGACTTGGAGACGATCGTCGCGGCGGTGCCGCCTGTGGTGGAAGCGCTCTTGCCCCCGCCGTCGTCGCCACTGAGCAGAAGCCAAGCGACGAAGAACGCCGCGAGCGCGACCGCGATGATCGCACCCAGTCGCAGGTGCGGGATCTTCAGCTTCGGAACTTGTGCGGGCACGGGCTCGCTCTTCTCGCTCGGGTACATCACATTCCTCCTTGGCGACTCAATCTAACTTCGGGCTCCGAGGGTTTGGGCCTGCTACTTGAGGAAGATCTTGAAGCCCTTTGCGACCGGGTCGTCGAGCGCGGTCGTCGACTCGGCCTGCCACTCGATCGTCTTCACGACCGCGCCGGAGAAGGCCGCTGGCAGGTTGACCCAGCCGGTGTCGCCCGGATCCTGGTCTGCAGTGAATCCGGCGCTCGTGTAGAGGACCTCGGCGTTGTTGGCCTTGTTGACGAAGCGGAGCGTCTGCGTTCCCGAGCCCACGTAATCCCAGGTGTAGACGATGCGGAACTGGCTCGCGTTCTCGAAGTCGATCAGGTTGTTGTCCGGCTCGCCGACCGCGCCGTACACGTCCGTCCAGGTGTTCGCTCCCACGCCGAGCATGTTCGTCAGCGCCTTGGACAGGTAGACGTCCGCGAGCAGGCGGGTCGCGTTCGGACCGGCGGGGCCCTGCGGACCGGTCGGGCCCTCGGGACCCTGCGGCCCCTGCGCGCCGTCGGCACCGTTCGCTCCAGCCGGACCGGTCGGGCCCTCGGGACCCTGCGGCCCCTGCGCGCCGTCGGCACCGTTGGCACCGTTGGCGCCGGTCGGACCCTGGTTGCCCTGGGGGCCCTGGTTACCCTGCGCTCCCTGAGCGCCCTGAGGACCTTGCGGGCCCTGAGGACCCTGCGGACCGGGCGCGCCGTCCGGGCCGATCGGCCCCTGCGGACCGGCCGGGCCCTGCGGTCCCTGAGCACCGTCGGCTCCGGTGGGTCCCTGCGGGCCCTGCGGGCCGGCGGGACCGATCGGGCCCTGAGGCCCTGCGGGACCCTGCGGGCCCTGCGCGCCGTCTGCGCCGTCTGCGCCGTCAGCCCCCGCCGGGCCCTGCGACCCTTGCGGGCCTGCCGGGCCCTGGGCACCCTGCGCACCAGCCGGACCCTGCGGACCCTGGGCGCCGTCAGCGCCGTCAGCACCGTCTGCACCCGCGGGACCCTGCGGGCCGGCGGGACCCTGCGGGCCGGCGGGACCCTGCGGCCCTGCCGGGCCCTGAGCACCGTCTGCACCGTCGGCGCCGTCCGCACCGGCCGAACCCTGAGGACCAACCGGGCCCTGCGGACCGGCCGGACCCTGGGCGCCGTCGGCCCCGTTGGCTCCATCAGCACCGGCCGGACCCTGAGGACCAACCGGGCCCTGAGGACCAACTGCACCCTGCGGGCCTGCGGGCCCTTGAGCTCCCTGCGGACCGGCCGGGCCCTGAGGGCCCTGGGCGCCATCTGCGCCGTCAGCGCCATCAGCTCCGGCCGGGCCCTGCGGGCCGGCGGGGCCGATCGGCCCCTGCGGCCCGGCGGGGCCTTGCACGCCCTGAATTCCTTGTGCTCCCTGCGCGCCGGTCGCGCCCTGCGCGCCCTGAGCGCCGGCAGGACCCTGCGGTCCGGCTGCGCCTTGCGGGCCCTGCGCACCGGCCGGTCCCTGAGGACCAACAGCGCCCTGCGGGCCTGCCGGACCCTGCGCGCCGGGAACGCCCTGCAAACCCTGAGGACCCTGCGCGCCTGTCGCGCCCGTTGCCCCGGTCGCGCCGATCGGGCCCTGCGGCCCTGCTGGGCCCTGGGCACCCTGCGCGCCCTGGAGGCCCTGCGGCCCCTGGGCGCCCGTCGCGCCCTTCGGGCCGGCGGGTCCAGCCGCGCCCTGCGGTCCGACGGCGCCCTGCGGTCCGACCGCACCCTGCGGGCCGGTCGGACCGGTGGCGCCCATGGCCGCAAACTCACCTGGAATGCCCTGGGGGCCCTGTGACCCCTGCGGGCCTTGTGGCCCCTGCGCGCCCATCGGCCCGGTCGGGCCGACAACGCCGTCGACCCCCGTCGGTCCCTGCGGGCCGGAGGGGCCCGGCGCGCCTTCGGGGCCCTCTGCGCCCTGCGGCCCCGGGGTTCCGCTCTTCGAGCCTGCGAGGCTCGCCGAATCACCGGCGCTCGAGCCCGAAGCGGCCGGAGCGGCCGAAACGGTCTGAGCAGCCGGAGAGCTCTCGTCGGCGGCCGCGTTCGTCGCCTCGGACGAAGTATCCGAGACGCCTCGTGCGCCGGCCGCCCCGTCGCGGCCGTGTCCGCCGCGCGGGCCGCGCCAACCGGCCGATCCCTTCTCGTCTTTCTCGCCGTTCGACAGAACGACGGGCGGGAACGGCGCGCCCGGCCGCTTCGAGCTCTTGGTGCCCGCGAAGGTGTCGTTGAAGACGACAATGCCGGCGGCGAGGACGAGCGCGAGGGCGAGGAGCAGGGTCTGCGACGAGATGACCGCGAAACCCGTGTCCCGCACGAGGATACGCCGGAACGTCTGAGGTGTGAACGCCTTTTGCCGCGAATTCATGGCCACGACTTCGGCGCGAACCGGCTGTTTTCGGGAGGGTTCCGGTATGAAAAAGGTATGGACCGCCCGAGAATCCCTCGTATGGGGGACGGAACGGGAGTCCGGCAGCCCGGTCTGCTATTGGAGACAGCGTGAACCGAGTCCTCGTCGTCGACGACGAGCCCGACATCCGCGAGCTCGTCCGCGAGCTACTCGAACGGGCGGGTCACGAGGTGATCGAGGCTTCCGACGGCAACGAGGGGTTGCGGGTCTTCTTTGCCGAGCGGCCGGAGCTCGTGATTCTCGACGTCTCCATGCCAGGGATGGATGGGTGGCAGATGCTGGAGAGGATCCGGGAATTGAGCGACGTTCCTGTGGTCATGCTCACCGCGAAGACGACCGAGCTCGACAAGGTGCGAGGGTTGCGGGCGGGAGCGGACGACTACATCACCAAGCCGTTTGGACGCCAGGAACTGCTCGCTCGCGTGGACGCCCACCTTCGGCGAGCCCGACGTCCCGAGGAGGCGCAAGAGACGTATTCGGATGCGCACGTGACCATCGATTTCGCCCAGCGCTCCGTGACTGCGGGCGGTCAAGAGGTCGCGCTGACGCCGCTCGAGTTCCGCCTCCTGAGCGCATTCGTCCGCAACCCGAATCAGGTCCTCTCGCACGACCAGCTGCTCGAGCTCGCGTGGGGCAACGTCCGCGGCGGCGAGCGAGACCAGGTCAAGCTCTACGTCGGCTACCTGCGCCGCAAGCTCGGCACGGGTCCGGCGGGCGAATTGCCGATCGAGACAGCGCGCGGCTTCGGCTATCGCTACCGGCCGTTCGGTTAAGCGGCGATCTCGCGCGAGGGTTCCTCGACCCTTCGCACCGAGTGAATCGGGATCTCGACGCGCACGGTCGTTCCTTGGTTCTCGGCGCTCTCGACCGAGATCCTGCCCTCATGGCGCTCGACGATCGCCTTTGCGATCGTGAGGCCGAGACCCGTGCCTGGAATCGCGTGCGCCGTCGCGGTCGAGCTCCGGAAGAAGCGCTCGAACAGCTTCTCCTGCTCCTTGCGGGGAATGCCGAGGCCGGTATCGGAGACTTCGAGCACCGCCCGTCCGCTCTGCGAGCGCAGGGCCACCTCGACGCGACCGCCGTTCGGCGTGAACTTGAGCGCGTTCGAGACGAGGTTGTCGAGGACCTGACCGAGGCGAGCGCGGTCGGCCACGAGCGCCGGGACCTGATCACACGACGAGGCCAGTGTGATGCTCTTCGCCTCGGCGATCGGTCGCGCTGCCTCCATGCTCTCCTCGACGACCGCGGACAGGTCGACGTCGTCGAACTCCAGCGAGAGCCTTCCTGCGTCGACCTGCGCGAGGAAGAGCAGGTCGCCGACGAGCTCGAGCAGCCGGCGAGAGTTTCGGTCGACGATCCCGAGGAAGCGACGCTGCTCGTCGGTGAGGGAGTCTTCGCCGCCGTCGAGCAGGAGCTCGAGGTAGCCGCGGATCGAGGTGAGCGGAGTCCGGAGCTCGTGCGAGACGAGCGAGACGAACTCGTCTTTCATCTTGTCGAGCTCGCGTAGCCGCTCGTTCTGCTCGGCGAGGAGCCGCTGAACGGACTCGGCCTCGGCGCGCGCGGCGCGCTCACCCTCCAGCAGCCGGCCGCGCTCCCGGACGTGCTCCCGCAGTTTCTTGTTGCGCGCCTGCAGCTGGCTCGTGACTCGCCGCAGGATCGGGAACAGCGAGACCCAGAGTGCGAGCAGGGCGACGAAGAGGATGATGCCGAGGCGGTTCCGTGCATCGCCGATGCTGACGTCGACCGCGCGATAGTCCTGGTCGAGCTCGAGCGCGCCGATCGTCTTGTCCGATCGGCTCATGCGCACGGGGATGAGCGCCTGGAGCACCTTGAAATTCTCCTGGCCGCGCCAGGTCACGGTGCGCGTCACCCGGCGCATGGAGCCGCCGGCGAAGACGTCCCCGAGGTCCTTCGTGTAGGAGACGCGCTCTCCGATCAGCTGATGGCGCGCCGCATACGTCATCGTGCCGTCGCGGTTGATGAGGCGCGCACCGACGACGCCGGGAATCAGGATGCGCTGGCGGAACAGATCGTCGAGCTCCGCGCGACGGGCCGCGGAGACGGGCGCGACGAAGTCGGCGGCGCGGAGATGCCGCCGCAGGTTCTCCTCCGCGACGACGCGCGCCTGGGTCTCGACGGTTCGCTCGGCTCGGTTTGCGACCTCGCGGTCGACGACCCAGAGCACGGCCGCTCCGGCGGCGAGCAGCACGAGGCCCGTGTAGACCGCGAAGCGTAGAAGCAGGCGAGGCGGCGGCGCGACCTCGTCGGGCCGTTCGCCTTCCTGCGGTTGGGTAGAGGGGTAGCTCACCATGGGCGGGTGCCGCACAAATCACATCGGCAACAGGGAAAAGCCGGGATAGGTGCATTAGGGCTTGAAACGAGGTCTCGAACCAAATATCCCCCGAAGGGGGTAGGAAAGTCGTCCCATAGAGGGATGAAACGGGCAGAATCCTTTCGTGGCCACGACCGAAGACCGCCGCGGCGTCGGCGGCAGCGACGATTGGAAGCGCGAGCTGTACGATGCTGCGCCCGAGCGGCAGGGCGAGCT
>JBKPHH010000014.1:0-50603 GCA_046729795.1 Actinomycetota bacterium | reverse complement strand
CACCAGCTCGTCGCCCGCATCCCCCACCGCGACCAGCATCGACACCGCCATGCAGCGCTCGCCGGCGGAGCCGTACCCCGCGGAAACGGCCGCGTCCGCGGCCATGTCGATGTCGGCGTCGGGCAGGACGATCATGTGGTTCTTGGCGCCGCCGAGCGCCTGCACCCGCTTGTCGTGACTCGTCCCCGTCTCGTAGACGTACCGTGCGATCGGGGTCGAGCCGACGAACGAGACCGCCGCGATGTCGGGGTGCTCGAGGATCGCGTCGACCGCGACCTTGTCGCCGTGGATGACATTGAAGACCCCGTCCGGCAGCCCGGCCTCCTTCAGCAGCTCGGCGACGTAGATCGACGCCGACGGATCCTTCTCGGACGGCTTCAGGATGAACGTGTTCCCGCAGGCGATCGCCGGCGCCCACATCCACATGGGCACCATCGCCGGGAAGTTGAACGGCGTGATCCCCGCCACGACGCCCAGCGGCTGGCGGATCGAGTAGACGTCGATCCCCGTCGAAGCCTGCTCCGAGAAGCCGCCCTTCAGGAGCTCTGGGATCCCGCAGCAGAACTCGATCACCTCGAGCCCGCGCGCGACCTCGCCCTTCGCGTCCGAGAAGACCTTCCCGTGCTCGGCCGTCAGGATCCGCCCGATGTCGTCGCGATGCTCGTCGACGAGCTTGCGGATCTTGAAGAAGAGATCGGTGCGCTTGGAGAGCGAAACGGTTCGCCACTCGGCGAACGCGCTCTTCGCCGCCTGCACGGCGCGATCGACCTCCTCGGCCGACGCGAAGTCGACCTCACCGGTCTGAACGCCGCGCGCAGGGTTGTAGACGGGGCCGGAGCGGCCTGATTCGCCGGCGTAGGGCCTGCCGGCGATCCAGTGATTGATCGGCTTGACGGCCGGCGGTGCGCTGACGACCTCGGTCATCGCCCCAGCGTAGCTCCCGTTACGACGCGACGGGCGCCGGGTCCGGGCGGACGATGACGGTATCGGCGATCGGAATGATCGCGTCGATCGGAAGATCGGCCAACGATCCGTGCTTCTGGATCGCCTCCGGGCTCGTGGCCTCGTAGATGCAGACGGTGCCGACCGCACCCTCGCCCTCGTCGAGCACGTAGCTGCGGATCCAACGGACGTCGTACGGCATGTCCTCGTTTCCGACGCGCGACGAGCGCTCGGCTGCCTCTTGAAGATCCTGCGCGGTGCGTCAGCCTTTCCGCCTGATGATCGCGTACAGCTGCATCTCTCTCCTCGATTAGTGAGGTGTGGATCGTCTCCGATCCGGGCGGCGGCTTCAAGCTAGGATCGCTGCATGGCCGTCGAAGCGGGCCTCGACGCGAAGCGAATCCAGGAGCTGGACAAGCGGTACGTGCTCCATTCCTGGTCGGTGCAAAACGCGATCGAGCCGCTGGCGGTCGCGGGCGCTGAGGGCCGCTACTTCTGGGATCACGACGGCAATCGGTACCTCGACTTCGCCTCCCAGCTTGTCAACGTCTCGATCGGTCACCAGCACCCGAAGGTTGTGGCGGCGATCAAGGAGCAGGCCGAGAAGCTGTGCACGATCGGGCCGCCGATGGCGCACGAAGCGCGGTCGGAGCTCGCGCGGCTGATCGCCGAGGTCACCCCGGGCGACCTGACGATGTCGTTCTTCACGAACGGCGGCGCGGAGGCGAACGAGAACGCGATCAAGCTCGCGCGCTGGTACACCGGTCGGCACAAGGTGATCGCGCGCTACCGCTCCTACCACGGTGCAACCGCCGGCGCGATCACCCTCACCGGCGATCCGCGGCGCTGGCCCTCCGAGCCGGGCATCCCCGGCGTCGTGCGGATGCTCGATCCCTACACGTACCGCTGCCCGGCGGGGCATCCCGATCCCTGCCCGGTCTGCACGGGCGGGCCGCACCTCGAGGAGATCATCCAGTACGAGGGGCCGGACTCGATCGCTGCGGTGATCATGGAGACGATCGTCGGGACGAACGGGATCATCGTCCCGCCCGACGGCTACCTCCAGTCGATCCGCGAGACCTGCGACCGCCACGGGATCGTGCTGATCCTTGACGAGGTGATGGCCGGCTTCGGCCGAAGCGGCAAGTGGTTCGCCTGCGAGCACTGGGACGTCGTCCCGGACATCCTCACCGTCGCGAAGGGGATCAACTCCGGCTATGTGCCGCTCGGCGCGATGGTCGTGAACGAGAAGCTCGCCGACTGGGTCAAGGACAAGTACTTCGCCGGCGGCCTCACCTACTCCGGACATGTCCTCGCCTGTGCGTCGGGCGTCGCGTCGATCGAGGCGTTCAAGGAAGAGAGCATCGTCGAGAACGCGGCCGCGATGGGCGACGTGCTCGCCGAGGAGCTACCGCGGCTCGCCGAGGGGCATCCGGCGATCGGCGAGGTGCGAGGCAAGGGGCTCTTCTGGGGGCTCGAGCTCGTGCGCGACCGCGAGACCCGCGAGCCGTTGGTTCCGTTCAACGCCGCCGGCGAAGCGGCTGCACCGGTTACGCGGCTCGCCAAGGCCGCGATGGACCGCGGCCTCTACCTGTTCGTGCACTGGAACGTCGTCATGATCGCCCCGCCGCTGACGATCACGCGGGAAGAGCTCGACGAGGGTCTGGCCGCCCTCGACGAGGCGCTTGAAGCAGCCGACGCTTCTTAACCCTTGAACTCGATGAAGGCTTCGCGGGCTTTGCCCGCGACCCGCGAACCCCGGTTCTTCGGCGTTAGACGGCTTGTCGTTGAAGCGTCGGCGTGCAGGTAGCCCGGCCCTGCTTCTCGAGGTAGCGCTGGTGGTAGTCCTCGGCCTCGTAGAAGGTCTGCGCCGGCTCGACCAGCGTGACGATCGGCTCGGAGTAACGGGCCTGCTCGTGCGCCTTCGAGCTGAGCGCCGCCTCGTACTGCTCCTCGTCGTGGAAGAAGATCACCGAGCGGTACTGGTCGCCGATGTCCCACCCCTGACGGTTGAGCTGCGTCGGGTCGTGCTTCCCCCAGAACGTCTCCAGCAGCTGGTCGTAGGAGATGTGTTCAGGGTCGTAGGTCACCTCGACCACCTCCGCGTGGCCGGTCGTGTGCGAGCAGACGTCCTCGTAGGTCGGGTTCTCCAGGATGCCGCCGGAGTAGCCGACGCGCGTCCCCGTCACGCCTTCGAGCTGGCGGAACGCCGCCTCGACGCCCCAGAAGCAGCCGGCTCCGAACGTTGCCTTCTTGGTCACTACTCCTCCTCCAGTTTGAGTGCGGCCGAGTTGATGCAGTAGCGCTGCCCGGTCGGCGCCGGCCCGTCCGGGAAGACGTGGCCCAGGTGCCCGCCGCAGTTCGCGCACATCACCTCGGTGCGGATCATCCCGTGGCTCGCATCGGTCTCCTCGTCGATCGCTTCCCCGCTCGCCGGCGCGTAGAACGCCGGCCAGCCGCAGCCGGAGTCGTACTTCGTCTCCGAGACGAACAGCTCCGCCCCGCAGCCCGCACAGTGATAGGAGCCGGACTCGAACACGTGGTCGTACTCGCCGCTGAAGGGCGCCTCGGTGCCCTTCTGGCGCAGGACTCGGTACTGCTCGGGCGTGAGCTCCGCCCGCCACTGCTCTTCGGTTTTCTGAACCTTTGTCATCTCCCTAAGTCTGCCAACCGCGAGGCGCGTTACGCTGAGCGCCCCCCAAGGCGAAAGGACCCCATGAGTGTGATCTCCCGCATCGATGCCGCCCGCGAGCGGTTGAACATCCTCGAGCACCCGTTCTACGTCCGCTGGGAACGCGGCGAGTTGAGTCGCGACGAGCTCGCGCGCTACGCCGCCCAGTACCGGTATGCGGTCGTCGCGCTCGCCGACGCCGCCGAAACTGCCGGGGAGCACGTCGAGGAAGAGCGGGCGCACGTCGCGCTCTGGGACGAGTTCGCGACAGCAGCCGGTGCGGAGGAATCCGACGAGCCGCTCCCCGAGACGGAGCGGTGCGTGGCCGCGTGGACCTCGGCCGACCATCCGCTCGAGGCCGCTGCGATCCTGTACGCGATCGAGGCCGGCCAGCCGGAGGTCTCGAAGACAAAGCTCGCCGGGCTCGTCGAGCACTACGACTTCGAGGAGGGCTCGCCCGGAACGGCCTACTTCACGGTCCACTGCGAGCGCGACCGCGCACACGCGCGCGAGGGACGCGAGCTGCTCGAGCGGCTCGCCCGGCCGGAGGACGAAGATCGTCTAGCCGCGGCGGCTGAGGGGGCGCTTGCGGGAAACTGGGCGCTGCTCGACGGCGTCTCGCGCTAGCTCTGCGTCGACCGCATCGCGGTACTCCCGGAGCGCCTTGCGCAGAGCGTCGACGCGTCGCTTTCCAAGTCGTGCCTCGACCGCCTTCGCCCCTCGATGCGGTCCGCCGTTGCCGGCGAAAGTCGTCGTGATGCCGTTGGTCGGATCGCCGCGAAGGATTCGGTTGGCCCTTCCGTCCGCGACGAGGAGCGAGCCGTCTTGTGCGAACGCGGCGCGAAAGAGCTCGCGGACCCGGCGTTCGTCGACGAAGACGGTCCGAAGCGTGCGCGACACGCGTCCGGCTCGAGCGCCGAGTGTCCAGCGGCCCGCCGCCGGGAACGCGACGCGCGCTCGAAACCGGCCCTTGCCCATCGGCGCGGCGCGGAAGCTCCGAGCGTTGCGACCGAGCCTGATCCAGACCGATGCGCGGGAAGAGCCGGCGGTCGAGACGGTGACCGGGATCCTTACGCCGACGAGCGCCGCGATCACGACGACCCCCGGCTTCATGGGCGCGAAAGAGCGAACGGGCGGCCGGCGGCTCGAGATGAACGGCCCACACCAGCCGACGCGTAACCACCGCCGCCCGCTCGCTGCGGCGGCCGCGACTTCGTTCTAGGGAAGGGGGAGGATGCGGCCACCACAGTCGTCTGCACTCGGAGAAAGTAGCGCGGATCCGCGCTACTTTCTAGCGGGAGGCAGCGCTTCTTAACGTGGGCTTAATGTCGGCGACTTCGCCCAGAAGGGCCTGGCCGGCATCTCGCAGCCGAACCAGTCGCCGCTGTAGTTCGTCCATGTCCACCCCCGACCGCTCCTCGAGCGCTTTCTCGGCCGCCCGCGCCGCGGGCGTCGCCGCGCGCAGGAAGTCGTCTCCTGCGGCCGTCGTGTCCAGGTAGTGGGAGCGTCGATCGCTCTCGTTGGGCCGGCGCTCGACGTAGCCCGCGTCGATCAAGCCCTGGACACGCTCCCGCATCGTGCTCTGGGCGAACCCGGTCCGCTGCTCGAGCTCGGTCGGCGTGATCGGCCCGTGGAGGTGGATAAGAGCGAGCACGCCGACCTGGATTGGTCGAATCCCCATCCGCAGGAGCTCGCGGTCGAAGACCTCGCTGGCGAAGGCATTCGCCACGGCGAGGTCGACCAGAACGTAGTCCTTGAAGTACTGCCGGCGTTTCGCCACACGCCGATCATAGGTCGCTACAGCCCGTTCGTTCCTTTCGTCGTCCCCGACCCCGAAACCGGAATGGCCACTGCCCCGCACGTCACCGTGCCGCTTCCCTGCCAGGCATAACCCGGCCGGAAGAAGCCGACCGCGCTCAGCAGGAGATGCTGGACCCGTTCGCCGGTCGAGAACGGATAGAGCTCGAAGCCCGTCGCCGAGGTGCTCGGCTCGGGCTGTTCGGCTTGCCAGTCGATCGTGATCAACTCCCCGGAGGGGCAGTCGAAGAGATCGAAATCGAAGTTCGTGAACCCGCCGACGGCAGCCCCGATCGACACGATCGCGATCGATTCGACCCGAGCCGTCGGCGCTCCCTGCGCACCTGCGGCCGGGACGAGCAGGCTCAGGGCCGCTCCTGCGGCGAGCAGCCAGTTCCGCATGGTGAAACTCCTTTCTCCCGACGCGTCTTACTTTTGGTAACGGGAAAGGGCCGCACCTGGATACGCAACGGGCCGGGCGTTTCGGCCCGGCCCGTTCGCTTACCGTCGCTCTACCGCGTTAGGGAAGAGCGAGCCTGAAGGCCCCGCGGCCGTGAGTCGCGGCGTAGAGCACGCGGCTCGCGGACGAGATCGTGAGGCCGTAGACCGCAGCCGGCGGCAGGCCGCTCGCCGCCTCCGTCCACGACGTCGAGCCGGACGCCAGCCGCAGCACACCGAAGTCGGTCGCCGCGTACAGGTCGCCGGTCTGGTCGTCACGAACGAGATCGGTGACGGGCTGGTCGCCGATGTTGTAGCTGAGGTCCTTGTAAGTGGACCTGCCGGTGGCGGGGTTGAACGTGACCTCGAACACGTGGCCGGGCTGGTTCGGCGTGTAGGCGCCGTAGCCCGAGTTCGAGACCCACGCGTGGTTCGAATCCGCCGGATCGACATGGATGCTCGACACGAACCGCCCGGGCGAGATCGGCGAAACGGACTCACCGTCGTCCACGCGCGTGAACGTGACCTGGGAGGCGTTCGGGTTGTTCGCGTTCTTCGAGATGAAGAGGCGCCCGATGCGCGTCCCCGCCCAGAGCGTGGTCGAATCGCTCGGCGCACGCTCGGTCGCGACCACGTAGTGGCCGAGCCGGCTGAAGCCGTACGCCGTGCCGGTCAGGTTGCCCTTCTGGCCGTTGCCGAGCGGCACCCAGTCGCCGCACTGGGCCTGGAAGGTGCCGGTGTACTCGTTGCAGTTGGCGTCCAGGAAGGCCGGCTCGCCGCCGCTGTCCTGCGTGCGCCAGACGTGCTCCATCCCGACGAACCAGGTTCCGCCGACCTTCGGGTCGTTGATCAGCGGCATGTAGAAGGACCGGAGCTCCTGGCTCGCGAAGAGCGGATCGCCGATCCAGTCCCAACCCTCGGGGTCGGTCCCGCTGAAGTTCACGTCGACTTGGGCGTCGAAGTAGGTGTGCATGCGGACGTTGGCGTTGCCGACATCTGTTCCGGACTGGCCGCCGTCGCCGCCGACCGTCTCGAACCAGCTCGAGCCGTCGTAGGCCCACGTTCCATTGTCCTGGGTACCACCGAGGGCATCGGCCGTCGGATTGGCAGCGTTCAGCGACAGGCTCTGGAACTGGATCGTCCGTAGGCCGTCGTTGAGGTTGTGCGTCACGGTCGGAACCGCCGACAGCCAGTTCTGGCAGTCGACGAGGTCGGCCTTGCGGAGCCCGCGGCGGCCGCACTCACCGGAGTCGTCGGTGAACGTGCCGCTCGTGCGCACGACGCCTCCGTCCGAGCCGAGGAACGCGATGTCCGGGTTGCTGGAAGCGAAGACGATCGCGTGCTGGTCGGGGTGCATCCCCTCGGCCGGCTCGCGGGCGTCGTTCGTCATGTCGGTGAAGCTGACTCCGGCGTCGACCGACCGCTGGATCGTTCGTCCGTTCGAGCGATGCGGGATCGGATCTCCGCCGAAGATCTCGTCGTACTGCATCTGGCCGCCGATCCAGATCGAATCCGGCCGGCCCGGCGGCGTCGCGATCGGCATGTCGTAGCCGCACTGGCCGCCGCAGAAGTTGTACGACCCGAACCCGGGTGTGCCGTTGACCGGGCTGGAGAGGTTCTCCCAGCCGCCGGCCGCCGACTGCGACGCCAGCAGCGTCGCGGCCGCGACACGTGTGTCGTCGGCCCGCCAGAGGTCGGCCCGCCCGAGATCGTCCGAGCTGTCCGCGAGGTAGAACCGCGTCTTGCCGTTCTTCACCGTCGGGGCGATCTCGGTGCGATCGCCGAAGGTGTCGGCCGGGTACATCGTTTGGAACACCTGGTGGAACGCCGAGTCGCCGTCGAGCGAAGCCGAGCGGCGCCACACGCCGTAGCCGAAGAGCGCGGCGTAGACGGTGCCCGGATCCTGCGGATCGAGCTCGATGTCGTTGACGCCGCCCTGGAACCAGTCGTTGCCCGTGGCGGGCGCGGTCGGGTTGGGCGGCCGGCTGAAGACGAGGCCGAAGCTCGCTCCGCCGTTCGTCGACTCGTACACGCCCAGCGTCGGGGCGCCCGGAGGCGTCCGGCGGCCGCCGTTGGCCGACGAGGAGCCGTGGCGTGCAACGTCCGTGCCGATGTAGATGTGCAGCGGGTTCGTCGGGTCGATCGCGATCGCGCCGATGGAGCGATCCTTGGAGACGGCCACGCTGCCGGCGACGAGCGCCCACGTCGAGCCGCCGTCGGTCGACTTGTAGAGACCGAGCCCCGCCTCGGAGTCACCGGAGCCGTTCGGCTCTCCGGTGCCCGCGTAGACGACGTTCGGGTTGGTCGGGTCGAGCATCAGCGAGCCGATCGAGTTGGTGTCGAGGCCCGTCGAGGCCGACTGCCAGGCCGGAGACGCCGCAAGGGCGTTGTTCGTCCGCCACACGCCGCCGCCGGCTGCGCCCACGAGCAGCCGGCAGTTGCCCGGCACGCACGTCGGAGCGACGGCGAGCGCCGTCACGCGGCCCGAGTTCATGCTCTCGCGTCCGGTGTAGGTCGCGATTGCGGGCACGGTGGGCGTGAACGGCCCGAGTTCCTGCCAGGACGCTGTCGGGGCGGACGTGCTCTCCACCCGGTCGAACGCCCTCTGCGCGCCACGGACGCGCTCGAAGGTCACGTTCTGGTTCGGAAGCGCGCGATCCTCGTACGCCTCCTGCGCGGCCCCGCGGGTCCTTTCGCCCTCGCCGTTACCGAGCTTCTCGCGCAGGAGCGCGATCGGCAGGGCGCGTCGGTTCGCGCTCGCACCGTTTTTGCTTGACCGCGACGACGTAGCCATCAGGGCCGCGGTCGTGATGAGCGCCAGCACTGCCGCAGCGGCAAGCGCGACGCGCCACATTCCCTTGTTCAATGTGTCAACTCCCCTCGTTTGACGTACCGTCCGGGCCGGCTCAGCGACCCCCAATGCCCGCCCGTGTAAAGGGCATGATGCCGCGTGATATCGCTTTGTCAAGTTTTCTCTATTTGCGCTTGGTTCCGTAAGGTTCGGCGCTCGTGAGCCTCTTTTTCCAGGTCTTGGTGACCGGGCTCGCCGCCGGGGCGGTCTACGGCCTCGTCGCGATCGGATATTCACTCCTCTACCGGCTGACCGGCATCGTCTATTTCGCGCTCGGCGACCTGATCGGGCTCGGCGTTTTCGCCACCCTGTTCGTCGCCGCAGGGACGGGCCCGGTCAGCCAGACGAGCATCTCCGGGTGGCGCTTCGCGCTCTCGCTCGCCCTCGGAGTCCTCGTCTGCATCGGCGCCGGCATGGCGGGCTACGTGCTCGCGATCCAACCGCACCTCGCACGCGGGTCGACGATCGGGTGGGTCGCGGGAACCGTCGCGGTGGCCTTCGCGCTTCGGAGCGCCGTCGAAGCGTTGTTCACGAGGCCGAGCTACGTGTTTCCCGACCCGATCCCGTTTCGGCGGATCGGCGAGAGCGGCGTCGTGACGATTGGAGGCGCCTCGATCCAGGTGCGTGCCTTCTACGTCGTCGCGGTCGCGGTCGCGCTCGCCGCGCTGGCCACCTGGACGCTCGAGCGAACGCGCTTCGGCCGCGGTCTGCAGGCAATCGCTGCCGACGCGGAGGGGGCGCGGATCGTCGGCGTTCCGGTGGAGCGCTGGGTGGCGCTCGCATTCGGTCTCGCGGGCGCGGTGGCGGCGGTTGCCGCCGTCGCGGCGGCGCCGAGCGCGCCGTTCGGCGTCGAGGCCGGGGCGCTCCTCGGCGTGAAAGGCCTCGTCGCGGCGGTGGTCGTCCGGTTCGGGTCGCTCTGGCGCGCCTTCGCCGCCGGCCTCGTGCTGGGCGTGGTCGAGTCGGGGATCGCGAACCTGGAGATCGCCGACGCCGAGCTCGGGCCGGAGTGGAGCGAGGTCCTGCCGCTTGCACTCGCGCTCGCTTTGATCGGGATCCGCTCGCTCAGGGAGCGCCCGACGCTCGCGTGAGCGTTCTCGCGACAACCCGTAGCGCGCTCGGAGTCGCTGCCCGGGACACCCGGCGGTCGTGGACGATCTGGGGAACCGCGGCCGCGGCCGCCGTCTTGGTCGCCGCGCTGCTACCGGTGCTCCTGCCGTGGCTTCGGTTCGACCCGATCGCCTCCTCGCTCTACCTCGCGCTCGCGGCGACGGGCCTTGCCTTCGCGGTCGGCCTCGCCGGGATTCCCTCGCTCGGACAGGGAGCGTTCATGGGCATCGGTGCGTTCGGCGCTGCGCTGCTGCAGGCGAAGGCCGACTGGCCGGCCGGCGCCGCGATCGCGGCGGGCACGCTCGCCGCTACGGCGGCAGGCCTCGTCACGGGGCTGGGGGTGGCCCGGTTGCGCGGGGTCATGGTCGCCGTCAGCACGTGGATCCTCACCTGGCTCGTGGCGATCGCCCTGGCTGCATTCCCGTCGATCTCTGGAGGCTCACAGGGGCTCGTCGTACCGGCTCCCGACCTCAGCGCGGTCGCCCACTACGAGCTCGCGCTCGCGCTGGTCGGGCTTGCAATGCTCGCCTTCTTCGCGCTCCGCCGCGGCGTGGTCGGGCTGGCGCTCGCGAGCGTGCGGCAGCAGCCGGAGGCCGCGGTCATGCTCGGCGTTCCGGTGGCGCGACTTCGCCTCGGCGCCTTCGTCGCCTCGGCGGCGATCGGGGGCCTCGCGGGTGCGTTCGCAGTGCAGCTCGCCGGCGTCGCCGACCCCGGCGAATACGGGCCTTTCCGCTCCTTCGAGCTCTTCGTCGCGGTCATGCTCGGCGGGGCGACGGCCGCGGCGGGCGGCTTGGCCGGCGTCGGCGTCCTGGCGCTTCTGGGGAGGGCGGCGGACCCGCTCGGGCGCCTCGAAGCCGTTTCGGCCGAGCGCCTGAAGACGCTCCTCGCCGCCGTGATCCTCCTGATCGTCCTCGGTCTCGGCGACGAGGGAGCCATTCCGGCGCTGCGTCGCCGTCTCGAGCGGCCGCGCCGCGCGCCCGCCGCTTCACCCCCTCAGGCACTAGCGATGGCGGCTGCGGGAGAGCTTTCCGGACGCGGGCTGACGAAGCGGTACGGTGCGCTCGCCGCGGCGGACGATGTCGACATCGACGTCGACCCCGGTGAGATCCACGCGCTCCTCGGCCCGAACGGGTCGGGCAAGACAACCGTGCTCCGGCTGCTCACCGGCACGCTCCGTCTCGATCGAGGCGAGGTGATGTGGCAGAGCGAACAGGTCACCGACCATGGCGTGCGCGATCGTGTGACGTCGGGGATCGTCGGCACGCTCCAGGCGACCGCGGTCTTCGGCGACCTGACGGCGGTCGAGAACGTGCTCGTCGGCAGTTCGCTCCGCCGGGCGTTCGGCGGCTCCTTCAGGACGTTGTTTTCCACGCCGCACGCTCGGTTCGAGGACGAGCTCACGCGAAGGTTCGCGCTTTCGATGCTCGCCGGCCTCGGCCTCGCGGACGCCGCGGAGAAGCGGGCAGACGAGCTCTCCTCGTTCGACCGCAGGCTGCTGATGATCGCCTCGGCGCTGGCGACGCGGCCGCAGGCGTTGCTGCTCGACGAACCGGCGGCCGGCGCCTCGTCCCGGGAGCTCGACGAGCTCGCTGCAATCCTGCGGAGACTCCGCGAAGAGGGCCTGGCCATCCTCCTCGTCGAGCACAACCTTCGCCTCGTGCGGGCCGTTGCCGACCGGGCGACCGTGCTCGAAGCCGGCCGCGTGATTGCTCGCGGGACGCCTGACGAGATCGGACGGGACCCGGCCGTACGCGCCGCCTACCTGGGGCGGCATCGACTGACGCCTTCCTAGACTGAGCCGAATGCGGAGGCTGCTCCTTCTCGCTGTCCTCGTCGCGGCCGGGTGCGGGGGCTCGGGAGCGAAGGACACGAAGACCCTCGTCGTCGTCGTCAACGCGCCGTTCTCACAGACACCGTTCGTCGGCGAGACGATCGCGCGAGGGGCCGGGCTCGCCGTGGACGAGATCAATGCGCGAGGGGGCATTCCTGCGGGCCGCAACCGCTACCGGCTGAAGCTGCGGCGACTCGATAATTCCCTCTCGCCAGGTCGCGCGGTCAGGAACGTCCGTCGCGCCATCGACGACGACGCGGTCGCGATCGTCGACGAGGGAACGGGAATCGACGCATCCTGGTCGCCCGCGAACCGAGCGCATATCCCGATCGGAATCGTCTATCAGGGCGGCATCGAGCTCGTCGATCCCGAGCGGCGACCCAACGTCTTCAGGATCGCGCCGACGGATCGCGGGATCGCGTTCCGCCTGGCGGAACACCTGATTCCGAAGGGCCTCAAGATCGCGCTCCTCCACGACGACACGGCGTACGGCGAGCAGGGCGCGAAGGCGCTGGCGAAGGCGTTCGGCTCGAACCCGGAGGCGGTGCCGATCGAGCTCACCCTGCCCGCGGGAGCGACCGACTTCGCGCCGCAAGTCCTTCGTGCGCGCCGAGCCCACGCCACCGCGCTGCTCGTCTGGGCGCAGGCGCCGACGGTCGCGGGCGTGCTCACAGCCGCACGCTCCTCGGGTTGGAACGTCCCCGTCTTCACACCGCCGTCCGGCGAGGACCCGCTCGTCCGCCAGCAGCTCGCCGACCGGCCGGAGTGGGTCGACGGGCTCACGTTCGCATCGGGCCGGATGACGGCCGAGGTCGGGCCCGCCCCGTTCCAGTCGTTCCGCGAGCGATACGAGGCGGCCTACGGTGCGGAGAAGATCGGCGTGCGCACGCCCAACGGGCGGGAGGTCGTCCAGCCGCCCGACTACGCCATGTACCCCTACGACTTCGTCAACGTGTTCGCGGCGGCGATCCAGACGGCGCAGAGCGCCGACGGCGAGAACGTCATCCGCGCGCTCGAAGAGGTGACCACTCGTGGCGCCAACGGCGACGAGCGCGGATTCAACCGCCGTAACCACGAAGGCGTCGTGGACGACGACGTCTACTTCGCACGCTTCTCCGGGATGACGTACCAGCCCGTGAAGGACGATCCCCTATCGTCGACGCTTCCCGTTATCGACCAGCAGCAATAACGGCATGCGCCGTGGCGGCGCTCGGTGCGGCTGCAGCTGCGGCGGCCGAGACGCGCGCCGTCGCGCTTCCGGCGCCCTCGGTCTCGCTGCCGTCGGTGCCTCCGCTCCAGAGCACGGCGCTGGTGGCGCCTCCGGAGATGCGATTCCCACGGTCGATCAGGAGCCACGAGCAAATCCGCATCGAGCTGAACGGCGATGGAGACCCCACGCTCCTCTCCGTCCTCCAGCGCCTGCTCGTAAGCGGAAAGGGCGACTACACCTTCGTCGTCAGCGGGCCGATCGCCGACGTCCGCCGCCCGGCGGGCAGCGAATCCGATCCCGGCTTTCGGCGCGACCAGATCGTCTGGCAGGGCTTCTCGCCGGGTCGGCGCCGGCTCGCGGCGGTCGCGGAGCTCAGACCGAGCGCGGCCCGGTTCCTGCCGCTGCGAATCCGGACGCGACTGCGGACCGATTCCGCCGCCAAGACATTCGAATTTCGCATCCGGCTGACGAACGCAACCGCGGTGAGAACGGGCGTATTCACCGCGAAGGTGCCGCGGCGCCAGCTCCTCGAGGCACTCGGGCTGGTCGCGGCGAGTGTGAAACGGGGCGCGCCCCCGCCCGCTGCCGTGTTAACCGCTCGAGGACCGATCCGCAAGCGCACGATCACGGTGGCCGCCCCGCTTGCCCTGCGAGGCCGCGTCCTCGTCGGCGGCAGAACGGTGCGCGCCTTCTCGACGAGGCTCGGCTCCGACCGGGTGACGCAGGAACTGGTCGTCCGCGGTACGGCCGAGGGGCCGGTCGAGCCGAAGCTCAGCGTCACTGCGACACCCGTTCCGCCCCCGGCTCGCCCCCGCGCGTCCGGCGACCTGCTGCTGGCGGCCGCGCGCACGAATCTCGAATACGGCCGGTTCCGGCAATACACGACGTTCCTCGCGAACCCGGACGCTGAGAGCGCGAACACCGCGAGCTACGAGTTCCGGACCGGCGCCGAACGGCCGACGGCTCAGCCCGAGAGCTCGGAGGGTGGCGACGGATCGACGTGGCCCTACTTCCTCGCGACCGGGCTCGTGCTCGTCGCGGGCGCCGGGCTCGTCATCCTCTGGGCGCACCTCTGACCGGTCATTCGAGGGGCTCGAGCGGAAGCCCGCTCGCCACGACCCGCCGCCCGCCCGACTCGTAGACGACGTCGACGATGTCGTTCTGCCGGTAGGTGCCGGCCACGCCGAGGAAGAGCGACAGCCAGCGCCAGAAGCCGAGCCTCCCCTCGCGCGCCAGCGGACGGTCGAAGAGCAGCTGGTTCCCCTCGCGGCGGAAGTCGCTGCCTTCGCGCTGGGGGACGCCGTTGAGGTAGACCTCGAACGCATCGCCGACACCCGCCGGAAGCTGGACGCGCGTCCGCTCGGCCACCTTCATAGAATGCCAGCGCCCGTGCGTCGGAAGCTCGCACTCGCCGTTCTCCTCGCGCTCGTGCTCGTTCCGGCCGCGGCCGCAACGAACGGGGGGATCGCGCCGCAGGGCCCCAAGTCGCCGAACGCCGAGGGCATTCGCGAGCTCTACTGGGTGATCCTGGGCATCACGGGGGCGATCTTCGTCCTCGTCGAGGGCGCGCTGATCGTATTCGTGATCCGCTTCCGCAGCCGCGGGCGAGGTCGGGACGTCGAGGGGCCGCAGATCCACGGCTCCACGAGGCTCGAGCTGATGTGGACCGCCGTGCCGGTCGTGATCCTCGCCCTGATCGCCACCTTCGTCTTCTACAAGCTGCCGGGGATCAAGAACGTTCCATCCGCGAGCGCCGGCGACCGCCTGAACGTGACGGTCGAGGGGCGGCAGTTCTACTGGAACTTCATCTACCCGAACGGCGTCGTGCAGGTGAACCGAATGCGGGTGCCCGCGGGCCGCGTGGTCACGCTCGACATCACCTCGCCGGACGTCGATCACAGCTGGTGGGTGCCGTCGCTCGGGGGCAAGTTCGACGCGATCCCCGGCAAGACGAACCACACCTGGTTCGAGACCGAAGGCCCCGGAAGCTTCCGGGGCCAGTGCGGCGAGTTCTGCGGGCTCCAGCACGCGGAGATGAAGACGGTCGTGGAGGCGCTGCCGGCCGGCGAGTTCGTACAGTGGCTCAATCAGGAGGCGCAGGCACAGAGGGCCGGAACCTCCACGCTCGGCAAGATGACGTTCGACGGCGTCTGCGCGACCTGCCACGGCGACCGCGGACAGGGTCTCGTCGGGCCGAAGATCGACCAGAACCCGCTGATGGGCGACCGGCGCGGTCTCGTCACGCTGCTCGAGAACGGCCGCGGGAAGATGCCCGCCGTCGGCAAGGACTGGAGCGACGCGCAGCTGAACGCGCTGCTCACGTACGCGAAGCAGGAGTTCGCTCCGAAGGGAGCCGGCGGTGGCGGCTAGGGCCGAGCCCGTTCCCGTCTCCGTCGTCGTCTCGCGCGGGCGCTACTCCAGCTGGCTGACGACCGTCGACCACAAGCGGATCGGGATCCTCTACATCACGACAGCGCTCTTCTTCTTCGTGCTCGCGGGGATCTTCGCGCTCCTGATGCGGGCCCAGCTCGCGCGCCCGAACGAGACGGTCTTCACGCGCGAGACCTACAACGAGCTCTTCACGATCCACGGGACGGCGATGATCTTCCTGGTCGTCGTTCCGATCTTCGCCGGCTTCGCGAACTTCCTCGTCCCGCTGATGATCGGCGCGCGCGACATGGCCTTCCCGCGGCTGAACGCGCTCTCGTACTGGTTCTTCCTCTTCGGCGGGATCGTGCTATTCGCGAGCTGGTTCGCGCAGGGCGGCGCGGCGCAGGCGGGCTGGTACAGCTACCCGCCGCTCTCGCTGCAGACGCCCGGTCACGGCCAGGACCTCTGGATCCTGGCGCTGCACATCCTCACGCTCTCCTCGCTCGCGGGCGCGATCAACTTCCTCGCCACAATTCACAACATGCGCACGCGCGGGATGACGTGGATGCGCCTGCCCTTGTTCGTCTGGTCGATCGAGATCTACGCCTGGCTGCTCGTGATCGTGCTGCCGGTGCTCGCCGCGGGCTTGACGCTCCTGCTCGCCGACCGACAGCTCGACACGCATTTCTTCATCCCGAGCGAGGGCGGAAGCGCGGTGCTGTACCAGCATGTGTTCTGGTTCTTCGGCCACCCCGAGGTCTACATCATCATCCTGCCCGCGATGGGGATCGTCTCCGAGGTGATCCCCGTCTTCTCGCGCAAGCCGATCTTCGGCTACAAGGCGATCGCCTTCTCGACGGTCGCGATCGGCTTCTACTCGATGCTCGTCTGGGCGCACCACATGTTCTCCGTGGGGCTGCCGACGTTCCTGCAGGCGTTCTTCATGCTCTCCTCGATGGTGATCGCGGTGCCGACGGGGGTGAAGATCTTCAACTGGCTTGCGACCACATGGCGGGGCAACATCGTCTTCGACACCGCAATGCTGTTCGCGCTCGGCTTCGTCGGCATCTTCACGATCGGCGGCCTGTCAGGGATCTTCCTCGCCGCTTTCCCCGTGGACTGGCAGGTGACGGACACCTACTTCGTCGTCGCGCATATGCACTACGTGCTCTTCGGCGGCGCCGTCTTCGGGCTCTTCGCCGCCCTCTACTACTGGTGGCCGAAGATGTTCGGGCGGCTGCTCGACGAGCGGCTCGGCAAGCTGAACTTCTGGCTGCTCTTCGTCGGGATCAACCTGACGTTCTTCCCACAGCACTTCCTCGGCCTGATGGGGATGCCGCGCCGGATCTACACGTGGGACGGCAACGGCTGGATGCAGGCCTGGAACCTGATCTCCTCGATCGGCTCCTTCGTGATGGGGTTCGGAATGCTCGTGTTCATCGTCAACGTGGTCAAGACGTCGCGCGTCGGGCGACGGGTCGGGAACGATCCGTGGCTCGGCGACACGCTCGAGTGGTACACCACCTCGCCCCCGCCGCCGCACAATTTCGACAAGGTTCCGTACGTGACCAGCGCCCGGCCCCTTCGCGACCTGCGGCGGCGCCTCGCAGAGGTGGAATCATGACGCCCGGGCCGTGGCTGCGGCTGACCGCGATGGCCGGCGCAGCCGGGACGGCGCTCGCGGTGATCAGCGGCGCGCTACAGCTCGGCACAGCGCACCGCCTCCTGGCGGCGCTCGCCCTGCCGCCCCTGGCCGCAGTCGTGATCGCCGCCTGGACGGCACACCGGCGGCTCCTGCCGGCCTCCCTCGCCGCGTTCTTCCTCTTCGGCCTCGCAGCGCTCGTCACCGAGCTTGTGTTGCATAGCACCATCTCCGCGCTTGCCCTCGCGGCCGCGCTGATCACGACCGCGCAGGCCTATCGAGGCGAGAAAGTCCCTGCATCTTCGAGGCGCGACTACGTGACGCTGACCAAGCCCCGGATCATGGTTCTGCTCCTGCTCACGGGGTTTTGTGGGATGTGTGTTGCAACACAAGGATTGCCGTCGCCCGGGCTCGCGGTGGCAGCGATGGGCGGGCTCGCGCTGGCGTGCGGCGGGGCGAGCGCCCTCAACCACGTCCTCGATCGCGACATCGACCGCTTGATGCGCCGGACCGACCACCGGCCGGTCGCGGAAGAGCGCGTGCCGCCGACGCGCGCGCTCGAATTCGGGCTCGCACTCTCGGCGTTTTCCTTCGTGCTGCTCGCGAGCACGGTGAATGTGCTCACCGCGGCGCTCGCGCTGGTCGGGAACCTGTTCTACGTCCTCGTCTACACGCGCTGGCTGAAGCGTTCGACGCCGCAGAACATCGTCATCGGCGGCGCGGCGGGAGCCGTCCCGCCGCTCGTCGGCTGGGCCGCGGCGACCGGGAACCTCGCGCTGCCGGCGCTGTGGCTCTTCCTGATCGTCTTCCTCTGGACGCCTCCCCACTTCTGGGCGCTGGCGCTGCTGATCAAGCGCGACTACGCCGCGGCCGGCATCCCGATGCTGCCGGTCGTGCGTGGCGACGCGGAGACGGCGCGGCAGATCGTCCTGTACTCGGTCGTGCTCGTCGGCTTCACGGTCGCCGCCGCCTACGCGTTCGGCTGGATCTACCTCGGCGCCGCACTCGTGCTTGGCGCCGCCTTCATCCGCCTCGCCCTCGGCCTCCGCCGTGAGACGACACCCGCGCGTGCCGGGGCGCTCTTCCACTACTCGCTCCTCTACCTGGCCCTGCTCTTCGTCGCCGCGGCCGTCAGCGCGGGAGTCCTGTGAGCGAGCCGCCGACCCAGCGGGCCTACTTCGAGCCGGTGGAGCACGAGCCCGAGATCGAGCGCAGAAACATGATCTGGGGGCTCGCGCTGCTCGGACTGTTCATCGCGCTCGCCGTCGGCACGCTCGTCGTCGCACTGATCTACAACGCCGTCTCGGATTACTGAGCCTGCCGGGATCTTCCTCGCGAGGCCCGATCGCCAGGCGTCCGGGATCCGCCTTGCCGTCAAGGACCTGTTCGACACCGCGGGCCTGACGACAACCTACGGCTCGATCCTCTTCGCCGACCACGTGCCGAACGAGACCGCCGAAGCGGTGCTTCTCCTGGAAGAGGCCGGCTACGCCGACGTCGGCAAGACGAACCTGCACGAGTTCGCGTTCGGAACGACATCGCAGAACCCGCACTTCGGCACGGTCCCAAATCCACGGCGGCCTGGGCTGATCGCGGGCGGCTCGAGCGGGGGCTCGGCAGCGGCGGTCGCGGCGGGGCTCGCCGATGTGGGTCTCGGCACCGACTCCGGCGGCTCGATTCGGATCCCGGCGGCCTGCTGCGGGCTCGTCGGCTTCAAGCCGACGTACGGCACGGTCCCGCTCGCGGGCTGCTTTCCGCTCGCGACGAGCTTCGACCACGGCGGGCCGATCGCGGACAGCTTCGAGCGCTGCGTCGAGGTGATGGAGATCTTCGGCGTCGGCCGCGGCGAGCCGGAGGACGTCCGCGTGGCGACCGCCTGGTTCGACCAGGCGGAGCCGGCCGTGCGCGCCGCCGCCGAGGAAGCCGCGGCTCGCTTCCCCAACCGCGAGACCATCGGGCTTCCCTGGCCGAGCGGAACGTTCGAGGAGTTCCAGCGCGAGGTCGCAGACGTCCACCGCGAGCTCTTCGCCGAGCACGCCGACGCCTACGGCGAAGACGTGCGCACGAAGGTCGCCGCCTGCCTGGAGGTGACCGACGCCGAAGTCGAAGCCGCGCAGCGGCGGCGCGCGGAGTACCGGGAGGTCGCGCTGGAGGCGATGGAGGGTTTCGACCTCCTGCTGACGCCCACCCTTCCGATCCTCCCACCACCGGTCGGCGTCTCCGAGCTCGAGGTCCGCGACGCGCTCACGCGCTTCACGTATCCGTTCAACGTGCTCGGCTGGCCGGCGCTCGCCGTTCCCGCCGGAGCAGCGTCGCTGCAGATCGTCGGCAGGCCCGGGGAGGACGCCCGGGTGCTCGCGGCAGGCTCGTCCCTCGTTTGAGGGAGTCCCACGCGCGAGACTCTGCCGAAACCTTCACCGCATGCCTGTGGCCCGTGTTCTCGCGTTCATGGCCGCCGGCGGTCTCGCCCTGGTCATCGGTGCGAGCTCCGCGCGCGCGGCCGATCCGGCCCCGATCCCGCGTCCTACGACGGGTGGGAGCAATGCCTACACGACGCTGGAGGCGCCTCCGTACGTCGGCGCCCGGGCGGTCGTCCATTACGTGACGACCGGTCCAGACGCGCCACCGCTCGCAGACAACGACGGAAGCGGCAGCCCCGACTACGTCGAGCAGGTGAGCCTGGCGGCCGAGCAGGCCTTACTCTACTACGAGCGCCATGGCTTCAAGCGGCCCCGCCCGGATACGGCAGGCCCCGACACGAAGCCGGACATCTACATCAAGGGCCTTCCGGCCGGCGTCCTCGGTTTCACCTTCACGCCGCGAGTGGCCGAAGGCGGAACGTTCGTGCTCGTCTCGCCCCGCCTCGACACGGGGCAGGTGAGGCCGCTCGGCAGCGTGCGCATCACCGTCGCGCACGAGCTCTTCCACGTGATCCAGTTCGCCTACGTCCTGAGCGGGCAGCTCCCGTTATGGGCCTTCGAGGGCAGCGCGACCGCACTCTCGATGCTCGTCTTCCCCGCGGTCGACGACCTTGCGCTGAAGGACTATCTCGACGCCTGGCTGAGGACACCGTGGGTCCGGCTCTACGACGAGCGCTTCAGCTGCGTCCACTGCTATGGCGGCGCGTGGTGGTGGCTGCACCTCGCGCGTGTAAACAGCGGCATCCTGCCCCGCTACTTGTCATTGCTGGAGGCCGATGAGCGGCGAGGACGGCCGACCCGCGTCGGCTTGAGACAGCTCGACACGGCGCTCAGGCAGAGTCGCGCCGGCTCGCTCTACGGCGTGTTCACCAATTTCGCCCTGGGCCTCTACCGGCGGGGGCTCGCAGTCGGAAACGCGTATTCGCTTCACGCTTCTGTGACGCCCCGCGCCACACGCATTCGCACCGTCTTCGGGCTCTCGACGCACTACGTGCCCATCCGCGTGCCACCGCGCGCGCGGGGCGTGGTCGTCGCGGTGCCGTACGCAAACGGACCGAACCCGCGCGTCACCTTGGTCGTCGGCGGCCCAAGAGGTCGCCGCGTCGTCGAGAAACGGATCAGGCCTGGAAAGGGAGTAATCATGTCGACGATCTTCCGCAGCCCAGCCGAGCGGAACCGCATCGTCTTGATCGTGACCAGCGGCCGTCAGAACGGCGTGCTCTACCAGGTCGGATACGCGGCGGTCGGCCGCCGCGGCAGGCTGCCCGGCTGGATCGCCTTCTAGGAGGGTTTGGCGGAACTCCGCTCGGCGCCGGGGCGCGCTGGGCGGTGCGAGGCAAGGACGCAGGGAGCGTTCGTATGCGAGGCAAGGACGCAGGGAGCGTTCGTATCGACTGAGATACGGGCGCGACCGAGGACACAGCCTCGCGCCGTTCCAGCGTGTTCCGGCGGCTCAGCGTTGGGTTTCGCCAAGCCCTCCTACTAGGTCGCGCGTTCCAGCAGCCGCTCTTCAAGTCGTCGCCGCTGCGCTCGGGCGAGGAGGACGCCGCCGATCAGCAGCACGAGCAGAGGGCCGGCGACGAGCAGCACGTAGAGCAGGATCGCGACCTCGGCTGCGAGCACGGAGACAGCGTCGCCGACGGCGCGGTCGAGCCGGCTCTTGTCTGCGGGCGCGGCCGCGGCCTTGTGGGTCGTGAGCGTGAGCGAGATCCGCGCGAGCTGTGCCCGACGAACGGTGGAGGAACGGTCGCGCTGGAGCGCCGACAGCCGCTGGCGATCGAAGCTCAGCTGGTACTCCAGCTGCTCCCGCTCGGCCGGTGAGAGGTTCGGATTGCGCAGCCGAGCTTGGATCCGCTGGATCTCGTTCTTCAGCTGCCCGATCGCCTTCGTCTGGTCGTTGACCCGCTGCTGAACGTCCTTGACCGAGATGTTCTGGCCGAGGATCGAGCCGAGGGCCGAGAACTGCTGGATCGCGTCCTGGACCCGGTCGACCGGGACGCGCAGGACGAGCTTCGCGTCGCCGCGCCTTCCGGTCGAGTAGTCGACCGCGGCGACGTAGCCGCCGTAGCGGCGCGTGAGGCTCATCGCCTTCTTCGTCGCCTTGTCGAGATCGCCGAGGTTGCGCACGCGGATCTGCATCGAGACGTCGTACTGCTGGAGCCGGGTCGTGCTCGGCGCGAGACCGGTCGTCGCACTGCGCAACACACCTTGGTTGGTCCCGGGCGTCTTCTCGACTGCCTTCGGGACATCGCGCAGAGCCGGCTCCGCGCGCTGCGCCACCGGGCGATCGCCCGAGTCGACGACGCCAACGACGACCGCGACGCCGAGCCCGACCGCCACGATCACCGGAGCTGCGACGAGCACGAACCGGCGCAGCGGCCTCGGGGGCGGCAGCTGGAGCCCGCGCACCCGCTCGCGCAGTGTGTCCGGCGCGGCCGGCTTGGCCGCGCGCAGCTCTCGCATGATCGCTTCAGACGTTGACATCGGAGCTCACTTTCTTCTCGAGTTTCTTCAGGGCCCGGCTGAGCCGGGTCGAGCAGGCCGTCGTGCTGATTCCGAGCACCCGCGCCGCGGTCTCGCCGTCGAGCTCGAGCACGACACGCAGCGCGATCACTTCGCGCTCGGGCGCGGAGAGCGAGCGCACTGCCGCGTCCAGGTCGGGGGAAAGGCCTTCGAACAGCGCCGGCTCCAAAGCCTCCGGCGCCGCGAACCGCTCCTCACGGCGCCGGCGACGTTGCTCGGACCGGAAGTGGTCGAGCGCGACCGAGCGCGCGATCTGACAGAGCCACGTCTTCGCTGCCGCGCGCCGCGGATTCCAGCGTTTCCAGCGTTTCAGCGCGAGCTCGAAGGTCTCGGCGGTCAGGTCCTCTGCCGCGACGCGATCCTTTGTGAGATAGACGAGATAGGCATGCACGTCGTCCAGGCACTGCTCGGCGACCGAGGCGAAGCTCGGCCGTTCGACGCCGAAACGTCTCAGTGGTGTCACTGCCGTCGCGGCTTCCACGCCGTATGTACGGCGCCGACCCCCCTCTGCGTCACACGGCCGCGCGCACCGCAGCTTCGTACACCGGGTCGCGCGCGAGGCGGTCGAGCTCGTCCGAGAGGAGATCGCTTGGGTTCGGCGGGTCGCCGGGTGGGAAGGGCGCCGGCTCTCCGTCGATCTCGACGCCCACGAGCCGGTCCGACGTCTCGTGCTCCAGATCCACCTTTCGGTCGAGCCTCGAGCGAAGCCAGCCCACGAGCAAGTTCGCCTGCGCGGCGGTGCCCGTGACGCGGATGCGGCTCACGTCGGCGATCCCGGGCCAGAGCGACGCCAGCTGTGGACGCCAGCGGCTCGTTCGGGCCCAGGCGATGTCGGAGACGGCGACGCGTTCGAACACGCCGGCAAGGTCGGCATAGGGCGCCGGCAAGCCCGGCCACTCGGTGCTGTCGACGATCAGGCGATCGACGACGTCGATCAGCTGCTCGAACTCCGGCGCGCCGAAAGGCGGCAGCCCGCGCCAGCGCAGAAAGACCGGAAGGTCAGAGATGAAGAGCGGCTGGACGATGCTCGCCGGCGCCTTTGCACGGTCCCCGCCCAGCCGGATGCGGATCGTCTCCGTGCAAACCTTCCGCTCGGTCCCGACCGGGAAGCAGTCGATCTCGACGTCGGCCTCGAGACCGTCATCGTCTTCCGGCCGCGGGAACAGCACGATCGTGCGCGACGGGTGGCGCTCCATCAAGCCGCTCAGCACGTCCTCGGCCGCCTCCACCCACTCTTCGGGCACCCAGGCCATGTGCGTCATCACGCTCGTCCGCAGCTGGCCTTCGCCCATCCCGGACGGATCGGAGCGCAATTCGACGAGCTCGCGCTCGATGTCGGTAACTGTCGCTAGTGCCGTCGCCATTCGCGTCCGTCCCGGCGCAGGAGCTCCCCGGCGGCCGCCGGGCCCCAGGTGCCGGCGGGATAGTTCGGGAAGACCGGGCGGTCTCTCGACCAAGTGGCGACGATCGAGTCCACGAGCGACCACTGCTCCTCGATCTCGTCGCTGCGAGTGAAGAGGGTGGCATCGCCGCGCATCGCGTCCAGGATCAGCCGCTCGTATGCCTCTGGAAGCGCCATGCGGAACGCGCCTCCGTAGACGAAGTCCATGTGCACCGTCCGGATCTGCATTCCCTGACCGGGGACCTTCGCGCCGATCGCGAGGGAAACCCCCTCGTCCGGCTGGATGTGGAACACGAGCGTGTTGGGCCGCAGCTCCTCGGCGACTGCGTCGGCGAAGGGCGGGTGTGGCGCGCGCTGGAACTGGATCGCGATCGTCGTCTCGCGCCGCGCCACTCGCTTGCCTGCCCGCACGTAGAACGGGATGTCGGCCCACCGCCAGCTGTCGACGAAGAGCTTCGCGGCGACGTACGTCTCGGTCATCGAATTCGGGTCGACGCCTTCCTCCTCGCGGTAGGCCGGCACCTCCTCGCCCTCGATGAAGCCGCGCCCGTACTGGCCCCGGACGATGTGCTTCGGCCCGGGTGTGTGCATCGCGCGCAGGACCTTGACCTTCTCGTTCCGGACGGAATCGGCCGTGAAGTCGATCGGCGGCTCCATCGCGGTCAGCGCGAGCAGCTGCAGCAGGTGGTTCTGGAAGATGTCTCGAATCGCGCCCGCCTGCTCGTAGTAGGCGGCGCGGCCCTCGATCCCGATCGTCTCGGCGACGGTGATCTGGACGTGGTTGATGAACTGCCGGTTCCAGATCGGCTCGAAGATGCCGTTCGAGAACCGCAGCGCCAGCATGTTCTGGACCGTCTCCTTGCCGAGGTAGTGGTCGATCCGGAAGATCTCGCTCTCGTCGAAGTACTTCTGCAGCAGGGCGTTGAGCTCGCGCGCCGAGTCGAGGTCCCGGCCGAACGGCTTCTCGACGATCAGTCGCATCCACCCCTCGGCTGACCGGCGCTTGCCGAGCGCCTCGACGATTGGCTCGAACGCGTTCGGCGGCACGGCGAGGTAGTAGACGCGGTTGCCGGCCGTGCCTCGCTGCTCGTCGAGCTCCTTCAGCGCCTCGACGACGCGGTCCTCACCGCCGTCGTCGGCGAACTCAGTCGCCACGTACCGCATCCCGTCTGCGAGCCACTGCCAGACGTCCTCCCGGAACTCGTCCCGCCCGAACTCCTGAACGGCCTCCTTCATCCGCTCCCGGAACTCGTCGTCGGTCTCTTCGGAGCGGGCGACACCGACGATCCCGAATTTCTCAGGCAGCAGCCTGCGGAGGGCTAGCGAGTAGAGCGCCGGGAAGATCTTCCGGCGCGTGAGGTCGCCCGAGGCGCCGAAAATCGCCATGGCGCACGGCTCTGCGCTGGGCGAGAGCTGTAGGCCCTCGAGGAGCGGGTTTTCTATTTCCGGAAGGTGCTCCGCACTTTCCGGAAGGTCTGAGGGGCGAGGTCGCTCGATCCGCGCCACTAACGGTTCACCTTTGCTGCCTCTAGATCCACCGTTGTCGGTTCCTCGCCGGACTCCCAAGCCAGGCGCAGCCGTTCCTCGTCGGTGAGCATCGCCATCAGCGTGCGGACTCGGACGGGCGTACGGCATGGCCGCCGAACTCGTTCCTGAGCGCAGCGCTCACCTTGGCCGCGAACGATTCATCTTGCCTGGACGCAAACCGTGCGTAGAGCGCCGCCGTGATCACCGGAGCGGGAACGTGCTCGCCGATCGCCTCGAAGACCGTCCAGCGGCCTTCGCCGGAGTCCTCGACGTAGCCCTCGATCTTCTCGAGCTTGGAGCCCTCCTTCTCGAACGCGTCGTGGAGGAGCTCGAGCAGCCAGCTTCGAACGACCGAGCCGTAGCGCCAGATTCCTGAGATCTCGTGCAGGTCGAGCTCGAACTCGGAGGCGTTCATGATCTCGAACCCTTCCCCGTACGCCTGCATGAGGCCGTACTCGATCCCGTTGTGGACCATCTTCACGAAATGCCCGGCGCCTGAGGGGCCCACGTGCGCGTACCCGTTCTCGGGCGCGAGCGATTCGAGAATCGGCTCCAGGCGCGAGACGGGCTCCTCGTCGCCGCCCGCCATCAAGCAGAAGCCGTACTGGCGCCCCCAGACCCCGCCCGAGACGCCGACGTCGACGAAATGGATGCTGCGTTCGCCCGCTTCCCGGAAGCGCCGCTGCGAATCGCGGAAGTTCGAATTGCCGCCGTCCACGATCGAGTCGCCGCCATCCAGAATCGAGAGCAGCTGCTGAAAGGAGTCCTCGGTGATCTTGCCGGCGGGCACCATCAGCCAGACCGCCCGCGGAGGCTCGAGCTGCGAGACGAGCTCCTGCAGGGTTTCCGCGGTCGACTCGACGTTGGGGTCGTAGGTCTTGATCTCGTGCCCGTCGCCGCGCAGGCGCTCGGTCATCCCGGCGCCCATACGACCAAGCCCGACCATCCCGAGCTCCATTAGGCCGCACAACGTACATGCCTTAGCCTCCAGGCATGCATCGGATCGGCCTCTTCGGCGACATCCACGGGAACCTCCCCGCGCTCGAGGCCGTGCTGAACGAGCTCGACGGCGAGACGGATGCGCTGGTGTGTCTCGGGGACTTGGCCGCCGGGCCGTACCCCCGCGAGACGATCGCCCGCATCCGGGAGCTCGGCTGCCCCGTCGTCCAGGGCAACTGGGACGCCTGGTTCGTCAACGGTCTGCCGGCCCCAAACGACGAGGTCTCGGAGAAGCTCGTCGACATCGGCCGCTTCCAGACCGAGCAGCTGACACAGGAGGATCGGGAGTTCCTCGGCGGCCTCCACGAGACCTACGAGCACTCGTTCGACGGCATACGCGTGCTCTGCTTTCACGGGTCGCCGCGGTCGTTCGAGGACTGGATCCTCCCGACGACGCCGGACGAAGAGCTCGAGCCGATGTTCAACGGCCGGCGCGCCCCGCTCATGGCCGGCGGCCACACGCATGTCCAGATGCTGCGGCGCCTCGGCGGCGACGCCCTCGTCAACCCGGGCGCCGTCGGGCTGCCGTTTCTCGCCTGGCGGCCGAAGCCTGTGCGTGTCGCACCCTGGGCCGAGTACGGGATTCTCCGCGTCGACGGAAAGCGGGTCTCGCTCGACCTGCGCCGCACGACCTACGACGTCGAGGGGCTGCTCTCGTTCGCCCGCGAGAGCGGCATGCCGCATGCCGACTGGTGGATCGGGACCTGGGCGACCGAAACCTAGATCTCGTTCAGGCGAACGCGAACGATGCGACGGCCTCCCTCCTCGAGCGAGGCAAAGTCGCCCGCAGCCTGCGCCCGGATGAGCCGGGCGAAGCCGAACTTGCGGCCCGGGATCTTCACTTCCGGGCCCGCGTCGTCCACCACCTGGACGAAGAGCCCGGTCGGCGGGCCACCCTTGTGGAGCTGCCCAGTTGAGTGGAGGTAGCGCGGCCCGAGACCGTGCGTGACGACGCAGCCGGTCTCGCGGCGCGCCCGGTCGATCAGAGGCTCCAGCTCGCCCTCGCGCATCGGATCGATGAAGGCCTGGATCGCGACGTAGTCGCCTTCCTTCGCCTCTGAGAAGAGCTCGTCGAGCGATCCTTCCGGCTCGAGCTCGACGTCACCGCCCTGCAGCACCTCGTTCGTCTTGTCCTTGGCGGCCTGCACGTCCGGCTGGTCGAACGGGTTGATCTCGAGGATCGAGCCGGCGACCGCGGTGGCGAACTCCCACCGGAAGAACTCCTGCCCGAGCTCGTACGGCGCCGGGAGCCGGACCTCCGGCGCCTGCCGGTCCGGTCCGTCCGCAGACTCGCCGGGAGCGGGGATCAGCCCCTTGCCCTGCTTGCCCGTCGACTCGGCGAGCAGCTGCTCGGCCCAGAGCCCGAGGCCGCCGATGTCCTCGATCACGATCTTGTCGCGGCCCTCGCGCCAGCCGTTGCCGAGCTGAAGACCGAGATCGACGCCCGGGTTCCCCTCCTCGCCGCGGCAGGCCTCGACCATCTCGTCCACACGCTCGAGCAGTCGCTCGAGATCGATGCCCATCAGCGCTGCGGGAACCATCCCGAACACGGACAACGCCGAGTAGCGGCCGCCGATCGTCGGCTCCCCGTTGAACACGGCGAGGAAGTCACGCTCGCGCGCGAGCGTCTCGAGCTCGGTCCCCGGGTCGGTGATCGCGGCGAAGAACTCGGGCCGCTTGCCTGCCTTCTCCCAGAAGTAGTCGAGGTGGCACCGCGTTTCGAGCGTCGTCCCGGACTTCGACGCGACGACGAACAGCGTCCGGTCGAAGTCGAGGGTCTCGTCGGCGTGCCTGATCATCGCCGGGTGAGTCGTGTCGAAGACGTGGAAGCCCCGCGACTCGAACGTCCGCTTGATCACCTCCGGGGCCAGGCTCGAGCCGCCCATCCCGAACAGGACGAACGTGTCGATCAAGCCGGGCGCTGCGACCTCGTCGACGAAGCGCATCAGGTCGTCGATCCGACTGCGCATTCGCATCGGCTCGTCGAGCCAGCCGAGCCATTGCGCCTCGTCCGAGCCGGTCCAGAGCGTCGCGTCGCGGCTCCAGATCCGCTCGACAAGCTCCGCCGTCTTGAGCATTAGGTCGCTACGAGCTCACCGCGCTTCGCGGCGATGCCATCGAGCAGGTCCTTGAAGGAATCGGAGAACTTCTGGACGCCCTCCTCCTCCAGGACGCGAACCACGTTGTCGTAGTCGATTCCGGCCTCGGCGATCTGTTCGAACAGCCGCCTGGCCTCGTCGAGGCCGCGCTCGAGCGTGAGCTCGACCGTGCCGTGATCCTGGAACGCCTCGATCGTCTCCTCCGGCATCGTGTCCACGGTCTCGGGACCGATCAGCTCCTCGACGTACATGACGTCGCGGTACTCGGGGTTCTTGGTCGAAGTGGAGGCCCACAGGCAGCGCTGCTTCGTCGCTCCCTTCGCGGCCAGCTGCTCCCAGCGCTCGCCGCTGAAGATCTCCTTGTAACGCTGGTAGGCAAGCTTCGCGTTCGCGATCGCGAGCTTGCCCTTCAGCTCGTCGTGCCCGCCGATCTCGTCCAGGCGCTTGTCCGTCTCCGTGTCTACGCGGGAGACGAAAAAGCTGGCCACGGACGCGACCTTCGAGGGATCGCCGCCCGACTCGACGAGCCGCTCGAGCCCGCGGATGTACGCCTCCGCGACCGCCGAGTAGCGGTCGAGCGAGAACGTCAGCGTCACATTCGTGTTACGACCCCGAGAGATCATCTCCTCGATCGCCGGCAGGCCCGGCTCGGTCGCCGGGATCTTCACGTGGCAGTTCGGCCGGTCGACCCATTCGTGCAGGCGCTGCGCCTCCTCGATCGTCGCCTCGGTCTCGTAGGCGAGGTTGGGATCGACCTCGATCGAGACGTACCCGTCCTGCCCTTGCCCCTCGTCCCACACCGAGCGCAGCAGATCGCAGGCGTCGGTCACGTCGCGCACCGCCAGGTGCAAGAAGATTTCCTTGAGCTCGTCTTCCGACTCGAGGCACTCGCGCAGCTGCTCGTCGTACGCATCGCCCTGCGAGATCGCTTTCTGGAAGATCGTTGGATTGGAGGTGACGCCGACGACAGTGTCGTCGCGCATCCTCCGCGCGAGCTCGCCCGAACGGAGCATCTCGCGGGAGAGAAAGTCGATCCAGACGCTCTGGCCGAGCTCCGAAAGCTGGTGGAGCCGGGACTTAGACATGTGCAGTCCTTTCCGTTTCTTCGATCTTCTGCAGCCTACGCACGTACCGCTCGCCGCCGTCGAACAACGTGGGGAAACCAACGGTTCCCCCACGAAGCCCTCCAACCACCTTCGTGGCGAGGCTTTCGCCGGGCAAAGCCCGGCTTCGCCGACACATCGCAGGGGATCCAAGGCACGTTCTTCATCGAGAGGCCGCCGCCGCGGGATGCTCGGTTTCCGCAATCTTCTTGAGCCTGCGCACGTACCGCTCGCCGCCGTCGAAGCTGGCCTGAAGGAACGTGCGCACAAGATCTGCGGCCAGCGCGGCTCCGACGACCTCCGATCCGAGGCAAAGCACGTTCATGTCGTCGTGCTCGACGCCCTGGTGGGCCGAATAGACGTCATGACAGATCGCGGCCCTGATACCCGGAAACTTGCAGGCTGCAACCGAGGCTCCCACGCCGGAGCCGCAGATCAGGATCCCGCGTTCGGCGTCACCGGTGCCGATCGCCTCGGCGATCTCCCGGGCCTTGTCGGGATAGTCGATCGGCTTGGAATCGTCCTTGGCGCCGAGATCGACGATGTCGTGGTCCAGGGAGATCAGCTCCTCGAGCACGCGCTGCCGCAGGCGAACGCCGCGGTGGTCGAACGCAACCGCCACTTTCATCAGAACCGTTACGTTACCCCGGATGGAAGGGGCAGAACTCTGGCGCGAGCTCGGCCAGCAGCTGCGAGTCGACGCCGTTCGCGCAAGCGCGAAAGCGGGCTCCGGCCATCCGACCTCGTCGATGTCGGCCGCAGACCTGGCGGCGGTGCTCCTCGCCGCCCACTTCCGGTACGACTTCGATACCCCGCGTGACCCGCGGAACGACCGGCTGATCTTCTCCAAGGGCCACGCGTCACCGCTCGTCTACGGCCTGTTCCGCGCGGCGGGGGCGATCTCCGAGGAAGAGCTCATGACGTATCGCCAGCACGGAAGCCGCTTGCAGGGCCATCCCACCCCCGTGCTCCCGTGGGTCGACGTCGCGACCGGGTCGCTCGGTCAAGGGCTGCCGATCGGCGTGGGTACGTCGCTCGGCCAGAAGCGGCTCGACCAGGTAGGCGCCCGTACGTGGGTGATCTGCGGGGACAGCGAGATGGCCGAGGGCTCGATGTGGGAGGCGGCTGAGCACGCCACGTTCTACGAGCTCGACAACCTGACCGCGATCATCGACGTCAACCGCCTCGGTCAGCGCGGCGAGACGATGCACGGCTGGGATCTGGACAGCTATACGCGACGCCTCGAGGCGTTCGGGTGGCACACGATCGAGATCGACGGCCACGACGTCGAGCAGATCGACGACGCCTATCGCGAGGCCGAGCAGACGAAGGGCCGGCCGGCGGCCGTCGTCGCCAAGACGATCAAGGGCAAGGGCTACTCCGCGGTCGAGAACAAGGAGGGCTGGCACGGCAAGGCGATCCCGCCCGAGGAGGCGGAACAGGCGATCGCCGAGCTGGGCGGCGTGCGCAACATCGTCGTCGACATCCCGAAGCCGGATCCCGCCGAGCCGCACCGCTTCGAGCCCGCGCCGACGGACTGGCCCGAGTACGAAGTCGGCTCGAAGGTCGCGACCCGCAAGGCCTACGGCGAGGGGCTCGCCGCCGTCGGCGGCGAGCGCGGCGACGTGGTTGCGTTGGACGGCGAGGTCTCGAATTCGACCTTTGCCGAGATCTTCCGCGACGCGCATCCGGAGCGCTACTTCGAGATGTACATCGCAGAGCAGCAGATGATGGCCGCCGCCGTCGGGCTGCAGGTGCTCGGGTGGAGACCGTTCGCATCGACCTTCGCCGCGTTCACGTCACGGGCCTACGACTTCGTCCGCATGGCGGCGATCAGCCGCGCCAACATCCGGGTTTGCGGCTCGCATGCCGGCGTCTCGATCGGAGAGGACGGGCCCTCGCAGATGGGCCTGGAGGATCTCGCCGCATATCGCGCCGTCCACGGCTCGACGGTTCTGTACCCGTGTGACGGCAACCAGACAGCGAAGCTCGTCCGCCTGATGGCCGACCTGGACGGGATCTCCTACCTGCGGACGACACGCGCGGACACGCCGGTCATCTACGAGCCCGGCGAGGAGTTCGAGCTCGGCGGCTCCAAGGTCCTGCGGTCGTCCGACGAGGACGACGTCACGATCGTCACCGCGGGGATCACGGTGCCCGAGGCGCTCGAGGCGGCGGATGCGCTCGCCGAGGAAGGGATCTCGGCGCGGGTGATCGACGCCTACTCAGTCAAGCCGATCGATACCGAGACGCTGCAGGCGGCCGCAGAGGTCACGGGCCGGTTCGTCACGGTCGAGGATCACTGGCCCGAGGGCGGCCTCGGAGAGGCGGTGCTCTCGGCCTTCGCCGACGCCGAGGAGCGGCCGCGCGTCGCCAAGCTCGCCGTCCGAGATTTGCCCGGTTCGGGCAAGCCCGCCGAGCTACTCGCCGACGCGGGCATCGACGCGGATCACATCGCCGCCGCCGCGAGAGCACTCGTGGGCGCGGGCGCAGAGGTGACTTCCCGGTAGAGAGGATCTTCCTCGTCCGCCACGGCGAGACCGAGTGGAACGTCACTCTGCAGCACACCAGCACCACCGACATCCCGCTGACCGATGACGGCCGGCGAAAGGCGAAGCTGCTCGGCGAGCGGCTTGCCGGCCACGACTTCGCGATCGTGCTGACGAGCCCGCTGCAGCGCGCAGCAGAGACCGCCCGCCTAGCCGGCTTTCCGGACGCCGAGCCAACGGACGACCTGAAGGAATGGGACTACGGCGAGTACGAAGGCAGGACAACCGCGGAGATCCGCGAGCAGCAGCCCGGGTGGACGATCTGGACCGGCGGCGCGCCGGGGGGCGAGACCGCCGAGGAGGTGGCGGCGAGAGCCGACTCCGTGCTCGAGCGCGCCCGCGCGGTGGAGGGCGACGTCGTCCTCTTTTCGCACGGACACGTCTTGCGCGTGCTGGCGGCCCGCTGGCTCGGCCTCGAGCCGCAGGCCGGCCGGTTGTTCGCGCTCGGCAACGCGTCGATCAGTGTGCTCGGCTACGAACGGGAGACACCGGTGCTCGAGCGGTGGAACACATGAACGAGCGCACGGTCGCGGCCGGCGAGGTCCGGTTACGGATTCGTGAATGGGGAGAACCGGGCGGCGACCCCATCTTTTTCTGGCACGCCCTCGGCGACCACACCGGCCTGCAAGTCATCGACGTCGCTCCACGGCTTGCTTCAGAGTACGGAGCTCGTCTCATTTCCCTCGACGCGCCGGGATTCGGCGGATCCTCCGCCCTTCCACTCGAGGGTTATCAGATTCCTGCTCTCGTCGACTTCGCCCGGTCGCTGCTCGAGATACTGGAGCTCGATCGCGTTTCGTGGATGGGCTCGTCGTGGGGCGCGATGATTGGAGTCCACTTCGCAATCGCCCATCGCGACCGCCTGAGCGGGCTCGTGCTCCTGGACGGAGGCTACTTCGACTCCGACGACGAGCGAGAGATGTCGCTCGAAGAGCTCCGAACGTACTGGCGGAGCCAGGACTATTGGAGCTTCGAGAGCTGGGAGAAGGTGGACGAGGAAGCGCGATCGGCGTTCGGGCGTTGGACACCGTCGATCCAGGAGGTCGTGCGAGACGCGTATCGCGAGGAAGGCGGCGAGATCGTCTCGATCATGGGACCTGACGTCTATGCAGCCGCGATCCACGGCGTCCACGAAGCACCGCCCACGCCGGTGATCGGCGATCTCGGCCGTTCGGGAGTCCCGGTGCTTCTCATGGCCGCAACAGAGCCACCGGAAAAGGCAAAGGAGCGCAGCGCCGACCTCGTACGCTTCGCAGAGTTGGTTCCAGCAGCCGAGATCCACCGGGTCGCGGGCGCGCGTCACCTCATGCTCGAGGACGCGCCGGAGGAGGTCGCCCGCGCCGTCGGCGAGTGGCTTCGCCGCCTCGTTTCGAGCCCTCGTTAGCAAGCTGTTCGAATCGGGTTCGGATCTCTTGCAACCCGTTGAATCCTCGCCTGGATAGGACTAGATTCGGCACTGATGCAGTTCGTGCCGAAAGTGGCTATCGGTCTTGTGATAGTCGGCGTGCTTGCGCTGCCGACAAGCGCGGTCGGCGCAGGCCCGCCCAACGACAACCGAGCGAACGCAACGCCTATTGACGTTCCCTCAACTGTTTCGGGGTCCACAACGGGCGCCACGACCGAGCCGACGGACCCGAGAGGCTATTGCGGCAACACGGACGGCAACCTGTGGTACCGGCTCTCCGGCGCCGAGCCTGGTCGTCTCGTCTTTCGTTTCGACGCGGGCGGCGACCTCGACGGCTTCGTAGCGGTGTTCAAGGTCGTGCGGTCCCAGCTCATCGGGCAGGCCTGTAGGGGCACCGATGCGCAGGGAAGGGCCGCCTTGTCGTTCGTCGCCGGGCGCGGCGCGACCTACCTGATCGAAGTCGCCCGATTGCCCGCATCGGCCGACGGCCCGTTCCGGTTCAGCCTCTTCCGACCCGAGCCGTCGTCGAGACCACCCGGCACGCCGCTACCGCCGCGCGGGGTTCGCTCCTCGGTCGACGCGCTATCGGACTTCGACGACGCGTGGTCGCTGCGCATGCAACCCGGCGTCGAGTACCGGATGAACCTCGTGCCGGCCCGCGGACGGTGCGTGACGCTATCAATCTACAAGCCTCGAACGCGATCGTTCGGCGGCGCGCAGCCGATCCACGTCTTGCGCTGCGGGGGCTATTTCGCATACACGCCGGGGCCGCGCGGCGGCGGACGGTACGCGCTTCTCGTCACCGCGACTGGCACCCGACGCGGACCCCAGCGCTACCACCTCCAGGCAGCTCTCGCCGGCCCGGACGACCGAGCCCCGGGCGTGCCGATCCAGAACCTTCAGACCCGCAAAGGCTCGCTTTCAGCGAACGCGATCGATGTGGTCGACCTGTACCGCTTCCGGGTGCCCGACGAAAGCGACGTCACGCTCACCCTGCGCGGCCCGGAGTCGTTCGGCCTCGTGCTGCTGAGCGAGACCGGCCGTCGAAAAGGCTCGTCCGGCGGTGCCGGCTCGTTCACCAACCGCCTGTCGCCGGGCCGGTACTTCGTCGCAGTTCGGGCCGGCAACTTCGCCCGTGGCAACTATCGCCTTTCGCTTCTCGAGCGCCGCCTGACGACGACGAGCGTGACGGTCGACGGCCAGCGTGTGGCCACCGTCGCTCCGGGCCGCTCGGTCTCGATCGGTGTTTCGGTCGAATTCAGTCCTGCGGGGCGGGTCCGGCTCCAGATCGACCGATTCGATCCGCTCACGGGCTGGCAGTTCTACAAGGTGTTCAGGCTCCGGCTCGGCTCGGGCGGAGAGACCGGGATCGTCTGGCGCCCGCCGGCGGTCGGTCGCTGGCGCGCAAGGGCGTTCTTCCGCGGCACCCGGACCGCAAGCCCGAGCCGAGGCCGAGCCGCAACGATCGTGGTGGCCGACTAGCTTTTAGCGCGTGGCACTCGTGATCGCGAACAGCCTCCGGAAGGAGCTTTCCGGGGGCGTGCTGTTCGACGGCGTCTCGTTCAAGGTCGAGCGCCGCGACCGCATCGCACTGGCCGGCCCGAACGGCGCCGGCAAGACGACCCTGCTCCGAATCCTGAACGGCGAGACGGGCCATCAGAAGGGCGAGCTCGTCTTCTCGAAGGGAACGCGCGTTGCGCTGCACGACCAGCGCCCGCCGCTCGAGCAGAACCTGACCTTGCGCGAGTACGCGCTTTCGGGCGCAGGCGATCTCGTCGCCGCGGAGGAGGACCTTCGGCGGCTCGAACAGGCGATGGCCGAGGGCGCCCATGACGCGGGAACGCTCCGGCGCTACGCCGACGCGCAGGCGCGGCTCGAGCATGCGGGCGGGTATGCCTGGCGCGAGCGCGCGAAGTCCGTGCTGCGCGGCCTTGGCTTCGCGGACGCCGACCTCGACCGGCCGCTGGAGACATTCTCGGGCGGTGAGCTGACGCGCGCCTCGCTCGCCCGGGCGCTCGGCGGCGATCCCGATCTTCTGCTGCTCGACGAGCCCACCAACCACCTCGACGTCGAAAACCTGGAATGGCTGGAGCAGGAGCTGCGAGCGCTCGACGCCGGCATCATCCTCGTCGCACACGACCGCTGGTTCCTCGAGGCGGTCACGACCGGCGTGCTCGAGCTCGCGGGCGGGCGCTCGATCTTCTTCCCAGGGCCCTGGCATGTCTGGCGGCGGGAGAAAGCGGCGAGGGCGCTCGACGCGGCTAAGACCGCGGATCGGGTCCAGGAGGACATCGCACGGCTCGAGCGCTTCGTCGAGCGGTTCCGGTACAAGAAGAACAAGGCGAAGCAGGCCCAGGCGAAGCTGACGCATGTCGCCCGGCTGCAGAAGGAGAAGCAGGAGGCGATCGGGCGACTGAAGGCGCTCGACACGAGTCGCCGCTCCCTCGGGTTCGACTTCCTCGATCCGCCGCGCAGCGGTCGAACCGTCGTCGAGGCCGAGCACGTCGGGCTCGCGGCCGGAGATAAACTGCTGCTCCACGACTCCGGGTTCGCGCTCGAGCGCGGCGAGCACGTCGCCCTCGTCGGCCCGAATGGCTCCGGCAAGACGACCCTGCTGGAGACGATGCTCGGCATGCGCGAGCCGCTCGAGGGCAGGATCAAGATCGGACACGGGGTCGAGACCGCGTACTTCTCGCAACACGAGGTCGAACTGGACGAGACGGTCAGCGTGCTCGAGTGCACGCAGAAAGCGACCGGCCTACGACGCCCGCAGGCGCAGAACCTGCTCGGTCGCTTCCTGTTCTCGGGCTGGGAGGAGCACGAGAAGCCGGTGGCCGCGCTCTCCGGCGGCGAGCGGCGGCGGCTCGCGCTCGCCCTCGTCGTCGCCTCGGGGGCGAACTTCCTCGTCCTCGACGAGCCCACCAACCACCTCGACCTCGAGAGCCGCGAGTCGCTCGAAGCAGCGCTCGAAGCGTTCCCCGGAACCGTGCTGCTCGTCTCGCACGACCGGGCGCTGCTCGACTCGGTCGCACATCGGCTGCTTGCGATCGAGCACCGAAGCCTCCACTCGAGCGACGGCGGCTGGGCCGACTATGTCAGCGGCCGTGACGAGCGCGCCCAAGCCGCCGAGGAGCCGCGGGTGAAGAAGGCGAAGCCGAGGCGGGAGAGGCCCGCCTCCGCCCGCCGCCCGAGCGAGCTCGAGTCACTCGAGGGCGAGATCGAGCGGCAGGAGCGGGAGGTCGCCGCGCTCGAGCAGCGCCTCGCCGCGGACTGGAACGACGTCGAGGCGCTCGCCGCGCATCGACGGGCCCGTGACGAGCTGCAGGCGCTCCTGGCGCGGTGGGAGCAGCTCTTCGAGCAAGCCCAGGCTTAGAGTCACCCCCGTGCAAGCCGACGATGTCCTCGCGCAGGCCAACGAAGCGGGCCTTCGCCTCGTCCGCTTCCTCTGGTGTGGCAACGACGGCACGGTTCGCGCGAAGGCGACCGCAACTCGAAGCCTCGAGAGCCGCCTTGGTACCGGGATCGGCCTGACGGTGGCCATGCAGGCGATGAACGCTCTCGACCAGCTCCAGCCCGTCGAAGGAATGGGGCCCGTCGGCGAGATCCGCCTCGTGCCCGATCCGGAGACGTTCCGGATTCTGCCCTATGCGCCCCGCACGGGCGCGATGCTCGTCGACCACCTCACGCTCGACGGCGAATCCGCTCCCGTCTGCCAGCGAAGTTTCCTCAAACGAATGGCGGGACGGCTCGCCGAGCGTGGCGCCGTGCTCGAGGTCGCATTCGAGAACGAGTTCTCGCTCGCAACCCAGCACGAAGGCGCGTTCGTCCCCGTCGACTCCGGCCTGTGCTTCTCCACGATCAGCGCCACCGCGTCCCAAGATTACGTCGACGATCTCGTCGATTCGCTCGAGCATCAAGGAATCGAGCTCGAGCAGTACTACTCCGAGCTCGGCCACGGCCAGCAGGAGATCTCGACCGCACACGCGCCCGCGCTGCGAGCGGCCGACGACCAGGTTCTCGTGCGCGAGACCATCCGCGGCGTCGCGGCGCGGCACGGTCTCGTCGCCTCGCTGGCCCCGAAGCCGTGGCCCGACAATGCGGGGAACGGCTGCCACATCCACTTCTCGCTCTGGGAGGAGGATGGGAGCCGGAACCGCTTCCACGACGCGTCTCGAGAGGACAACCTCTCCGACGAGGCGCGTGCGTTCATCGCAGGGGTGCTCGACCATCTGCCCGGCCTCTGCGGACTGACTGCACCGAGCTTCAATTCGTACCACCGGATTGTCCCGCAGTACTGGGCCGGCGCCTTCACCTGCTGGGGCTACGACAACCGCGAGGCGCCGCTGCGCGTGCCGTCGGTGTTCTGGGGGATGGAAGAAGCCTCGACGAACGTCGAGCTCAAGGCCGCGGACGCGAGCGCGAATCCCTACTTGGCGATCGGCGGGCTGATCGCCGCCGGCCTGGACGGGCTCGAGCGCGGGCTGGCTCCACCCGAGCCCGTCGACGTCGATCCGGCCACGATGCCGGAGGATGTGCGCGAGGCGGCCGGGATCGTGCGTCTGCCGACGACGCAGGAGGAGGCGCTCGATGCGCTCGAGGAAGACCCGGTCCTGATGAAGGCCATCGGGCCGGTTCTCGCACAGTCCTATCTGGCCGTCCGCAGGTCCGAGTGGGAGCTCTACTCAAAGGAGGACGAGGCGTTCGAGCAGCAGGGACATTTCCTGAAGTACTGAGCTCGGTCGGGGTCGTCGACCACCACGCCCACGGCGTCTATCGCCATCCCCCCGCGAGCCTCGACGAGTTTCGAGGCCTCTTCTCCGAGAGCCCGGACCCTCGCCAGTGGCCGCACGTCGCAACCGGGGTCACGTACCGTCGCGCGATCCGGGAGCTCGCCGACTTTCTCGGCTGCGAGCCCAACGAGCAGTCTGTCTACGAGTACCGCCTGGCCGCGGATCCCGTCGCGTACGCGTCGGCGCTCCTCCGCGCAACCGGGACGGATTGGCTTCTCGTCGACGACGGGTTTCCTCCCGCCGAAGTCTCGTGCGACTGGCGCGAGCTCGGCCAGTGGGCTGACTGCCGCTCGGCGCCGGTGATGCGAATCGAGCGCGTCGCCGAAGAGGTCGAGGCGGTCGATCGTCTTCGCGAGACCGTCGCGGAGGCGCGCGCAAACGGCTTCGTCGCGCTGAAGACGATTGCGGCGTATCGGGGTGGGCTCGACCGAGTCGCGGGCGTCGTCGTGGCCGCGCTAGAGGCGAACGAGGAGACTGGTGCGCCGCTGCCCGTCCAGGTGCACGCCGGCTTCGGCGACTCCGATCTCCACCTCGCAGGAGCCGATCCCACGCACCTCAAGGGTCTGATCGAGCGCTTCGGCGCCACGCCGTTCGTCCTCCTGCACTGCTACCCGTTCGTGCGGGAGGCCGGCTGGCTCGCCCACGTCTACGGCAACGTCTTCTTCGACCTGTCGCTGACGATCCCGCATGTCGCGCGGCCGGCCGAGGCGCTGCGCCAGGCGCTCGAGCTGGCGCCCGTCTCGAAGCTCCTCTACGCCTCGGACGCCTCGCGCACGCCCGAGCTCTACTTCCTCGCCGCGAAGTGGTGGCGAGAGACGCTGGGCGAGGTGCTACCGGAGATGCTTGGCGAACAAGATGCCGCCCGCGCCATGCGCGCGATCCTGCGCGAGAACGCGCTGCTCCTCTACGGGCTCTAGCTCTCGAGCGGGGCCATCGTGAGACCGCGCTCGCGGAGCTGCTCCCAGTAGAGCTCGGCCTGCTCCCTGAGTCCCGTCCAGACGACCGCCTGCCCGGAGCTGTGGATGCGGTCGGCGATACGCATGCCCTGGTCGAAGCTGACGCCCGGGATCACGCTTGCGAGAGCGGCAGCGACGCCGTCGAACGTGTTGTGGTTGTCGTTCAGGACGATCACCCGCCAGGGGTCGCCTAGGTCGGTTCCGGTCCCGCGGTCCAGACGCTCCTTGGGCGGGGTCAGCGTTTCGGTCACGGACTCACGCTACTCCGCTTGCGCGAAGGTCGCCACCACCGCCTCGGCGACGACCTTGAGCGGCCGCCCCGAGACCTGGCTCGCCTTGCGCAGGCGGGCAAACGCGTCCTCCTCGGACAAACCCTCCTTCTCCATCAGCAGTCCCTTGGCCCGCTCGATCGCCTTGCGGGCGGCCAGCGCTTCGGCAAGCGATTCGGCCTCCTCGCGCAGGGCGGTGAGCTCGTCATGGCGCGCCCGCGCGGTCTCGATCGCCGGCAGCAGGTCCTGCTCGCGGAACGGCTTGACCAGGTAGCCGAAGACGCCGGCCTCGACCGCCCGCGAGACCAGCTCGTCCTGGCCGTACGCAGTCAGCATCACGATCGGGATCGGCCGCTCGTCCAGGATCCGCCTCGCGGCTTCGATGCCGTCGAGCCGCGGCATCTTCACGTCCATGATCGCAAGGTCGGGCTCGTGTGCGCGCGCGAGCTCGACCGCCTCCTCGCCGTCCTTGGCCTCCGCGCAGACCTCGAACCCCGCCCGCTCGAGGAGCGCCTTGAGGTCCAGCCGGATGATCGTCTCGTCCTCGGCGACGAGGATTCTCACGACACGATCTCGCCACACGATCGGCACACACACGCGCGCTTTCTCCCACTAGCCTGACGGCTGGCGGGGCGGGGTAAGGGGCTCCCGCGAGACTCGTCAATCTGAATAGTCATGCGGGAAAGGCGACCTCGGCGCGTAGACCGCCGTCGCTCTCGAGCGACAGCCGCCCCTTGAGCTCGTCCCGTACGAGCGCGCGCACGATCGACAGCCCCGTGCCGGTGTCCTCGCCCCTGATCCCACCGCCGTCGTCTGAGATCGCCATCACGACCTCGCCGTTTCGTTGCGTCAGCTCCACGCGAACGGACTCGCCCCCGTGCTCGAGCGCGTTCTGGAACAGCTCGGAGAAGACCAGCGCGAGCGCAGTGGCCCGGTCGCCCGCGAGCGCCACGGACTCCACATGCGAGTCGACGCGCTTTCCCGCGCCGAGCCCCTGCACGAGCATCGCGCGCAGCCGTTCCAGCAATTCACCCAGATCGACGTCTTCCTCCCGCTGCTCCGTCAGCACTTCGTGCACCGCCGCGATGGCGAGGATCCGGTTGACCGAGTCGTCGAGCGCCTTGCGCGGATCGACCCCGTCACCCGCGCGCGCCTGCAGCCGCAGCAGCGATGCGACTGTCTGCAGGTTGTTCTTCACGCGGTGGTGGATCTCTTGGGCGAGCACCCCGCGCATTACCGCGCGGCCGTGCTCGAGCGCGACCGCCGCGTGGTTCGCGATCGATGCGAGCAGCGCGCGGTCCTCGTCCGTGAACGGGGTGTCGCGATCGCAGACCAGCTCGCCGATTTCGCGCCCCTTCCACCTCAGCGGCGTGCGCACCGCGTGTTTGCCCGCGCGCCCCTCGGGACGCGCGATGCGGCCGTCCTCGAGCACGAGCGCCGCGCCGGTCGCACCGACCGCATCCTTCGTCGCGCGCACGATCGCCTCGAGCGACTCCTCGACGTAGAGCGATTCGGAGACCGCCTCGGAGATCCGGGCGAGTGCCTCGAGCTCGCCGACACGGCGCTGAGCGTCCGAGTACAGCTTTGCGTGCTCGATCGACTGCGCAACCTGCGCCGCGATCGCAACGAGCAAGTCGATCTCCGCCTCGCTGAACTCGCGCGGAGCGCGGGTGCGGACGTTCAGCGCCCCCTCGAGCTTGTCGCGCGCGAGGATCGGCACGGCGAGGATCGACTCGTACTCGTCCTCGGGCAGATTCGTGAACGCCTTGAACCGAACATCGAGGTGCGCCTGGGAGGGGATCATGATCGGCGCGCGCTCGGCGGCGGCCGATCCGGTGATGCCTTCCCCCGGCCGCATCTTCGGCCGGCGCGTCATTTCCTCGACCCGCGTGCCGTGTGTCGCCCTGAGCACGAGCTCGTCACCCTTCTCGTCGTACAGGTAGACGAAACACGCGTCGGCCTCGAGCGCCTCGGCGACCTTTCGGGCGACAAGCGAGAGCACCTCTTCGAGGTCGAGCGTCGAATTGACCGCCTCGATCGTCTCGGTCAGGAGGCGGAGATGGCGGGATGACGCGTCCACTCGACCGATTGTAGGGTTGCGCAATCGGCCTCTACGACTGGCTTCTGTTCATCCACGTCGGCGGCGCATTCCTTCTGATGGGAGGAGCCGTGATCGCCGCCGTGCTGAACATCTCGGCGCTCCAGCGCGAGCGGCCCAGCGAGATCGCGCTCCTGCTCGGGCTGACGAGGTTTGCCGTGATCGGGATCGGAATCGGGTTAATGCTTACGCTCGCGATCGGCCTCTGGCTCGTCGACGAAGCTGGCTACGACTACGGCGACACCTGGATCGTGGTTTCGCTCGTCCTGTGGGTGATCGGGAGCTTGCTCGGCGGCCGCGGCGGCAGGCGCGAGAAGGAGACCCGCTTGCTGGCCATGCGCCTCGCGGCGGAAGGAGACGTTCCGAGCGCAGAGCTGCGGGCCCGCCTCCGCGACCCCGTTACCCTCGCCTTCAGCTACGGCAGCGGCCTCGCGATAGTGGCCGTGCTCGTCCTCATGATCTGGAAGCCGTGGTTGTGATCGTCGCGATCCTTCGACCGAACGACCAGGATTTCCCGCTCTTTCTGCACGTCCTCGGGGCGATGCTGCTGTTCGGTTCGGTTGCGGCGGTGGTCATCGTCGGCTTCGCTGCACGCCGCTGGCGGGAGCACGCCGCGGTGCTCGCGCGCATCGCGTTCCGGACCTCGCTCTTCGTGGTCATTCCCGCATGGGTCTTAATGCGCCTCGCGGGAGGCTGGATCGCCGACAAGGAGTTTCCGGACGACACGCCCGGATGGGTGGACGTCGGCTTCATCGTCTCCGAACCGGGGCTGATCGTCGTGCTCGCCCTCGTGATTGTCGCCTGGCTGAGCGCGCGCAAGGGCGGCATCGGCCGGCTCGCCGCCGCGACGCCGATCCTCGCCTCGATCTACCTGGCTGCTTTGGCGATCGCCGTCTTCGCCATGAGCGCGAAGCCGGGTAGTTAACAAACTTCTTACTTCAGTCGCGATAAACCTTTTCACGGCAGGGGTACGGTCGGTCTCAATGGCCGTCGCCGCCACCGACCTTCGCATGACGTCGGGCTTTCTCGTCGCCGACGCGCGCGGCCGCCTCGTCGGCAAGGTCGAATGCCCGATGTACGGCACCGCGCCAGACGTCCCGGACGCGCTCGCCGTTCGGGCAGGACGGTGGCCGAAGCGCCGCCGTCTCGTTCCCGCGGCTGCGATCAAGGCCATCGACGGCACGAGCGGCGTGGTCGGGCTCAGCGTCGAGCGCGACACGCTGCCGACGTTCCTTTAACGACCACGAGGCGTCGAAATCGAACGCCTCGCGGTCGGCCGTCAGTAGGTCCCGCTAGCCGCAGAGCCGCGGAACCGCTGAGCGGATTCTCCCTCTTTTCGCGCCTCCGCGCTAGCGCTACACCCGCTGCAGGTGCGTGTCCTTGAACGCGGTCGGGTACTTGAGCCCGTAGCCGAGCGCCCGGTCCATCCCCGCGTGAGCGGCCCAGACGAGCGCGAACACCACGACCGACCCCGAATCGGCCAGAACTCCGATCGCCCCGAGGATCAGCGGGCCGATGGTCGTGTGGAGCAGGTTGTACGCGATTGCGCCCACGCGCGGTCCGGCCGCGTAGGCCGCGAACGAGACGTCGGGCCAGAGCAGGAGCAGCAGCCAGAGCCAGCTGGACTCCGTGTCGAAGAACAGGACGAGCGCCGCGGCGAGCAGCGCCAGCCCTTCGAGCCGAAGCAGCAGGCCCGGCCGGTCGAAGACCATCAGAGCACGGCCAGGTAGCGGTCGCGCTCCCATTCGGTCAGCTGCACGCGGTACTCGTCCCACTCCTTGCGCTTGAGCTCGACGTAGCGGTCGAAGATGTGCGGGCCGAGCGCCTTGCGCGCCAGCTCCGATCCGGCCAGCTCGTCGATCGCCTCGCCGAGGGTCTCGGGCAGCGAGACGATTCCCCGCTCGCGGCGCTGCTCCGCGGTCAGGTGGTAGAGGTTGGTCTCCATCGGCTCCGGCAGGTCGTAGCCCTGTTCGATCCCTTCGAGCCCGGCGTGCAGAAGCGCCGCGAAGGTCAGGTAGGGGTTGCAGGCCGGGTCGGGGCAGCGGATCTCCGCTCGCGTCGCCTGCTCGGCGCCCGGTTTGTAGAGCGGGATCCGGATCAGGGCCGAGCGGTTGCGGCGCGACCAGGCCACGTAGACCGGCGCCTCGTAGCCCGGCACGAGCCGCTTATACGAGTTCACCCACTGCGCGAACACCGCCGAGATCTCCCGCGCATGGCGCAGCTGACCGGCGATGAACGCCTTGCCAGCGTCGGAGAGGTGCCACTCGTCATCGGCGTCGAAGAACGCGTTGCGGCCGTCGGTGAAGAGCGACTGGTGCGTGTGCATCCCCGAGCCGTTCTCGCCGAAGATCGGCTTCGGCATAAAGGTCGCGTGGTAGCCGGCCTTCTTGGCGATCTCCTTGACGATCAGCCGGTACGTGACCGTGTGGTCGGCCATGTCGAGCGCAGGCGCAAAGCGCATGTCGATCTCGTGCTGGGACGGGCCCACCTCGTGGTGGACGTATTCGATCGGGATGCCCATCGACTCCAGCGCGCGGACCGTCTCCTGGCGGAGCTCGGAGGCGGCGTCCATCGTCGTCATCGCGAAATAACCGCCCTCGTCGAGCGTCTCTGTTCCGGCCGAGTCCTTGAACAGGAAGTACTCGAGCTCGGGACCGACGTTGAAGGTCTCGAAGCCCATCGACTCCATACGCTCGAGCGCGCGCCGGAGCACGTGGCGTGGGTCGCTCTCGTACGGCTTACCGTCGGGCGTGACGATGTCGCAAAGCATCCGCGCGACCTTCGTCTCGCCCTCTCGGTGCGGCATCAGCTGAAAGGTCCCCGGATCGGGGATCGCGACCATGTCCGACTCCTCGATCGCGTTGAAGCCGGTGATCGACGAGCCGTCGAAGCCCATGCCGTCGTCAAGCGCGCCTTCCGCCTCGCCCGGTGTGATGGCGAAGCTCTTCAGATGCCCCTCGATGTCCGTGAACCAGAGCAGCACGAACTCGACCTGCTCCTCCTGCATGCGCGAGAGCGCGCGCTGCCGTGCCTCCGGATCGCTCGTCGCACGTGATTTCGTCTCGACCTGCGCCACGAAAACCTCCTTGAAAAACGAAAAAAGCCCCGAGCGCTCTCCGCGCCCGAGGCAACGTCGCCTCTGACTCGCCGCATTGTAGGCAATTCAGGTCATCGACGCGAGCGGCCGATAAAGCCTCTCGTGAACTGGAGCCGCCAAGTCCCGATGCTCGCCGCATTAGCCGCGCTGGCGGTCGCGGCGTACGCGCTCGTGCAGGTTCGCAGCTCGCTCGATCATGAACGGGCGGCGCGTCACGCCGACGTCGCCAAGCTCCGTCAGCGCGTCGACGCTCTGCAGGCGCGCGGTGCCGCGCTGACCGGCCGGCTCGGCTCCGCCGAGAAAAAGCTCAAGCAGCGCGACGCTGGGATCGCACCGCTCGCCGCGCGCGTCCTGCGCAGCGTCTTCACCGTCGAGACCGACGCCGGGCTCGGCACCGGCTTCGTCGCCTGGTCGGACGAAGACGGTTCGTACGTCATCACCGCCGCGCACGTGGTCGAGGACGCGAGCACAAGCGTCACACTCGAGCGCAAAGGTGGATCCTGGCGCGGCGACGTCGCCTCGATCGACCACGCGAACGACCTCGCCCTGATCCGCGTCGAGGGCAGGCCGGCCGGCGCCGACCCGCTCTGGCAGCAGCCGCGCAGGCAACCGCCCTCTGTAGGCGATCAGCTCCTGCTGGTCGGCAGCCCGTTCGGGCTGGCGGGAACCGTGACGACGGGCGTCGTCAGCCGCGTGACGCGCAAGGTCGTCCAGACCGACGCCGCGGCGAATCCCGGCAACTCCGGCGGCCCGGCGATCGACAAGCACGGCAACGTGGTCGGCGTCCTCGTCGCCGGCGGCGGCGAGAACATCAACTTCGCGATCCGGATCGACCGCGCCTGCGTGAAAATCCGGGACTGCTAGCCCGAGCGCTTCAACTTCCCGTGGCGCTTCGCGTAGCGCTCGCCGATCCCGAAGATCTGCAGCCCGAGCGGCACCGAGACGATGCCGATGAGGATCAGGGGCCAGATGTCGCCCCACACTTCGGTGAGGCCCGCTCCCTCCAGGATCGCGTGCCGGATCCCACGCAGCGCGTACGTCGCGGGCGAGATCGTCGACAGCCACTGCATCCACTGCGGCAGCACCGAGACGTCGTAGTAGACGCCCGAGATCACGAGCAGCGTCCCCTGCGCGATGAAGCCGAGCTGGGTGCCTTTCTCCGGGGAGATCAGCGGCAGGACGGCGGTCATCATCCCGATCCCGATGAACGAGACCGACGCGACGGCGAGCACGATCAAGGCCGAGGCGAAGTTGGCATCCGGCATCTCGAGTGAGAAGAAGAGCGCGACGACGCCGAACAGGATCGCCGTGCGGAAGACGCCGTAGACCACCGCGAAGAGCCCCATCCCGAACAGGTGGACGGCGCGGCGCAGCGGCGCCATGAACGTGTACTCGATCGTCCCTTCCCAGCGCTCCCACGCGACCGTCTCGGTGAGGATCTCGAAGACGACGCCGAGGTAGGACCAGATCACGGCGCCGATCAGCAGCGTCGTCGTGGCTCGGTTGACGTCGAGCTCGACGCCCGCCTGCTCCATCCCCTTGGCGATGAAGACGATCGTCAGCGTGTTCGCGAGCGACCAGACGAAGAAGGCGAGCTCCCACCAGAAGTAGCGCTTGATCAGGTAGGCGTTGCGCTCGACGACGCCCGAAAGGCCGATCAGCTCGTGCCGAAGGGTTGCGGCGGCCCCTCTCACGCGAAAACACCTCGCTCGAGGTCCTCGTCTTGTTCTTCCTCGAACGCCCGGCCGGTCGCGGCGAAGAACGCCTCCTCGAGCGTGTCGACGCCGTACTGCTGCTTCAGTTCGTCGGCGGGGGCAAGGCAGACCAAGCGACCGCGGTCGAGGATCCCGACGCGGTCCGCCAGCGCCTCCGCCTCGGCGAGGTCGTGCGTGCAGAGCAGGATCGTGGCGTCGTGCGTCAGTCGCACCTCGCGGATGAAGTTCTGCACCTCGAGCTTCGAGCGTGGGTCGAGGCCCGTCGTCGGCTCGTCGAGCAGGAGCAGGACTGGTGACGTGAGCAACGCGCGGGCGAGCGCGACCTTCTGCTGCATTCCGCGCGACAAGTGCTCCATACCCTCGTGGCTGCGGTTGCGCGGGAATCCGACCTTCTCGAGGATCTCGGGGATCAGGTCGCGGGTCTCGCCCCGCGTCATGCCGTAGAAGCGCGCGGCGTAGCTGAGGTTCTCGGCCGAGGACATCTTCTTGAAGAACGAGGCCTCGACCGAGACCCGGTTGACCAGCCTCTGGACGGCGCGGGGCTCGCGAAAGACGTCGTGGCCGAAGATCCGCGCGCTACCGCCGTCGTGCAGAAGCAGCGTCGAGAGCAGCCGGACCAGCGTCGACTTGCCTGAGCCGTTCTGGCCCAGGATCGCGACGCACTCGCAACGCTCGATCTCGAACGTGACATCCTCGAGCGCGGCCACGCGCCGCCGACGCCTGCGCAGGCCGGTGCGCGCCGCATCGCGACGGAAAAACTCCTTGCGCAGGTCTCGAACTTCTACGGCGGTCATGTTGCTCTCCTACGAATCGACGGGACACAGACAGGGCGCGCTGCCGAGTGCACAGGCGGCGCGCGCGAAACCGGGTGTCAACCGCCGCGCAACATCGCTCTTCGACCATACCTGACACCGTCCGCTCCGTCGAGTAGATTTCGGCTACGCGCTCGCCGAAGAAGGTGCGCGCGGAGGCAATGGAGCCTCAGGACTCACGCCGCGTCCTGGGGCTTTTTTCGTGCTCAAAAGGAGGAGCGGATGGCAGAGATGGAGATCAAGCACTACCTGGCGAACGGCGGGGCGACGCGGCCGGCGCCGAAGGAAGCACTCGAGTGGGCCGGCCGGACGCAGGCCCAGATGGTCGACTTGAAGTTCTGCGACTTGCTCGGGACCTGGCAGCACGTGACGCTGCCGATCACGGCGTTCGACGAGTCGGCGTTCGACGAGGGGCTCGGCTTCGACGGCTCCTCGATCCGCGGCTGGCAGGGGATCTCGGAGTCGGACATGCTGCTGATGCCGCAGGCGGACACGGCGATCCTCGATCCCTTCGCCGAGGCGCCGACCCTCTCGCTCGTCTGCGAGATCCTCGATCCGGTCACGCGCGAGCCGTACGGCAAGGACCCGCGCCGCATCGCGCGTAAGGCAGAGGAGCACCTGGTCTCGAGCGGCGTCGCCGACACGGCCTACTTCGGGCCCGAGTGCGAGTTCTTCGTGCTCGACTCCGTCTCCTACCAGCTCGCCGACCACACGTCTCACTACGCGATCGACTCCGCCGAGGGGCACTGGAACTCCGGTGAGCCGGGCCTCGGCTACACGGTGCGCCCGAAGGAGGGCTACTTCCCGCCGGCCCCGCACGACACCCTGCACGACCTTCGCTCGCGGATGGTGCTCACCCTCGAGCGGCTCGGAATCCCGTGCGAGTTCCACCACCACGAGGTCGCATCGGGCGGCCAGTGCGAGATCGACCTTCGCTACCAGTCGCTGACCCGCATGGCCGATCAGGTCATGACCTACAAGTACGTGGTCAAGAACGTTGCGCGGGCCGCCGGCAAGACGGTCACGTTCATGCCGAAGCCGCTCTATGGCGACAACGGCTCGGGCATGCACACGCACCAGTCCCTCTGGAAGGAGGGCACTCCGCTGATGGCCGACAAGTCCGGTTACGCCGGGCTGTCGCACCTCGCCCGCGCGTACATCGGCGGGCTGCTCGCTCACGCGCCGGCGCTGCTCGCGTTCTGCGCCCCGACGACGAACTCGTACCGCCGCCTCGTGCCGGGGTTCGAGGCGCCGGTCAACCTCGTCTACTCGCAGCGCAACCGCTCGGCGTGCATCCGGATCCCGATGTACTCGGACTCGCCGAAGGCCAAGCGGATCGAGTTCCGCTGCCCCGACGCGGCCGCGAACCCGTACCTCGCCTTCAGCGCGATGCTGATGGCGGGCCTCGACGGGATCGAGCGGGGTCTCGACGCCGGCGAGCCGGCTGACTGGGACCTGTTCGAGGAGGACCACGGCGTCACGCAGGTGCCCGGCTCGCTCGCCGAGGCGCTGGACGCGCTCGAGGCCGACCACGAGTTCCTCACGAAGGGCGGCGTGTTCGGCGAGGACCTGATCCAGACCTGGATCGACTACAAGCGAGAGAACGAGGTCGACCCGGTGCGGCTCCGCCCGCATCCGGCCGAGTTCGCCCTCTACTTCGATTGCTGATCCGAGACCTGCAACCGGAGGACTGGCCGGCGGTGAAGGTCATCTACGAACAGGGCATTGCCACGCGCAACGCCACGTTCGAGACCGACGTACCGCGGTGGGAGGCATGGGAAGCCTCCCACCTCCCCGGCCACCGGCTCGTCGCCGAGCAGGACAGACGCGTCGTCGCCTGGGCGGCGCTTGCTCCGGTCTCCAGCCGGGCCTGCTACGCCGGCGTGGTGGAGGCGAGCATGTACGTCGCCGAAGGCTCCCGCGGACAGGGCGTCGGCCGGGCGCTGCTCGAGGCGCTGACCGAGCGGGCCGAGGCAGCCGGGATCTGGACGATCGAGACCGGCGTCTTCCCGGAGAACGAAGCAAGCCTCGCGCTGCTCAAGCGATGCGGGTTCCGCGTCGTGGGCGTGCGCGAGCGCGTGAGCAAGCTGGACGGCGTCTGGCGCGACGTCGTCCTCGTCGAACGACGAAGCGAGGAGGTCGCATGACCAAGGTGGAGGCAGTCGTCCTGCGCGAGCGAGTCGAGACGGTAATCGACGCGGTTGAGGAAGCGACCGGGCACGTCGGCGTGACCGTCGTCGAGGCCGTCGGCCACGGCCGCCAGCGCGGAATTACACACGAGTACCGCGGACGCGTGTTCGAGTCGCGCTTCCTGCCGAAGGCGCTGCTGACGTTCATCGTCGACGACGGGCGCGCGGACACTGTCGCCGCCACCATCGCCGACGCGGCGCGCTCGGGCAACGAGTCGGGTGACGGGCTCGTCTGGACGACGCCCGTCCACGGCGTCACCCACAACCGCACCGGAATGCCGCTGGAGGAGGTGGAAGTCGGATGAAGTCTGCCGACGTCGCGATCGCCGCGAGCACGATCTGGGTCGTCCTCGCTGCGATCCTCGTGATGTTCATGCAGGCCGGCTTCGCGTTCCTCGAGGCGGGGCTCACGCGAATGAAGAACGTCGGTCACGTCGCCGCGAAGAACGTGCTCATCTTCGCGCTTGCGTCAATCGTCTACTACCTGGTCGGATTCGGAATCGCATTCGGCGACGGCGGCAACGGCCTCGTCGGCGGCTCGGGCTTCGCCCCATCGGTCGACGACCTGCTCGCGGTCGGCCAGGCTCCGTTCAGCTGGTTCAGCGCCGTTCCGGGCGCCGCCGGCTACCTGTTCGAAGTCGTTTTCTGCGCCGTCTCGCTCGCGATCGTGTGGGGCGCGATGGCCGAGCGGACGAGGCTGTGGGTCTACTTCGCCTTCGGGATCTTCTTCACGCTGCTCTACTCCGTCGTTTCGCACTGGATTTGGAGCCCCGACGGCTGGCTGTTCGCGAAGGGGATGCAGGACTTCGCCGGCTCGACCGTCGTCCACTACCAGGGAGCGCTCGCCGGTCTCGCGGGCGCGCTGCTCCTCGGGCCGCGCATCGGCAAGTTCGACCGGGACGGCAAGGCAAACGCGATCCCCGGGCACAACATGGCCTACACGACGCTCGGGGTGATCATCCTCTGGTTCGGCTGGTTCGGCTTCAACCCCGGGTCGACGCTGAGTGTCGACTTAGGCGGGGTCGGGTTCTTTGCGTACGTCGCGCTCAACACAAACCTCGCCGCGGCAGCCGGTGTGCTCGGCGCCGTGATCACGTCCTGGCTCGTGATCAAGAAACCCGACCTGTCGATGATGCTGAACGGCGCGATCGCCGCGCTCGTCGCGATCACGGCGGCGTGCGCCTTCGTCGCGCCGTGGGCAGCGATCGTGATCGGGCTCGTCGCCGGGGGCATCGTCGTCTTCGGCGTCCTGCTCGTGGAGCGTCTGGGGATCGACGACCCGGTCGGGGCAGTCGCCGCGCACGGGATGTCCGGCGTGTGGGGGACGCTCTCGCTCGGGTTCCTCGCCGTGCCGAGCCTCGCCTCGAAGCTCGAGACCGGCCAGGGCGGGCTGCTCTACGGCGGGGGCTTCCACCAGCTCGGCATGCAAGCGCTCGGCCTCGTCGCGGTCGGCGCCTTCACCTTCAGCGCGTCGTTCGGGGTGCTCTGGATCTTCAAGCACACCGTCGGCATCCGGACCGAGTCAGAGGTCGAGACGGCCGGCCTGGACGTGTCCGAGCACGGCATGTGGGGCTATCCCGAGTTCTACATCCCGGTTCCGGGCGGCTACGGCACCGAGTCGCACGGCCACCTGCTCGGCCACGGGCATCGACACCGGCCCGAGCCGGTCGTCATTCCGGAGGCCCAGTCGGAGGCGGCCTAGAGCGAGCGGCTCTTGAGCCAGCTCAGCACGGCGTCCGCGACCTCGCGCCAGCCGCGGTCGATGCAGAGCGAGTGACCTCGGTCGGGAAA
>JBKPHH010000013.1:0-14301 GCA_046729795.1 Actinomycetota bacterium | reverse complement strand
GGCCGGCGGCACCGCGAATGGGCGGGCTACGGCGAACGGCTCGTCGAGCTCTCACCCGACCTGCGCCTCCGCTCCGCGAACCACCCGAGGGACATTTTCGAGCCGAACGACCTCGACTTCGTCGGGTCGCCGGTCGTCTTCACCCCGACGGGGTGTCCGGAGCTCGTGGCCGCCTTGAACAAGAACGGGCGCGCCTACGTCTGGCGCTCGGACGCGATCCAGGCCGGGCCGCAGAGCTCGCTCGGCCTGATCTCGCTGAACGCACCGGCGGTGCTGACCCAGCCGGCCTTCCATCAACGTAGCCGCTCGCTCTACGTCGTCACTCAGAGCCGCCTCGTACGGATCGCGGTCGGCGCCGGCTGCCGCGCACGCGTGGTCTGGTCGCGGCGGATCGGAGGCGGGCGCCTGAACAGCTCGCCGACCATCGCCGGCGACACGATCTGGTTCACGCGCGCGGGCGACCCGAACATGCTTGTGGGGGCCGCCACGGGAAGCGGTCGAATCCGCTTCCGAACCCTGCTCCGCGACCCGGTCTTCACGGCCCCCACAGTGGTCGGAAACCGCGTGTTCGTGGGCTCTTTCGAGGGTCGCGTGTACGCATTTCACCTGCGTAGCTAAAGTTTTTCCCGTTTTCGCCGATCCCTCGATCGAGGGATGCCAATGAGCCGCTTCAAATTCGCGGCGATTCCGTTTCTCGCCGCCTTCGTGATCGTCTCCTCGGCCGCGCCAATGGGCCGGCCGGACGTCGCCGCGCTGCAGATCGGCCTGAAGTCGCGTGGGCTCTACGGCGGCACGATCGACGGCGTGCAGGGAGAGGCGACCGCGCGGGCCGTTCGCCGTCTCCAGCGGCGCGCCGGCCTGCAGGTTGACGGCGTGTTCGGGCCGCGGACCCGAAAGGCGCTCGGGCGCTACGCAAATCACCGCCTCGGGAGCCGTCAGCTGTCGAGTGGGATGGCCGGCTGGGACGTGGCCGCGCTCCAGTTCAAGCTCGCCTGGCACGGCTTTCCGTCGGGAATCATGGACGGCCGCTTCGGCGGCCATCTCGACCGCGCCGTTCGGCGCTTTCAGCGCCGGGCGGGGCTGAATCCGGACGGCGTCGTCGGGTCGGCGGTGCTCGCAGCGCTCCGGCGTCCGGTGCCGCGTTGTCCGATCTCGCTCGCGTGGCCGCTTCGAGGCCCGCTCGGCGATCTGTTCGGCCCGCGAGGCAATCGCTTCCACACGGGCATCGACATCCCCGCGCCGATGGGCACGCCGGTCGGGGCCGCCCGCTCCGGGACGGTCGTCTTCGCCGGCCGGTACGCGGGCGGCTGGGGCAAGCTCGTCGTCGTTCGCCACTCGAGCGGCGTCCGCAGCTGGTACGCACACCTCTTGCGGATCGCGGTGCGCAAGGGTCAGCGCGTCTCGACCGGAACGCGCGTCGGCCGCATCGGTGCGACAGGCGAAGCCGACGGGCCGCATCTGCACTTCGAAGTTCGCGTCCGCAACGCCTCGGTCGATCCGCTCACGGCGCTTCCCTAAGTCCGCCGCCCACTGAGCTAGGCTCAGCGGAGTGAAGCGGTATCTGATGGCCCCCGGGCCGACGCCCGTGCCGCCCGAAGTCCTGGCTGCGCTCTCGCAGCCGATCGTCCACCACCGGGGCCCCGACTTCAAGGCCGTCTACCAGCAGTGCCTCGACCGGCTGCGCGAGGTCTACCGAACCGAATCCGAAGTGCTCGTGTTCACGGCCTCGGGAACGGGAGCGATGGAGTCCACGGTTGCGAATCTCTGCTCGCCGGGCGACCGGGTGCTCGTCGTCTCGGCCGGGTACTTCGGCGAGCGCTGGGCCGCGATCGCCAACGCCTTCGGCTGCGAAGTCGACCACCTGCGCTACGAGTGGGGAGAATCGCCGCGGCCGGAGGATCTCGCCGGGCACGACGGTGCCCGGGTCGTCTTGCTGACGCAGTCGGAGACGTCCACGGGGGTCGTCGCCGACCTACAGGCACTGGCGGGCGCGGCGAAGGAGCTCGGAGCAATCGTCGCGGTCGATGCGATCTCGAGCCTCGGCGCCCTGCCGCTGGAGACTGACGACTGGGGTCTGGATGCCGTCGTTTCGGGGTCGCAGAAGGCATTGATGACCCCTCCGGGCCTCGCCACGGTGTCCGTCTCGGACGCGGCTTGGAAGGCGAGCGACGGCGCCACCGCGTCCCGCTTCTACTTCGACTGGGAGCGGACGCGGAAGGCACAGGCGAAGCTCGACGCCGCCTTCACCCCCGCCGTCTCGCTGGTCGTCGGGCTCAACGCCGCGCTCGGGTTGATCCTCGAGCAGGGGCTCGAAGCGGCTTTCGAGCGCCACGTCCGCCTCGGCCGAGCCTGCCGCGCGGGGGCCAAGGCGATGGGGCTCGAGCTCTTCTCGCCCGACGAGGACAGCTCCGCCGTGGTCACGGCGATTCGGGCGCCGGAGGGAATCGACTCGGACGAGCTCGTTCTGGGGCTCCGCGACGACTACGGCGTCACGCTCGCACCCGGCCAGGGTGAGCTCAAGGGCAAGATCTTCAGGATCGGCCACATCGGCTACTACGACGTGTTCGACATCACGACCGCGCTCGGAGCAGTGGAGCTGGCACTCGCGGAGCTGGGCGCGGACATCGAGCGTGGGGTCGCGGTCACCCGCGCTCTGGAGACCTACGCCGAGGGCGCGCGCGTATGAGCGACCGGCCGCGCGTCCTGATTCGCGAGCAGATCGCCGACGCGGGCGTCGAGCTGCTTCGCGAACGCTTCGACGTCGACGTCGAGACGAACGGCGACCTTGCGTCCAAGATCGGCGACTACGACGGGATCGTCATCCGCTCGGCGACGAAGCTCACAGCCGACCTGATCGCTCGCGCGGACCGCCTGAAGGTGATCGGCCGCGCCGGCGTCGGGGTCGACAACGTCGACGTCGAGGCGGCGACGCGAAAAGGCATCGTCGTCGCCAACGCGCCCGAGTCGACCGTCGTCTCGGCCGCCGAGCACACGATCGGCCTGCTGCTCGCGCTCTCGCGCAACATTCCGCAAGCCCACGCGGCGCTCAAGCAGGGCCGGTGGGAACGCTCGGCGCACGGCGGAATCGAGCTCGTCGACAAGACGCTCGGCGTGCTCGGCTTCGGCCGCATCGGCCAGCAGGTCGCGCGCAGGGCGATCGGGCTGGGCATGCGAGTCGTCGCGTACGACCCGTTCGTCGCGCGCGAGCGCTTCCGCGAGCTTGGCGCCGAGCGCGTCGAGACGCCGGACGAGGTCTTCGCCGCCGCGGAGTTCCTGACCCTCCACCTGCCGCTGACGCCGGAGACCAAGGGGTCGATCGACGCGACGGCCTTCTCGAGGATGCGCGACGGCGTCCGCTTCGTGAACGCCGCGCGGGGGGAGCTCGTCGACGAGGACGCCCTGCTCGAGGCGCTGCGGTCGGGAAAGGTTGCCGTCGCTGCGCTCGACGTCTTCTCGGAAGAGCCCTACACCGGGCCGCTGCTCGAGCTCGACAACGTGATCGTCACACCGCATCTCGCAGCTTCCACCGCAGAGGCCCAGGACCGCGCGGGGGTGATCGTCGCCGAGCAGGTCGCGGCGGCGCTCGACGGCGCGCTCGTCACGAACGCGGTCAACATCCCGGCGATCCGCCAGGAGGATCTCGAGCTGCTCGGGCCGTACGTGCCGCTCGCCGCGACGCTCGGGCGGCTGGCGATGGAGCTCGCGGGCGGCCGGGCGGAGCAGATCACGCTGTTCTACTACGGCGGCCTGTCCGGCTACGACACGCGCCTGCTGACGGTGGCCGCGCTCAACGGCGCCTTCCAGGGGCGGGTGGAGGAGCCGGTCAACTATGTGAACGCGCCGCTGATCGCCGCCGAGCGTGGGATCGAGGTGAACGAGGAGCGGCGGCGCGCCTCGCGCGACTTCACCAACCTCGTCCGCGTCGCCGTCGCCTCGAACGGCGACGAGGTGCGGGTTGCAGGAACGACGATCGGCCGCGAGCACCGCCACTGGCTCGTCAGCGCGCTCGGCTTCGAGCTCGAGATGGAGCTCGCGCCGCTCATGGTCTTCTTCAGCTACGACGACGTGCCCGGCGTGATCGGCCGAGTGGGCACCCTCTTCGGCGAGGCCGGAGTCAACATCGCGAACATGGCCGTGTCCCGCACCAGGCGCGGCGGCAAGGCGCTGATGGCCCTGTCGATCGACACCCCGCCGCCCGACGACCTCGTCGCCGAGCTGCGGGCACAGGAAGGCTTCGATGATGTCCGTTTCATCTCGCTTACCTAGCCTCGGCCGACGTGGAGAGGGTTGGTTCGCGATCCAGCTCGTGCTCATGGCGGCGATCGTGCTGTCCGCCTTTACCGGGATCTACTGGCCCGACGCCGTCGCCGGCACCCTCGCCGTCGTCGGGATCGTCGTCGCGACGCTCGGGTTCCTCCTGCTGATCGCGGCGATGGTGTCGATGGGCCGGAACCTGAGCCCGTTCCCGCGGCCGCCGGTCAAGGGAATGCTCGTGCAGCACGGCGTCTACCGCACGGTCCGTCATCCCATCTACGGGGCCGTCCTGCTGGTCGCGGTCGGCTGGTCGCTCGCAGAGTCGCCGCTCGGGTTGATCCCGACCGTGCTGCTCGCGCTGGTCTTCGACCTCAAGGCCAGGATCGAAGAGACGTTCCTCGTCGAGCGCTATCCCGGCTACGTCGAGTATCAGCAGCACACGCCTCGTCGCTTCGTCCCCGGCCTCTACTGAGAACCAGCGGCTACGCTCGGTTCATGGTCACGCGGCCCTGGCCCGAAGAGGTCGAGCGAGTGGCGACGTTCCTGCGGTCCGCCGGCGCAGAGGCTCGAGTCGAGGAGTTCGAGTCGGGTACGCCGACCGCGGAGGACGCCGCCCGCGCCGTGGGTTGTGAGCTTGGGCAAATCGTCAAGTCGCTCGTGTTCGTCTGCGACGCACGCCCGGTGCTCGTGATGGTGCCGGGCGACCGCCGTGCCGATCGCGAGAAGATCCGTCAAGCGGCGGGAAGCGGCTACGCGCGCATCGCGGGCACGGAGGAGGTCAAGGACGCGACGGGTTTCGAGCCCGGCGCCGTCGCACCTTTTCCGCTGCCCTCGGTCCAGCAGGTCTTCATCGAGCGGACGCTGCTCCAGCACAAAACGGTCTGGATCGGCGCCGGCTCGCCGAACCACATGGCCGCACTGGGCCCCGGCGAGCTGCAGCGGCTCGGGCGCGCAAAGCCAATCGACGCGGTCGACGAGGCCGCATAACATTCCAGTAGGAGAAAGGAGCGCTCATGCGTGAGACCGAGAAGATCTGGATGAACGGCGAGTTCGTCGACTGGGCCGACGCGAAGGTCCACGTCGGCGTGCACGGCCTTCACTACGGCTCCGGCGTGTTCGAAGGCATTCGGGCCTACGAGACGTCCAAGGGGAGCGCGGTCTTCCGGCTCACCAACCACCTCGAGCGCCTGCACAACTCGGCCCGCCTGCTCGGCATGGAGATCCCGTACTCGGTGGACGAGCTCAAGGCCACGTGCCACGAGCTGATCGGGATCAACGGCCTGCCCGAGTGCTACCTGCGCCCGATCGTCTTCTACGGCTACGGCGAGCTCGGCGTCTCGGCGGTGGGCAACCCGGTCGAAACGGTGATCATGAGCTGGCCGTGGGGCGCCTACCTCGGCGAGGAAGGCCTGAAGAAGGGCATCCACGCCAAGATCTCGAGCTGGCAGCGCATCGGACCGAACGTCATCCCGCACGTGGCGAAGGCGACCGGCGTCTACCTGAACTCGATGCTCGCCGTCACCGAGGCGAACCGGGCCGGCTACGACGAGGCGATCCTGCTCACGGCCGAGGGCTACATCGCGGACGGCTCCGGCGAGAACGTCTTCATCGTCAGGGACGGCGTCATCTACACCCCCGACCTCTCGACCGCCTCGATCCTGCCGGGGATCACGAGGGACACCGTGATCCAGATCGCCCAGGATCTCGGATACCGCGTCGTCGAGAAGAGCCTGATTCGATCCGATCTCTACCTCGCGGACGAGGCGTTCATGACCGGAACGGCCGCCGAGGTGACGCCGCTGCGCGCGATCGACGACGTCGAGATCGGCGTCGGCGAGATCACGCTCGAGATCCAGGAGGCGTACCTCGATACGGCCCGCGGACGAAGCGAGCGCTGGTCGCACTGGCTCGAGTACGCCACGCCGGCCGCCGAGCCCGCCGGCGCTTGAAGCAAGAGACGCGCGTCGTACCGCTGAGCCTGCCGTTTGTGGACGAGCGGGAAGAGGAGCTCGTTCTCGAGGTGCTGCGCTCGGGACGCCTCTCGCTCGGCCCGACCATCGACCGGTTCGAGGAGGCGTTCGCGCAGGCCGTTGGCGCTCCATACGCCGCCGCAATGTCGAGCGGTACGGCGGGGCTTCACCTGTTGGCGCACATCGCCGGAGTCGGTCCCGGCGACGAGGTGATCACGACGCCGTACTCGTTCGCCGCGAGCGCGAACTGCTTCATCTACGAGGGGGCGATCCCGGTCTTCGCCGATGTCGACCCGCACACGCTTAACGTCGACCCCGCTGCGGTCGAGGCCGCGATCACGGAGCGGACGCGAGCGATCGTCGCGGTGGACGTCTTCGGCTATCCATGCGAGCTCGAGCCCTTGGCCGAGCTGGCCGACCGCCACGGGCTGACCCTGATCGACGACGCCTGCGAGGCCCTGGGGGCCGAGTACAAGGGCAAGCGGGTGGGCTCGCAGGGGCCGTCGGCCGTCTTCGCCTTCTACCCGAACAAGCAGATCACCACCGGGGAGGGAGGGGTCGTCACGACCCACTCGGAGGAGGAGTGGCTGCTGCTGAAGAGCCTTCGCAACCAGGGGCGAGCCGACGACGGCGGCTGGCTCGAGCACGCCCGGCTCGGGTTCAACTACCGGCTTGACGACATCCGCTCGGCGATCGGCATCGCCCAGCTCGAGAAGCTCGACCGCATTCTCGAGCTGCGGGCCGCCGCGGCTGCGCGATACGCCGACCTGCTCTCCGGCCTCGACGGCGTCGAGGCTCCGCTCGCCGACGACCCCGACCATCGCCGTTCGTGGTTTGTCTACGTGGTCAAGCTCGCACCCGAGCTCAACCGGGACCTCGTGATGGCCACGCTGGAGCGGGAGAGGATCAAGACCGCGCGCTACCTGCCCTGCATTCACCTCCAGCAGTACATGCGCGAGCGCTTCGGCTTCGCCGAGGGGCTCTGCCCCGTGGCCGAGGATGCAAGTAGGCGGACGATGGCGCTGCCGTTCTTCACCGCGATCGAGGCCGCGGACCAGGAACGCGTCGTCGAGTCGCTTCGCGCCGCGGTCGGTCTCTAGGCCATCTTCATGTCGACGATCTTGGGCCGGCCGTCACGGTCTTCCCAGCGAGACTCGACGACGCCCTCGCCCTCCTCACCCGAGTAGCGCGTTCGAACGGTCGCGGCCTCGCCGCTGACCTCGATGCTCTCGACCGAGGACGCCTTCATCGTCCGCGGCAGCTGCTTCATGACGTCGCCGGCCTGGGCGAGCGCGTCGCCGTCGAGATCGCTCCCGGCGCGGCGCAGATCGCCCGCGACAACGGCGTCACCGTGCTCCTCTGCGTGCCGTCGCACCGTCGCCTCGTCCACGCGCGGGAGCATAATCGCTTCGTGGACGGGCAACGGATGATCTTTCTCGGGTACGGCAAGTACGTTCGCGCCGACCGGATCTACGCGATCGAACCGATCACGGACAAGCGGCGCGGGCACGGCAGCCGCACGCTCGTCTGGATCGAAGGGATTCCCGAGCCGATCATCGCCTCGCGCACCGAACGGACGATCCTGGCGGAGATGGGCCAGAGCGCCGCAGCGCGCTCGCAGGTGCTCGACCAGTCGCTCGACCTGGCGGAGCGCCTCGTCCAGCAGGCCGAATCGGGTCGGGTCGACCTCCGCGACCTCCAGCGTCGCGCGAAGAAGGTGCTCGAGGGAACGGTGCCCAAGGGCGACGACGAGCAACTCTTCTAGCCCTGCCGGACTCGTTCGAAGAGACCGCGCTCGAAGAGCCGAGCCCAAGTGCACGACCCGGGCGGTTCGCGTGGGTCCGCAGGGTCGCGGTCGACACCGGCCCGCTGAGGGACTCGCCGCCGTTCCGCAGGCTCTTCATCGGCCAGGGCGTCTCGTTCATCGGCAGCGAGATCGCCTTCGTGGCGGTCGCGATCCAGATGTACGACCTGACAGGGTCGACGCTGCAGGTGGGCCTGCTCGGGGTCGCCGATCTGATCCCCTTGCTGACGGTGCCGGTGATCGGAGGCGCGATCGCGGACGTCGTCGATCGTCGGCGGGTGATGCTCGTCAGCGCGACGATCGCGCTGGTCGCGAGTGGGCTCTACATGGCGAACGCGGCGCTTCCACACCCGCGGTCCTGGGCGCTGTATCCGATCACCGTGCTCGCGGTCAGCGGCTTCGCCGCGATGATCCCCGCGGAGCGCGCGCTCGTGCCGGCGCTCGTGGGGGTCGACCGGATCGCCGCCGCCTCGGCGCTCGAAAGCATCTACCGGAACTTCGCGGCCGTCGCCGGCCCCGCGCTCGGCGGCGTCATCGTCGCGACGCTCGGCTTCACCGTCACGTATGCGATCGACCTGGCGACGTTCGCCACGGCCCTGTGGGCGATCCTGCGGCTGCCCCCGGCGCTCCCGGCCGAGGCGGAGGAACGCGTCACGCTGCGTTCGATCCTCGACGGGCTGCGGTACATACCGACGAGGCGTGAGCTGCTCGGGATCTTCCTCGTCGATACGAACGCGATGATCTTCGGCATGCCGATGGCGCTCTTCCCGGCGATCGGCGACAGGTTCGGCGGGCCCGCCGTGGTCGGGTTCCTGTACGCGGCTCCGTCGGCGGGGGCGCTCGTGGCCGCCTTCTTCTCCGGAATGGTCACGCGCATGCGCCGCCAGGGCATCGGCGTTCTGGTCGCGGCTTCGCTGTGGGGCGCCGCGATCGTCGTCTTCGGCTTCGCCGAGTCGCTCTGGCTCGCGCTGCTTTTCCTCGCGCTTGCGGGCGCGGCCGACTTCGTCAGCGCCGTTCTGCGAAGTGCGATCGCACTCGCCGCGACCCCAGACGCGATGCGCGGCCGCGTGACGGGGATCGAGTTCACGCAGGTCGCGAGCGCGCCGTCGCTCGGCAATCTCGAGGCGGGCGCGCTGGCGTCGGTCACGACCGTGCGCTTCTCCGTCGTTTCGGGCGGAGTCCTCTGCGTGCTCGGGACGATCATCCTCGCGGCGGTGTTCCCCGCGCTCATCCGCTACGACGCGAGCAAGGTAGAGCAGGCTTAATCGAGCAAGCCTCCGGAGGCGTCGCTTGCGACGCCGCTTAGAGGGCGTGGTGGCTTCGCCGGCGCGCCCGTCTAAAGTCGCCTCCAATTGCATGTGACAAATCAGCCCCTCGAGTGAATCTAGGTCGGGACTTCTTCGCGCGGAGCGTCCACGAGGTGGCTCCGGAGCTGATCGGCACGACGCTGCTCTTCGACGGCGTAGGCGGGCACATCGTGGAGGTCGAGGCCTACGACCAGGAAGACCCGGCGAGCCACGGCTTCCGTGGGCGCACCCCGCGGAACGCCTCGATGTTCGGGCCGCCCGGCCACGCCTACGTGTATCGCTCCTACGGCATCCACTGGTGCCTGAACCTCGTCTGCGAGGAGGAGGGGAGCGCGAGCGCGGTGCTCCTGCGCGCGCTCGAGCCGACGGAGGGGCTCGACCGGATGCGGCAGCGACGGGGCCTGGATGATCCGCGGCTCCTCTGTGCCGGGCCGGGGCGCCTTTGCCAGGCGCTCGGGATCACGCGCGAGCACGACGGGCTCGCGCTCGACGAGCCGCCTTTCCATCTCTTGCCCCGCGAGGACGAGCTCGAGATCGTGGCCGGCGGGCGCATCGGGATCACGCGCGCGGGCGAGCTCCCGTGGCGCTACGGCCTGTCGGGGTCGCGCTTCCTCAGCCGCCCTTTACGGCCAGCCTGACCACCATCCCCGGCGCGGCGGCGATCCCCGGCTTCGGCGACTGCCAGGTCACGCGGGCGTTGCCCGAGGCGTCCCCGTCGACCTTGGCCTCGAGCTTCAGCGCTTCGAGCCGCTTCTTTGCCATGTCGAGGGTCAGCCCGACGAGCTTCGGCACGACGCCGTGCAGCGGCTTCGCGAGCACGAGCGTCACCTTGTCGTAGGACGACAGCGTTCCCCGCGCGGGGTACTGGCGCAGCACGACGCCCGTGCGCTCGCTCGGCTTGGCAGGCCGGTAGACGTAGGTGGGCACGAGCGGCTGCGCCGCGAGGCGCGCGTTCGCGTCACGCACCGTCTCGCCGACGACGTCGGGGACCTGCACCTCGTTCGGCTTGCAGTCCGCGACCTTGCTCGGCCCCTGCGAGCCGAAGTAGTTGACCGCCCTCGTGTCGTGGCAGTAGCCGTTGTCGAGCTGGATCCTGCCGTCCCGGTAGACGACCCGCTTAGAGCTCCCGTACGGGATCAGGGGCGTCGGGAACCCTTGCGGCTCGGCCTGCAGGTACGGCAGCGCGCGCTCCATGAAGCTCTTCCAGATCAGCGCGGGGAACGTGCCGCCGGCGACCGCGTCGCCGTGGTACTCGGTCAGCATCGGTCGCAGTCCGTTCGGATAGCCGACCCAGACCGCGACGACGAGCTGTGGCGTGTAGCCGACGAACCAGGCGTCGCCGTAGTTCTCGGTCGTGCCGGTCTTGCCGGCCGCAGGCCGTCCGTCAGGCAGCGCCGCGGCGTGACCCGTCCCGCCTTTGATCACCCGCTGCAACAGGTAGGTGACGATGGCAGCGGTGTTCTCGCCGATCACCTGTCGCGCGATCGGGCGGTTGTCCTCGTTCCCGATTCGATCGACTGCGCGCGGCTGGTTGTGGAGGATCGAGCCGTCGATCCTGCGCCCGCCGTTGGCGAAGGCGGAGAACGCACGGGCCATCTCGAGCGGGTTGACGGCCTGAGCGCCGAGCCCGATCGAGAAGTACGGCTTCAGCGGGCTCCGAATCCCGAGCGAGCGCGCGGTCCGCGCGACGTTTCCCGGGCCCACGAGGCGCGTCAGCTGCGCGTAGACCGCGTTGTCGGAGTACTGCGTCGCCTGCTCCAGGTCGATCGTTCCCAGGTACTCGTCCTCGAAGTTGTGCACGACCCAGACCCGGTCGCCGAGTGGGATCGTCACCTCCTTGGAGACGAAGCTCGTCGACGGCGAAATCCCCTCCTTCAGGGCCGTCGTCAGGACGAAGGGCTTGAAGGACGACCCGGGCTGGCGAAGGCCCTGCACAGCGAGGTTGAACTGGCTCTGGCGGTAGTTGCGGCCGCCGACCATTGCCAGCACCTTGCCGTCGCTGGGGGTGATCGCGACCAGCGCCGCGGCAGGCCCCGTCCGGGCGGGGAGCCACTTGTCGATCGACTGGCGGGCGATCTCCTGCAGGTCGAGGTCGATCGTCGTGTGGACGCGCAGGCCGCCGCCGAAGACCTTCGCGGCGCCGTAGCGTTCGATCAGCTGCTGCTTGACGTAGTTGGTGAAGTAGGGCGCGGGGCCCTGCTTCCCCGCGCGGCGGATGTCTTCCGGCTTGGGGAGGGGCGTGCGGATCGCGGTCTCGTAGTCGGCTTGAGAGATGTCGCCCTGGTCGAGCATGTCGCGCAGGACGGTGTCGCGCCGCGTCCGCGCTTCGGTCCGATTGGCGACCGGGTCGAAGCGGCTGGGATCGCCCGGAATACCGGCGAGGAGGGCCGCCTCGGCAAGCGTCAGGCTGTCGGCGCGGTGGTGGAAGTACGTTCGCGCCGCCTGCTCGACGCCGTAGGCCCCGTTCGCGAAGTAGATCGTGTTCAGGTAGGCGGTGAGGATCCGGTCCTTCGACCAGCGCTGCTCGAGCTGCCAGGCGAGCGCGGCCTCCTTCAGCTTTCGGCCGATGGAACGCTGGCTCTGCACGTACGTGTTCTTGACGAACTGCTGCGTGATCGTGGAGCCGCCTTCGACCACGCTCTTGTGGCGGACGTCCTGCCACATCGCGCGCACGATGCCGCGGAGGTCGACGCCGCGGTGCTCGTAGAAGCGGCGGTCCTCGACGGCGACGATCGCTTGCTTCATCAGCGGGGAGATCTGGTCGGAGGAAACGATCAGCCGGCTCTCGCGGCCGACGAGCCTCGCCAGCACGCGATCGGAGGGCTTACCGGCGTAGATGAACCCGTCGCGCTCGCGCGCCTGGGCGCGCGCGGGGTCGAGCGCAGGGATCTCCCCCGCGATCGCGGTCACGAAACCGAACGTGAAGGACACGAAAGCGGCCAGCGCGAGGATCGCAAGGAGCGCGAGAAGGCGGAGCCTGCGAATCCTGCCCCGGCGCGAGCGGCTCACAGGAGGTCGTTTACGCGGAGCCAGAACCGGCGGATTGTAGCGCTAGAGTTGGCCCACTCATGGGCCTTGCAGAGCTCACTCGCAACGCCGTCGACGTCCTGCCCGAGGGTGAGCTCGAGAAGAAGCTCGCGCTCGGGCGGCCGCTGCGGGTCAAGCTCGGCATCGACGTCACTGCGCCGGACATGCACGTCGGCCACGGCATCCCGCTCCAGCGCATGGCGGCCTTCGAGCGCGAGGGGCACGTCGGCGTGCTGATCGTCGGCGACTACACGGCCCGGATCGGAGATCCCTCCGGCCGCTCGGTCGAACGTCCCATTCTCTCGGACGAAGAAATCGACGCCAACGCGAAGCGGTACTTCGAGCAGGCGTCGCGGATCATCGATCCCGAGCGGACGGAGGTGCGTTTCAACGGCGAGTGGCTCGGCGAGCTCGATTTCGCAGGCGTGCTGCGCCTGACGAGGACGACGACCGTCGCTCGGCTGCTCGAGCGCGACGATTTCGCGAAGCGAATGGCAGCCCAGGCCCCGATCTCGATCTCCGAATTGCTGTACCCGCTCATGCAGGCCTACGACTCCGTTGCGATCGAGGCCGACGTCGAGCTCGGCGGCACCGATCAGCTCTACAACCTGCTCGCCGGCCGCGACGTGATGGAGGCGTACGGTCTCGACCCGCAGGTCGTTCTGACGACTCCGCTGCTCCTCGGCTGGGACGGCGACAAGATGTCGGCTTCGAAGGGGAACTACATCGCGCTCGACGAGCCGCCGGAAGAGCAGTTCGGAAAGGCGATGCGGATCTCGGACTCGATGCTGCCCGACTACTACCGGCTCGTGATGCAGTCGGAGGAAGACCTGGCGCAGCTCGACCCGATGGCGGCGAAGCTCGAGCTGGCGAGATTCATCGTTCGCCGGTCGCACGGGGAGGATGCTGTCGCGCGCGCGGAGGAGCATTTCAACCGCGTCGTTCGCGAGGGCGAAGCGCCGGCCGAGACTCCCGAGGTCGACCTGCCGGCCGACGGCGCCGTCCTGCATCTACCGAAGCTTCTCGTGGACTTTCTCGGGGTCCCGTCGACGAGCGAGGCGCGGCGGCTGATCGCGCAGGGCGGAGTCAAGATCGACGGCCAGGTTGCCGATGAGCTGGATGTGCCGCGGGAGCGGCTCGCAGGGGCCCTGATCCAAGCCGGCAAACGGCGTTTCGTGCGGTTCCGGGTTCCTTGACGATCCAACCCCCGCTGCTATCATTCCTCAGCCGCCGAGAGGCGGCGTAGCAAAGTCCCTGCAACTCGACCAGGAGCGCCTTCGGACGCGAATCGGATACGACCTTAGTACCGAGACAAGTCTCGAAGGCCTTCGGTGCGAGCCGGAGGCTTTTTTACGCCGTCAGTGGCACCGGTCTTTGAAAACTCAGCAGCGTGTGCAAAACGTCGAGGCCTCACGCCTTCGGGTGTGAGGTTCTAAATCCCGTCTGCCCCGAAGGTGGGGCGGACCTTTGAGCACAAGCTCAAAACTGAAGAAGCTTGCAACCCGTCTTCGGACGGATGTGCAAACCAATCTTCACGGAGAGTTTGATCCTGGCTCAGGACGAACGCTGGCGGCGCGCTTAACACATGCAAGTCGAGCGAGAACCAGGTCTTCGGACCTGGGGAAAGCGGCGAACGGGTGAGTAACACGTGAGTAATCTGCCCTCGGCACCGGGATAGCCCGGGGAAACCCGGATTAATACCGGATGGCCTCTCGAGCTCTCGGGCTCGAAAGAAAAGGTGGCTTCGGCTTCCGGCTGAGGAGGAGCTCGCGGCGGATTAGCTTGTTGGTGGGGTAAAGGCCCACCAAGGCGACGATCCGTAGCTGGTCTGAGAGGACGATCAGCCACACTGGGACTGAGACACGGCCCAGACTCCTACGGGAGGCAGCAGTGGGGAATCTTGCGCAATGGGCGAAAGCCTGACGCAGCGACGCCGCGT
>JBKPHH010000012.1:0-10711 GCA_046729795.1 Actinomycetota bacterium | reverse complement strand
GCCGCGAGCTTCGTCAGCAGATCGGAGATCGTCGGCTTCTGCTCCGGGTGCAGCTCGACGAGCCGCTCGCGCACCGCGAGCGCGTTGGTCATGTTCGCGGTCATCCCAAGTTGGAAGACCGGCGCCTCCCACGCTTCGGTCAGGCGGCGGGCGATCGTCTTGCGGATCGAGGTCAGCGGGACGCGCTCGACCTCGGTCGGCGCAGCGGCCGGAGCCGCCGCGGGTGCCGCCCCCACCTCGGCGCGCTCCACGTCCTCGGCGACGATCCGGCCCTCGGGCCCGGTGCCGGAGAGCGCCGCCAGGTCGATCCCCCGCTCCCGGGCGATCCGCCGAGCGAGCGGCGACGCCTTCACACGCCCGTCCGTGCGAGCCGGCTGCCTGGCCTCGGCCGCCGGCGCGGGCCGCTCCTCGCGCTTCGGCTCTTCCTTGGGCTCCTCCGGCGCTTCTTCGGGCTCCGTGACCTGCACGTCCTCGCCCTGCTCGCCGATCACGGCGATGGTCTGACCGACCGGGACCTCACCCTCCGCGACGGCGATCTTCAGCAGCACGCCGGAGAAGTCGGCCTCGACCTCCTGCGTGACCTTGTCCGTGTCGAGCTCGTACAGCGGCTCGCCCTTCTCGACCTCGTCGCCCTCGGACTTGAGCCACTTGATAATCGTGCCGGCCTCCATCCCCTGGCCGAGCCGCGGCAGCTTCACCTCATTGGCCATCGCGCGCAACCGTCTTGCGAATCGCCTCGAGCACGTCCTTGGCGTGCGGGATCACGTACTCCTCCATCACCGGCGAGAACGGGATCGGCGCGAACTTCGCGCCCACGCGCTCGATCGGCGCGTCGAGCCAGTCGAACGCCTTCTCCTGCACGACGGACGCGACCTCGGAGCCGAACCCCATGCGCGTGACCGCCTCGTGCGCGATCACGCACCGGTTCGTCTTCTTGACCGATTCGAGGATCGTCTCCTCGTCGAGCGGGAGCAGCGTGCGCGGGTCGACGAGCTCGACCGAAACCCCGTCCTCCTCCGCATCGTTCGCCGCGGAGATCGCCTCGTGGACGAGCCGGCCGGTCGCGATCACGGTCACGTCTTCGCCCTCGCGGTGGACCCGCGCCTGGCCGATCGGGATCGGCTCGATCTCGTCCTGAACCTCTTCCTTGATCCCGTAGAGCGTGCGGTGCTCGAAGAACATCACCGGGTTGTCGTCGTAGATCGACGACCAGAGCAGGCCGCGCACGTCGGTCGGTGTCGAGGGGAAGACAACTTTCAGCCCCGGTACGTGCACGAACCACGCCTCGACCTGCTGCGCGTGTTGCGCGCCGGGTGACCAGCCGGCCCCGCCCTGCGTGCGGATCGTCAGCGGCACCTTGATCTGCCCGCCCGACATCGAACGATGCTTCGCCGCCTGGTTGACGATCTGCTCCATCGCGAGGGTTGTGAAGTCCTCGTACATGACCTCCACCACCGGCCGCATCCCTTGCATCGCTGCACCGACGCCGGCCCCGACGATCGCCAACTCCGAGATCGGCGTGTTGCGGACCCGCTCCGGCCCGAACTCGTCGAGCATCCCCTGCGTGACCCCCATCGACCCGCCCATCTCGGCGATGTCCTCGCCCATGATGAACACGTCGTCGTCCTTGCGCATGGCCTGAGAGAGCGCGTCCCGAACGGCCTCGCGGTAGCTCAGCTCAGGCATCGCCCACCATGTGCTTGTGTTGCATCACCCACCCAAAAAATGGGCGCCGACCCCCGGAAAGTTGAGGGTTGATGAGGTTTTGGTGGAGAGTGATGCAACACAAAGTCCGGCACGAAGTCGTCATGCATAGACGTTCTTGAGGGCGTCCTCGGGCTTCGGGTCGGTGCCGCTCTTCGCGAACTCGACAGAGGCCTCGACGATTTCCTGCACCTCGCGGTCGACGTCCTCGAACTCCTCGTCCGAGAGCTCGAGCTTCGCGCGCAGCTTCTCGATCGGATCCTGCGTCTCGCGGGTCTCGTTCAGCTCGTCCTTGTCGCGGTAGACCTGCGGATCGCCGACGTAGTGGCCGACGAGGCGGTAGGTCTCGGCGAGCAGGAACACGGGCCCCTTCCCGTCGCGCGCGTGCTTGAGGGCGCGGCCGGCGACCTTGAAGACCTCCTCGACGTCCTGGCCGTCGACCTTCAGCGACTTCATCCCGTACGCGACGGCGCGCTGGGTCAGGTCTTCGATCGGCAGGTGCTGCCTGGCCGGCGTCGACTCGGCCCAGTGGTTGTCCTCGCACACGAAGACGGACTGCACGCCCCAGAGCTGCGCCAGGTTGAGCGACTCATGGAACGTGCCGATGTTGGTCGCCCCGTCGCCGAAGAACGCAACCGCCACGCGCGGCTCGCCGCGCATCTTGAACGCGAGCCCGGCGCCCGTGATCGCGGGGAGCCCGCCGCCGACGACGGCGTTGGCGCCGAGGTTCCCGCGCTCGACGTCGTAGAGATGCATCGAGCCGCCGTAGCCGTGCGAGCAGCCCTCGAGCTTGCCGTACAGCTCCGCCATCACCTCGTTCGGGTGCGTGCCCTTGGCCAGCGTGTGCCCGTGGGCGCGATGCGTCGACGCGATCACGTCGCCGTCCTCGAGCGCACGGCAGACCCCGACGGCCACGGCTTCCTCTCCGATCGCGACGTGCAGGAATCCCGGCAGCTCGCCGGCGCGGAACCGCTCCTCGACCTTCTCCTCGAAGCGCCGAATGAGCAGCATCTCGCGGAAGAACTCCCGGAGCAGCTCTTCCGAGACGACCCCCTTCCTCTCAACTTTCGCCACGGGGATGAGTTTAGGCGCGGCGCATACGCTTCGGCGCGTGCTGGCGCGTCTGAAACGGGCAATTGCCCTGCTGTTGGGGGCCGACGACGACCCGGCACTCCGCCCGCTCCTCTACACGGCCTTCCTCTCGGCGCTCGCGAACTCGGCGTTTTTCACCTACATCGGGATCTGGGCCGTGAAGGAGCTCGGAGCCGACGCCGCGGACGTCGGGATCATGTTCCTGCTCGCCGCGCCGGCCGGGGCGCTCACGGGCTACCTCGGCGGGCATCTGTCCGACCGGATTGGTCGCAAGCCCGTGATCGTGTGGAGCCTCGGCGCCGAGACGCTCGTGATCGCCTCGCTGCTCCTCGTCGGTCACAACGTCGCGCTCGGCTTCGGCATCGTCGTCGTCGGCTGGGCGGTCAGCGCGCCCTGGTGGTCGGCGCAACAGGCGCTCGTGGCCGATCTCCTTCCGGAGGAGCGCCGCGAGGCCGGATACGCGATGGTGCGCGTCGTCAACAACCTCGCGATCGTCCTGGGGCCACCCCTCGGCAGCGTTCTGCTCCTGCTCGGCAGTTGGGATGCGCTGATCACCGGGAGCGCGATCGGAGCAGCCGTGGCGTTCGCGGTGGCTGCGGCCGTCCTGCCGCGGCTCGGCGCGCACGCGCACGAGGAGCCCGGGGGCGCCTCGCTCGGCGTGATCCTCCGCGACCGGCCGTTCCTGCTCCTGCTCGCTTCGACCGTGCTCGCCTTCATGGTCTACGTCTCCTACGAGACCGCGATCCCGATTGTCGCAGTCGACTCGTTCGGCTACGACCCGGCGACCTGGGGCCTGCTGCTGATCGTCAATCCCGCTCTCGTCACGCTCTTCCAGCTCCGGCTGACGCGGGCAACCGCAGAGATCCCGGCCGCGACGAAGCTGGCGGTCGCGATCCCGCTGATGGGGTTCCCGCTGCTGCTCCTCCTCGTCACGCACGACGTGCCCGTCCTGCTGTTCGTGCTCGTCGTCTTCGTGATCGGCGAGATGCTCTGGGTGCCGACCTCGCAGGCGCTGGCGGCGAGGCTCGCCCCCGCGCACCTGCGCGGCGCCTACATGGGCGCGTACGGAGGCAGCAACACCGTCGGCTGGATGATCTCGCCGCTGATCGCGCTGCAACTCCGCGGAGCGAGCGGGAACGCAGCGATGTGGGGCTTCTTCGCCGCGTCCTCGCTCGCCGGCGCGATGGCCGGCGTCGCAGCGTCCCGTAGGATCCCGCGAGATGAGCCTGGTCCGGCAGTGGCAGGAGATCGAGCGCAGCCTGCCTGAGAGCTGGGGCCTTGCCCGACTTCGGGTGACGGTCGCCGACGCCGGCCTGTGCGACCGCGCGGCCACGCTCCTCGGCCCGGCGAATCCGGGACGGCGCGGCAACACGATCCGGCTGGAGGTCGCCCGGGCGGGCGGTGGCATCGGCCCGGTGCGCATCCGCTCGCTGCTCCAAGGTCTGGATCGCGAGGGAATCGACACCAAGCTCGAGCTCGTCGCGGCCGACGAGGCCGGCACGAAGCCGGCTCCCCCTCCGGCCGGGCGCCCCACCTCGCTGGTCGAGGCCTGGGACGCCGAGCTCACCTCCCTTCCGGACGACTGGAGCGATCTCTACGCCGAGATCGCCTTGTCGTCCACGGACTACTTCGAGCGCGCCGCGTTGCTGACGGCACCCCTGAACCCCGCCCGGTTCGAGGACAAGCCGATCCTTCGCTTCCGCGCCGCGCGCCGGTTCGGCTACGGCGCGTCGGCCGGAATGGTGCGCCGCTGCCTCGAGCGGCTGGACGCTGCAGGCATTCGCGGCACCGTACGGTCCCTGCGGGTGCTCTCCGACACCGAGCCGGTCTACACCCAGGGGCCGGTCTGGTACGTCGGCGGAAAGTCGGTGTGAGCGAGCCGCTCTCCTGGTTCGTGATCGAACCGGGCTGGAAGGTCCTTGATCGAGAAGGCAACGAGCTGGGCACGGTCGAGGAGACCGTCGGCGACTCGAGTAGCGACATCTTCAACGGACTGACCGTGGCGAGCGGGTTGTTCGCGAAAGCGCGGTACGTCCCCGCCGAGCGCGTCGACGAGATCACGGAGGGCGAGGTGCGGCTCGCGCTGACGAAGGATCAGTTCGAGCGGCTGGACGAGTACCGAGAGCCGCCGCCGAGCGAGCGCATCGAACCTTCCTAGGACAGCGCGGCCCTCAACTCCTTCGCGACTGCACGGGCGTCAGCGCCGGTGCGCGTGATCACCAGGCAGGTGTCGTCGCCGGCGAGCGTGCCGAGAATCTTCGGGTGCCCGAGCTGGTCGAGGGCCCGCCCGATCGCGGGCGCGGACCCGAGCTCCGACTGCAAGACGACGATGTTCTGCGCCGCGGTCGCCCGACGGCCGAACTGGCCCAGGACCGCCGTGAGCTGCTCGCGCGGATCAGGCCTGCGCGCCGTGTCCGGCAGCACGTAGCGCGGGCGCCCGAGCAGGTCGCGCGTCTTCTCGAGCCCCAACTCGCGGACGTCGCGGGAGATCGTCGCCTGAGTCACGACACACCCCGCGTCCGCGAGCGCGGCGAGCAGCTCGTGCTGGCTGCCCACCCTTCTGCGCGTGACGACACTTGCGATCAGCCGCTGCCGCTCCGGCTTAGCCAGCGGCCGTCCGTCGCCCTGCATGAATCGAGCATACTTATCCAGGTTTGAGAGCTCCCGAACCCGGCAAGCAACCCGGCGTGCTTCGGAAACTGCTCTGGTCGGCGCTCTACGCGGGCCTCTCCGCAGCTGCGGCGATGGGCGCGCGAAGCGTCGCGTCGAGAGTGTGGAAGCTTGCGACCGGCGATCCGCCACCGGTGAGGAAGAAATGACCAAGGGCGACCAGCTGATCGAGCGCGCCGCGAACCGGCTCCAGGAGCTGGCCAACCGCGCCGCCGCGGACGGCGACGGGTTCAAGACGAAGCTCGCGGAGGAGCTCTCTGCGGACGCCGCGTTCCTGCGCAAGCTGAAGCCGAGCCTGATCAAGGCAAGGGCCAAGGGCGAGGCGGCGACGAATCAGCCGCCGACGAGCGAGCCGGTTGCTCCTTCGGCTCCGCAGCTGGGAGCAAGGCCGAAGAAGAAGCGCCGCAAGCGACGCGGCCTCCCTCCGCTCGTCGTCGTCGGCGCCGCGCTCGCCACCGGGATCGTGCTTGCCAAGGTGATCGACTGGAGAGGACATGCACACCCCCGAGACTGAGGAACGCAGAAGGCGAAGCTACGGGCTCGGCGCGCTGGCCAAGCAGGTGGCGGAGCACGCGAGTGCGCTCGCCCGGCTCGAGCTGGAACTGGCCGCGACCGAGCTCAAGGGCAAGGTCGCGAAGCTCGGGCTCGGAATCGGGCTCGGGATCGGCGCCGCGATCTTCCTGCTCTTCTTTCTCGGCTTCGCGTTCGCGAGCGCGGCCGCGGGGATCGCGACTGCGCTGCCGATGTGGGGGGCGCTGCTGATCGTGACCGGCATCCTGCTCCTGATCACCGCCGTGCTCGGAGTCGCCGCGATGATTGTGATTCAAAAGGGCACGCCCCCGGTTCCGGAACAGGCGATCGAGGAAGCGAAGTTGACCTCGGAAAGGTTGAAGAGCGATGGCCGCGCATAACGCACGCACCCCAGCCGATGTCCGGCGCGAGATCGAATCGGAGCGCAACCAGCTCGCCGACGCGGTTGACGGCCTGCGCGACGAGATCGGCGAGGCGGCCAGCCTGCGCGGCAAGCTGCCTATCGTCGCGGCGGGCGCGCTCGGCGCCGGCTTCGTGCTCGCCGGGGGAATCGGGGCGACGATGCGACTGCTGATGCGGAGGAGCCGCGAGGGCAGGACGAAGGCCAAGTTCGGCCCGTTCGCCTTTGTCGACCGCGACTGAACAGGCTCCCCGGACGGGACGCGTCCCCTCCGGGCCGCTCCGGCTGTCGATGCGCGAGTGGTTTGCGGCGCTCAAGCGAACCGCGAAGCAGTTCCTCGAAGACGACTGCCTCGGCCTCGGCCAGCAGGTCGCCTTCAGCGCGCTGCTCGCGTTCTTCCCTTCGGTCATCCTCCTGATCGGCCTTCTGGGCCTGTTCGGCCCAGGGACGTACAACTCACTGAAAGACCTGCTCGGCGCGGTCGCGCCCGGCGCGGTGCTGGACGCGATCGAACTGGCCAAGAAGAGCTCGGCCGGGCGCCCCACCACCGCGACGATCGCGTTCCTCGTGGGCCTGATCGGCGCGCTCTGGGCGGCGAGCGGCGCCACGGCCGCGATCATGAAGGCCGTCAACCGCGCCTATGGCCGGAGCGAGACACGGCCGTTCTGGAGGGTGCGCCTGACCGCGCTCGTGCTCGTGATCGCAACGGGCATCGCCACCGCGGGCATGTTCATCCTGATCGTGTTCGGCGGCCCGCTCGGCGAGGCGATCGCGGACAAGGCGGGCCTCGGCAGCGCGTTCAAGCTCGTTTGGGGAATCCTCCGCTGGCCGATTGCCTTCGGCGCGATCCTGCTCTTCTTCACGTTCGTCTACTACCTCGCTCCGGACACGGAGCAGCGGAGCTGGAAGTGGATTACGCCCGGATCCGTGCTCGGCGCGCTGCTCTGGCTCGCGCTCTCGGGCCTCTTCGCGCTCTACACGAGCTTCTCGAGCTCATACGACAAGACGTACGGCTCGCTGGCGGGCGCAATCATTCTGCTCCTCTGGCTCTACTACTCGTCGCTCGCGCTCCTCTTCGGCGCCGAGCTGAACGCCGGGCTCGATCGTCAGGCCGACATCCGCGCCGCCGGCGGCCCGCACGCCGGCCTGACGAAGCCAGCTAGACGGACGGAGGGATGACCACGAAGCGGCCGGCAAGCCGTCTGTGGGCATCGGAGCGGTACCGGTAGGTCCCGCGCGTCAAGTTGACGAGCCAGCTGGCGCTGCCCCGGAACTTCACGCCGGTCTTGCGGTTGACCCCCGGGCCGAACAGGTGGAAGTTGTCGGCCTTCGTCCGGTCTGAGACGACGACGCGGTAGCGGCCGGCCCGCAGCCTCGTCACCTTCGCGCCGCTCACGGTCCGCAGTGAGATCACCCGTCCGGGGCCGACACGGCCGTTGAGGCGCGGGGTGACGGGCACGACGCCCGAGGTGAACGTGCCGCGCATCTGCGTCGGGTGTGCGTCGCAGACGTAGCGGTACGTGCCGTTTCCGAACGTCACGGACCAGGCCTGCGTCCCCGTCGTCTCGACCTCTGTCGTCCGGTTCACGCCGGGGCCGGAGAGATGGAAATTGTGAGTGGTGGAGAAATCGCGCACGTTGATCGTGTATGCGCCGGGATCGACGTGCGTCACGCGGGTGCCCGTCGCGGGGTCCAGGAGGACGATCCTGAACGCTTCCGGCGCTCCGGCCGACCCGACTTCGGCGTTCAACACGGGTCCAACCTGGCGGCCGGCTCCCGCACCCGGCAGGCCGATCGCGAGGGCGAGAAGCGCGCCCGGCAGCAGTAAGCGTGACAATCTCGACATAAAAAGACCCCCTTAACGAGCTGGCAGCGACGTCACGTTAGCTCAATACGGACGGATAGGCACTACCGGTTTCGGAGTTCGCCAGAGCACTAGACTCACGCCGTGCGCTTACGCGGCAATCAGAAGGTCGAGCTGATCAAGCGGGTGCCGCTCTTCTCGCGCTGCTCGAAGCGCGAGCTCGAGCAGGTGGCCAAGCTCGCCGACGAGATCGATTTGCGCGAGGGCAAGGAGATGACCCGGGAGGGCGAGCGAGGCCGCGAGTTCTTCGTTCTTCTCGACGGCCAGGCCGACGTGACGAAGAACGGGCGCAAGATCAACTCGCTCGGCAAGGGCGACTTCTTCGGCGAGATCGCCCTCGTCTCGAAGGCGCCGCGAACGGCGACGGTCGTGGCGACGTCGCCGATCCGGGCCCTCGTGATCACCGAGCAGTCCTTCCGCCGCCTGATGGAGACCTCTCCGGAGATCCAGGCGAAGGTGCTGGAGGCGCTGGCAGAGCGCCTCGCTCCTGAGATCGTCTAACGGTACCGCCCCTGAGATCGTCTAGCGCCTAGGCGCGGAGCTCGGCGCCGAACTTCTTCGCCAGCGCGTCGACGATCGTCTTCCGCAGCCCCGCCGCGTCCTCGTCGGAGAGCGTCCGGTCGGGGGACTGGAACTCGACCGAGAACGCGATCGACTTCTTCCCCTCCCCCACCTGCTCGCCGTGGTAGACGTCGAAGACCCGCATTTGCCGGAGCTCAGGGCCGGTCGCCTCGCGCGCCACGGCGATTAGGTCCCCGGCAGCCACACCTTCGGGAACCGTGAACGCGAGATCCTGACGAACGGCCGGGAACGTGATCACGTCCTCGTACTCGAGACGCTCGGGAACGTGCTCGGCGAGCGTGGTCAGGTCGAGCTCGAACGCGCTCCAACTTCCCTCGAGCACCGTCGGGAGCAACTCGCCGACGATGCCGGATTCGACCTTGGCGGTTTTGCCCGGATGGAACAGACGGCCATCGCCCCGTTCGAACCGCGGCTCGAGCTTGAGCGCGTCGTAGATCGCCTCGACCGCGCCCTTCGCGCGGGCGAAGCCGCCCTCGACGATCCCGCCGACGCGCCAGTGCTCGTCGGGGAGCTTCTCGCCAGAGGGGAGGTAGACGCGCGCGATCTCGAACAGCGCGATGTCCTCGTTCCCGACGGAGAGGTTGTACCGCGCCGCCTCGATCAGCCCGGGCAGGATCGTGGTCCGTAGCACGGCCTGCTCGATCGACTGTGGCTCCGGGATCCGGAGAGCGGCGGCCTCGGGATCGGCCTCGACGAGGCTTGGCGTGTAGGCCTCGAAGAAGCCGGCGCCGACCAGCACGTCTTCGACCAGCCGCCGGGCACGCTGGAACCTCGAGAGACGCCCGAACATCTCCCGTCGCACCGGCAGCGTGTACGGCACCTCGTCGAGCTTGATGCGCGCGATCTCTTCGATCAGGTCGATCTCGCGCGTGAGGTCGCGCATGCGCCAGGTTGCCACGCGGTAGTCGCCGTTCTGCCGCTCGAAGCCGAGGCTGCCGAGGATCGCGGCCTGCTCCTGGGCCGGGACGTGGAGGCCGATGATCTGATCGGCGCGCTCGGGCCGCAGCGAAACCACAGGCGGCTCAGGCAGCCCGTCGTTGACGTCGATGTGTCCGACCCAACGTGCATCCGCGAGCTCGGCGAAGAGCTGAGTGGCGAGCTTCGCGGCCTGCTCGGCCAGGTACGGGTCGATTCCCTTCTCCCACCGGCCGGAGGCCTCTGAGCGGAGACCGAGCCGCTCCGACGTCTTCAGGATCCCGATCGGCTCGAAGTTGGCCGCCTCGAGGAGGAGATCGGTCGTCGACTCGTCGACCTCGGAGTGCTCCGAGCCCATGATCCCGGCGATCGCGACGGGCTCCTCGGCGTCGGCGATTACGAGGTCCTCATCGGTCAGGACGCGGGTCGTCCCGTCGAGCGTCGTGATCTCTTCCTTCCGACGGGCGCGCCGGACGACGATCCGTCCTTCCTTCAGCTTCTTCTGGTCGAACGCATGCAGCGGGCTGCCGAGCGAGAGCATCACGTAGTTCGTCACGTCGACGACGTTCGAGATCGGGCGCATGCCAGCCGCAACCAGCCGCGCCTTCACCCAGAGCGGGGACGGGGCAAGACGCACGTCCCTGAAGACGCGGCCGATGTAGCGTGGGCAGCGCTCGAGATCCTCGACCCGGACGTCGACGGGCTCGTCGGCGGCGCGCTCTGGATCGTCGCCCGGTGGCGGCGCGAGCTCGGCGCCGAACAGTGCGGCGACTTCCCGTGCGACGCCGTAGATCGACATCAGGTCTGGGCGGTTCGGCGTCGTCTCGATCTCGATCACGTCGTCGCCGAGCGGCAGCACCTCACCGAGCGGCGTGCCGGGATCGGGGCCGTCCTCGAGCACGAGGATCCCGGTGTGGTCGTGGCCGAGCTCGAGCTCGCGCTCGGACAGGATC
>JBKPHH010000011.1:0-51605 GCA_046729795.1 Actinomycetota bacterium | reverse complement strand
CCGCAGGTATGCGAGCAGGTCGCCGACCTGCTGCTGGCCGAAGTAGCCACGCCCCGTTGAGCGGTAGGTCGGCAGGCCAAGCGAACGGAGCTCCTCCTCGTACCACTCGGCATCCGTCCCCGCCGCGAACAGGAGCACGATCTCTCCGGGCTTGGCGGCTCCCGTGTCGACGAGCTCCTTGACGCGTGCCGCGACATGACGCGCCTCTGCGCGCCGCCAGTGCGTTCCGGTGTCGGCGTAGCTCGACTTGTCGGTGACGAGCAGCTCGACCGGAGTGCCGAATACGGGGTCGGGGAACTCGCCCGAAGCCGCGAGCGGCTGGAACTCCTCGCCGAAGTCGTGCGCGAACAGGTAGTTGACCGCCGCGAGCACCTCGGGGCGCGAGCGGTAGTTGAGCGTCAGCGGCAGAACCTTCTTCGCCTCCGCGCGGCGGTCGCGGAAGACCTGGACGTCCGCGTGCCGGAAGCCGTAAATCGACTGGAACTCGTCGCCGACGAAGAAGACGTCCGCCCTAGGCCGGATCTCGGGCGGCGAAGCCGGGCTTCGCCCGGCGGGAGCCGTCGCCGGCGAGAAGCCCGAGATCAGGTCGATCAGCTCGCATTGGAGTCGATTGGTGTCCTTGAAATCGTCGACCATCACGGCGCGGAAGCGCCACGCCTCCTTCTCACGGATCTCGTCGTTCGAGAGCAGCAGGTCTCGCGCGCGCAGCTGGAGATCCTCGAAGTCGAGCGCCGACTCGCGGTCCTTCGCAGCCGTGTAGCTGTCCGCGAACGCGCCCACCAGCTCCTGCAGCAGCTCGCGGTCGCGCGCCGCGGTCTCGTCCAGCGCCGCCTGCTCGACCGCGCGGCGCGCCTCCTCGTACAGTGCGAAGCGCTCGCGCGGGCCGCCCCGGGTCTGGTAGCCGGAGAGATCGAGCAGTCGGTCAACGGGCGGCGGCGCGTCGAGCAGCTCGAGCGCCCTGGCCACCTGCTCGCGCTGCGGCTCGGCAGCCGGCATTCTTGCCGTGTCGTCGATCGTGCACCGAGCGGCCTCGCGCCACTCCTCGAGACGGTCGGAGAGGCCCGGACCCTCCCCGACACGAAGCTCGAGCGGCTGGCCCGCCGAGCTCAGAGTTCCGTAGACGCCGGTCAGCATCCGGCGCAGCGGCCGGGCTCCGTAGGTGGCAAGCAGGCGGAGCCGGTCTGGGTCCTCGCCCGAGCAGAAAGCGGTCAGCGCTTCCTCGAAGGCCTCGCTCGCGAGCACGCGCGCCTGGCTGTCGTCGAGCACGCGGAAACGCGGGTCGACGCCGGCGGCAAACGGATAGGTACGCAGGAGGCGGTGGCAGAAGCCGTGAATGGTCGAGATCCACGCGCCGTCGAGCTCGCGCGCCAGGTCGGGCCGCCCGCGCTCGACCAACCGTTCGCGGATCCGGCTCCGGAGCTCGCCGGCAGCCTTCTCCGTGTAGGAAATCACGAGGATCGACTCGACGTCGATCCCGCGGTCACAGACGGCCTCGGCGAAGCGCTCGACCAGGACGAGGGTCTTGCCCGTGCCCGCCCCGGCGGAGACGAACACGTTGCCGGTCGCCTCGATCGCGGCCTGCTGCTCGGGGTTTCGAAGCCTACGGCTCCTAGGATCCACAACAGGTCCTTCTTGCGTCCTATTCATGCGCGCCTCACCCGGCACATCGTCCAGAGCTCGCACCAGGGCGGACAGTCGCCGGTGCGCGGGTCGTGCTTGACATCGCCTGACCGAATCCGCTCGACGAAGCCCTGCGCAAGCCCCTGGGCGCGGTCGACCTGGCCCCAGAAGTTCTCCTCGTCCAGATAGTCGTTGCGCTGGAACCCGGCGAGTCCGTCGTCCTTGGCCTCGGCCCGCAGCAGCCCGCGCGCCTGGCGGGTTCCGCCGAGCGCCCGGTAGACGCCGCCGAGCGGCTCCATCCCGATCAGATCGCGCAGGACGAGCATGTAGAGCGGGATCTGAAGGCGGAGCTCGCTCTCGATCTTCGCCGCCGAGTGGGCCGTCTTGCCGGACTTGTAGTCCTGGACGATGGCCCGCGCGCTGAACGGGTCGACGTCGATTCGGTCGATCTTCCCGGCGAGCGCGAACCCGCCGAGATCGAGACCGGCCTGGAGCTCGGGCGCCGATCGCTCCGAGCCGAACGAGACTTCGAAGCGGCGAGGCACGAGCGGCGACTCCGACTCGGCCTCGTCGCGCACGAACTGCTCGAGATCGCGCCAGAGGCCCTCGCGGAGCTCGCGCTTCTGGAGCTCGGTGAGCTCCAGCCGGATGCCCTCGAGAGCCTCGTCCAGGCAGGCGCGCGCGAAGGCGATCGCCTCGTCGAGCTTGTCCGCCTCCACCCGCTCGATTCCGAGCTGCTTCGGCAGGCCGGCGAAGAACTTGTGCAGCGCCGTGTGGGCAATCGAGCCGCGGAGCTTCGCGTCGACCTCGGAGTCGATCGTCCTCGGATCGACGATGCGGTCGAACAGCCAGATGGACGAGCAGTCGGCGAACGCCTCGAGCTCCGTGACGCCGAACGTCGTCTTCGCACGAAGCTGTTCGAGCACCGTCGGGTGAGTCAGCCTCGTCTGCCGCTCGAGCGCTCCGAGGGCGCGCTCGAGCCGGCGCTCCCAGCCGTTCGCTCGCGCCAGTGCCTGCGCGGTGTCCCGATCGTCCGCCGCGAGCGCCGCGACCGCGCGCATGCGCTCGCGCTCAGTGGGCGCTCGCTCCAGCGGCCAGGTCAGCGAGGAGAGCGCGCGGCGGCGCGTCGCCCTCGCGACGTCCTCCGGGTCGAACAGGGCGCGGGTCTCGTCCCAGAACGGGCTCGGCTCCCGCGGCGAGCCTTCGTCCGACGCCGCCTCGCGAACGAGGTAGAGCCTGCGGCTCGCCCGCGTGCAGGCCGTGTAGAAGAGGTACCGGTCACGCTCGACGCGATCGGGCCGCGCGAGGCGGGCGTCGCGGTTGCCCGCGTCGAGCTCGCCGCGCTCGTCGTCGTCGAGGAACGGCGAGGCGTCGGTCCGCCGGGGCAGGCTTCCCTGCTCGAGGCCGAGCACGAACACGATGTCGTAGCGGCGCGTCCGGCCGCGCATGAGGTCGAGCACGGCGACCCTCCCGGCCTCCGCCGCCCTCCCGAGCGGCACCTGTGCGCGCTCCAGTGCGGCGAGCAGGTCGTCGACCGAGAGCTCGTTGCCCATCCTGCGCCATCCCTCGAGCTCCTCCAGCACGCGCGCCACGGCCTCGTACGCGCGGAGGTCGAGCTTCGACGTCTCGCCGACGGGCGGCGCCTCGAGCCCATAGGCGCTGCCGAGCATCACGCGGGCGAGCGCGGCGGTCGCGGCGAGAACGTCCGGAGCTTTCCGAAGCAGCTCGAGCGGTGGGAGCGGCCGGCCGTCGCGCAGCCGGATGGTCTCCTCCTCGACCCGCTGCCGGGTCTGGACGGCGCGGCCGCGAAGCCGTCCCTCGAGGTAGTCGACATGCGCACGCGAGAGACCCGAGTACGGCGAGCGCAGGAAGGCGTAGAGCTGGTGGCGGGTCCCGTCCCGCCATTCGAACTGGAGCAGCGAGAGCAGGGCGCGACCGAACGCGTTGCCGTCGAGCCGCCCGCGGCCTTCGATCGCGTACGGGACGCCCATCGTGGTCAGCGCGGTCTCGAGCGGCGCGCGAACGCGCTCCACAGAGGGGCAGACGAGCGCGATCTGCTCGGCCGGGATGCCTTCGCGGAGGAGCGCCAGGAGCTCCTGGGCGACGAACTCGAGTGTGGCACGCATCCCCGCGCCTTCGAGGAACCGGATCGTCCCGTCGAGCGCGGGCACCTCTTGCGCCGTCTCGCCGAACAAGGTGCGTTCCAGATGGGCGAGCGCCGGTGGCGCGTACTCGCCGTAGGCAGGGGGCAGCTCCTCGATGCTCGGGCCGGCGAGCGCCGCGAGGTCCGAAGCCGTCCGCTCGAGCGATCCGAACACGGCCCGGCCGGGCTCGTACGGCAGCGAGACGATGACCTCTGTTCGTCCCGCCAGCGCCCGGAGCAGCGCCCACTCCGTTCCGGTCAGATCCTCGAAGCCGTAGGCGAACACCGGGCGGTCGTCCCAAGCGCCGAGCTCGGAGGCGATCCGTTCCGCGGCCTGCCGCTGCCGCAGCTCCCGGTCCCAGAGGCCGAGCCGGTCGAGCTCGGCTTGGTAGTCGCGATAGAGGCCGCCGAGCTTCGGGTCGAGCGCTTCCGGATCGACCAGCCCCGACTCCAGCTCCCCGAGCGTCGACGCGAGCGAGTCGGCGAATCCGGCGAAGCGGGCTGAGCGTCCCCAGCCGTTCAGGGCCCCGCGCTCGACGACTCTGCGGACGACGAGCGCACGCTGGAGATCGGTCGCCACCGGCCGCCCGGCCTCGCCGGCCGCGAGCTGCCTGAACAGGTCGGCGAACGTGCCGATGTCGCCGCCCATCAGTGCCCCCGCCCGCCGCAGCAGGTCTCGTTCGACGCGCTCGACGTCCGGCCGGTTCGGCACGATGAGCACTGGGCGTCGCTCGAGCGCGGCCAGGTAGCGCTCGAGCAAGAGCTGCACTTTCCCCGCATTCGCGGGCCCGGTGAGCAGCGTCAGCGACATCCCGCCCATGCTAGTCCGGGCGGGTGACAACCCCTCTCACGCGCGGGTGAAGAAGGTGGAAAGAGCGCGAAACGCTCTCTCGGGGCCCTACGCGGCGGCTGCGGCCTTCGGGCGCCGACCCCGGCGGGCGGCAGCGCGGCCCGGCATCTGGCCGGCGCAGTTGTCGCAAAGATCCGCCTGCTTCGATCCTCGACGCGCATCTGCATAGTTGATGCGCATCGTCGCGCCTTTGCTCTCCTCGATTTCTCTGGAGCAGTTGTCACAAACGAGCACGGTCTTGCGAGCCACGGGAGCGCCCTCCTTTACGTGAAGACAATATGCGGAGACTAAACGAACGGAGAGCGCGAATTCTATGCCGCTTCTCGCGACTCATCACGCGAGCGGCGAATACGCCACGAACGCAGCAGCGACAGGAGTGACTGTTCCTCTTGATCGAGCCCTTTGTCGCGGGCACCAACGACCCGTAAATGGCGAGGGCGAAAGTCGTCGATGGTTCTGCCGTCGAGATACTGCTCCACGACCGCCGGGCTCACGTATGAAGACCGCGCGACGGCCGGCGTGTTCCCGAGGCGCTCACCGACCGACCGCATCACCGCCGCGACCGTGCGTTTCTCCTCGGTAGCGGTCTCGGCGGGCCCGTGCTCCGCGAGGGCGACGGCGGCCAGCAGCGTCCCGCCCCAGGTGCGGAAGTCCTTGGCGGTGAAATCCTCGCCCATGTGCTCCTGGATGTACTCGTTGAGGCGTCGGCCGGTGAGATTCACCAGTTCGTCCTCCGACCGATAACGGAACAGGTTGCCCCGCCCCTTGAGGCTTCGGAGCGTACGCAGCGCGTCGGCAAGCTCCTCGTCGACAATCGCCGTTCGCACCCAGGCCCGATGCTTGCCGCGGAAGCGGAATGAAACCCGGTTGCCCCGGACGGTCACGTGCCGGCGGCGCAGCGTGGTGATCCCGAACGTCTTGTACCTCTTCGCGTAGCGCTGCCCGCCCACGCGAAACCAGCCGAGATTCACGAGCCGAACGGCCACGGCACACGTCCAGTCCGGCTCGAGCGGCTCGAGAGACATGTGGGCCGCCATCGCCTTGCGCAAATCGGGCAATCGCTCGGCGAAGCGGATCAACTTGTCGAATTTCGCCTGCTCTTGCTGCGCGCGAAAAGCCGGGTGATAGAGGTACTGACGGCGCCCGGCAGCATCGATTCCGGTCGCCTGGAGCTTCGCCCGCGGGTTCGGCGAGATCCACACGTCTTTCCAGGCGGGAGGGATCACGAGCGCCTCGATTCGCTCGAGCTTCTCCGGGTCGCGGATGCGCCGTCCCTTCGAATCGACGTACCGAAAATGCCGCCGAGAACCTTCCCGTCGCCAGCCACCTTTGCGCGCCATGCGGCCTCTTTAGCCGAACCGGAGCGCGAATAATCCCTGCGTAGAATCCGGTCCGTGGAGACCAACACCATCGTCGTGCTCGAGGGCGACGAGACCGGACAGGAGCTGCTGGAGGAGTCGCTGCGCGTCCTTGCGCCCGAGGTCGTGGGATTCGAGCTCGAGCTTAGGCGCTTCGATCTCTCGCTCGGGTCGCGTCGCGAGACGAACAATGCCGTCGTGTACGACGCCGCGGCCGCCGTGCGCGAAGCCGGGCTCGGACTCAAGGCGGCGACGATCACGCCGGAGGGCAAGGAGGACGTCGGCTCTCCGAACCGCATCCTGCGCGAGGAGATCAACGGGCGGGTGATCGTGCGAACCGGCCGCCGGATCCCAGGGGTCGTCCCGCTCGGTGGAGTGCACGCGCCGATCTCGGTCGTCCGGATGGCGGTCGGCGACGCCTACGGCGCGAAGGAATGGCGCGAGACCGAAGGCGACTCAGAGGTCGCCTATCGCACCGAGCGGATCGAGCGGCCGGTCTGCCGCGATGTCGCGGAGTTCGCATTTCGCCTTGCGGACAGCACGGGCGCGAAGGTCTTCGGAGGCCCGAAGTACACCGTCAGCCCGGTCTACGAAGGGTTGCTGAAGGAGGAGATGGACACCGCCGCGGAGCGCCATCCCGACGTTCCGTACGAGCCGCAGCTGATCGACGCGACTTTCGCGCTACTCGTAGCCTCGAGCGGCGACCCGCTCGTGATCCCGGCGCTGAATCGGGACGGCGACATCCTTTCCGACCTCGTGCTGCCGCTGTTCGGCTCGATCGCAGGCTCGGAGTCGCTCCTCGTGGCGCTGGACGACGACTTCAACGAGCGCGTCGTCGTCGCGGAGGCGGCGCACGGCACGGCTCCTTCGCTGGAGGGCAAGAACGTCGCGAACCCGATGGCGATGATCCTCGCCGGCGCCGCGCTGCTCGGCTATGCGGGCGAGCAGGCGAAGGCCGCTTCGCGCGCGATCCGAGAGGCCTGCCTGGAGGCGGTCGCGGACGGGGTGCGCACCGCCGACCTCAGCGGCCACGTCGGAACGACCGAGTTCACGGACGAGGTCATCCGCCGGACGAAGTCGAAGCTCGAGGTCTGGGCGACCCTCTAGGCGGCCCGAGCTTCGAGCAGCTCGATGAAAAGGCTCGCGAACGCTGGATCGAACTGGGATCCCGCGCAGCGTTCGATCTCGTGGAGCGCCTGTCCGGTCGTCATCGTCGGCCGGTACGGCCGCGCCGAGGTCATTGCGTCGAAGGCGTCGACCACGGCGATGATCCGCGCTTCGGGCGGAATGTCCCGGCCCGCGAGCCGCGTCGGGTACCCGTCGCCGTCCCAGCGCTCGTGATGGTGCAGCACGGACGGAAGCGCTTCCTCGCACTGCCCCACGGCTTCGATTATCCGGGCGCCGGCCTGAGGATGCATCCGCATCTGCAAGAGCTCGCGTTCGGTGAGCGGGCCCCGCTTCAGCAGCACGGAGTCGGGAACGGCGAGCTTGCCGACGTCGTGCAGGCGGCCACCGACGCGAAGCTGCGCGCGGCGCTCGGCGGTCCACCCGAGCGCCGCGGCGAGCCGTTCAGCCAGCACGGTCACTCGCGAGGAATGGCCCTGGGCGTAGGGATCGCGGGTCTCGAGGGCGGTGCAGAGAGCGGCCAGAATCGCCACGGCCGAAAGAGTTCAATGCTCGGCCGGGGAACCCTTCTTAGAGCTCTGTCTCCGCCCCCAGCATCCGCCTCCGCCAGACGCGGAAAACTAGGTAGCCGACGGCGACGAGGAGCAGGACGACCACGCCGCCGATGAAGCCGTAGCGGCTGATCGCATCGGCTGCCGCGCGGCCGACGTAGTACGCGATGAGGCCGATCAGCACGGCCCAGGCGATCCCGCCGGCCGCGTTCCAGAAGAAGAAGCGCCACCAGGGCATCCTGCTGATCCCGGCGAGCCAAGCGGCCGTGATTCGAAGGATCGCCACGAACCTGCCGATGAAAACCGTCTTGCCGCCGTGGCGCGCGAAGAAGTCCTCTGCCCTGGGAAGGACGCGGTCTGACTGGGTCTTGAGCGGCGCCCACCGGGTCAGCAGGCGCCGTCCTCCGAGCCGCCCTAACCAGTAGCCGATGTTGTCGCCCACGATCGCGGCGATTGCGGCGACGACGATCACCCAGACGATGTCGAAATGGCCCTGGGCCGCCAGCACCGAGGCGGCGATCAGCGCGGTCTCGCCGGGCAGCGGGACGCCCGCGGACTCGAGCGCGATCAGCACGAACAGGATCGTGAGACCCCAGGTCTCGACGAGGTGTTCCACGCGCCTGCAGTCTATGGAGGCCCTACGCCGTCACCTCGAGCGCCATCAGGACGACGTCCAGCGTCTCTCCGTCACGCCGGTAATGACGCCGCCTGAGGCCCTCACGCTCGAAGCCGAACTGCTCATAGAGGCGAATGGCGGGCTCGTTGTACGGGAAGACATGCAACTCGATCTTCTCCACCCCAGTGTCGCGCGCCCAGGCGACGGCCTGGTCGAGGAGCGCGCGGCCGATTCCCTGCCGGCGGTGGGATGCGGCCACGAGCAGGCCGAGGTCGGCAACGTGCGCGCTGGCCGGGTTCGTGTCACGGGCGAGCGAAAGCCGCCCGACCACGCCCTCGTCGGTCTCGGCGACGTACACCGCAGCGTTCTCGGACCGACGGATCGCTCGCAGGTAGCGGCGCTCGTCGCCGACACCCCGCCAGCCCCGTGCGATCAGCCACCCTTCGGGCTCGGCGCTCACCTGCTGGCCGAGCGCGACGAGAGCGGCCGCGTCGGAGGGGGTCGCGCGCCGGATCTCGAAGCTCATTCGACGACGGCGCCGCGTCCTCCGCGGCGGGGGTCGCCCGCGGCGGCCAGCGTGCCGTCCTCACGCAGCTCGACGGCGGAAGCACCGCCGAAGTACAGGTTCCGCCGGCGCCAGCGCACGAGCTCGTAGCCCAACGACTCGAGCCGGTCGAGCTCGTCCGGATCGGCGCCGCCTTCGCAGTGCACGTGCGGCTCCTCGAAATGGACGCGCGGGCGCTCGAGCGCCTCGTCGACCGGGAGGCCGTGCATGGCGACGTTGGCCACGATCTGCAGGATCGCGCCCCGCAGTCGCAGCGAGCCCGCACTGCCCACGACGAGCCGCGGCGTTCCGTCCCGGAGCACGAGCGACGGCGCCATCATGCTTGTCAGCCGCCTCCCGGCCAGCGTTCGCGCGCCCGGGTGGTTCAGGTCGTACTCGCCGACCATGTTGTTCAGGTGGATGCCGGTTCCGGGCACGACCACCCCGGACCCCGACCCAGTCGATGCCGTCATCGAGGCCGCGTTCCCGCGCTCGTCGACGACGGAGATGTGCGTCGTGCTGCGGACCCCTGCGGGCTCGGGTCGTCCCTCCTGGCGCCGCTGCATGCGCCCGACCGCGTCGCGCAGCGTCCCCTCGGCGTAGAGGCGCCGCACGAGCCCGCCGCGGTGGAGTTCCCGCATGAATGCGCCCTCGCGGGCCCGGGTCTGCTCGCGCATCACGTCGACGAGCCGCCCCATCGCCTCCGCGCTCCCCGGCGGGCCCCCGATGCCCATGCGATCGAGCAGCAGCAGGCCGTACCCGATCAAGATCCCGCCGGCCGAGGGCGGCGGGTTCGTGATGAACTCGTGTCCCGCGAACGGAACCCGGATCGGCCGCCTTCGGATCACGCGGTACGAGCGGAGGTCGTCGGCCGTGATCTCGCCGCCGTGCTCCCGCACGTGCTTCACCAGTGCGTCGGCGAGCTCGCCTTCATAGAACGACGAGCCGCCCTCCTTGGCCAGTAGCTCGAGCGTGTCGGCGAGGTCCTTCATCACCAGCCTGTCGCCGGCGACGAGCCTCGTCCCGCCCGGCCCGTAGATCTCCCGCCCCTCCTCGGAATAGCGCAGGATCAGGTCGAGGATCGCGTGCAGGTAGGCCTGCGGCGGGGTCAGCTCCACACCCTCGCGCGCCACTTGAATCGCAGGCTCCAGCAGCCGGGCCCACGGAATCGTCCCGTAGGTCTTGTGGGCGTGCTCGAGCCCGGCGATCGCGCCGGGAACGGCGCACGAGCCGGCGCCGATGTGAAAGGCCTGCGACGTGTCGTCGAAGGCGACGTCGACAGTGTCCATCTCCGCCGGCGGCCGCTTGCCGAGCCCGCGCCCGGGCACCGCGACGAAGAAGTCGAGCAGACGGTCGGTGTGGTCGCGGGCCCGATGGACGAGCATGAAGCCGCCCGCGGCCGGACCCGTCAGTGGGCTCTCGGTGACCCAGGAGACGAAGGCCGACGCGATGCACGCGTCCACGGCGTTGCCGCCCTCGGCGAGAACTTCGGCGCCGGCCTGGGCCGTCAGGGGATGCCCGGCGGCGACTGCTCCTCTCATCTCCGACTTAGCTTAGAGCCAGCTACTCAAGCATGAAGCTCGGCGGCTCGAGCGGTTCCTCGTTCTCGCTCGATGCGACCATCGCGGCGCGAGGCGCCCGCCGCTCGGCGAAGCCCGTCGCGATCACGGTCACCCAAACCTGGCCGTTCAACCGCTCGTCGACGGTCGCGCCGAAGATGATGTTCGTGTCCTCCGTCGCCGCCTGGCGAACGACCTCCGCGGCCTCGTTGACCTCGTAGAGCGAGAGGTCGTCGCCGCCGGCGATCGAGAGCAGGATCCCCTTGGCGCCGAGCACCTGGCGGTCGATCAGCGGCGAGCGCAGAGCGCGCTCGGCGGCTTCGCGCGCGCGGTTCTCGCTGGTCGAGAAGCCGATGCCCATCAGGGCCGATCCGGCCTCCTTCATGATCGTCCGCACGTCGGCGAAGTCCAGGTTGATCAGCCCCGGCATCGTGATCAGATCGCAGATTCCCTGCACGCCCTGGCGCAGGACGTCGTCGGCGATGCGGAAGGCGTCCAGCATCGACGTCTCGCGATCGAGCACCTCGAGCAACCGCTCGTTCGGAATCACGATCACGGTGTCACAGTTGCGGCGCAACTCGTCCACGCCGGACTCGGCCGTGCCGCGGCGGCGCGTGCCGTCGAACCGGAACGGCGTCGTGACGATGCCGACGGTCAGCGCTCCGAGCTCCCTCGCGATTCGGGCGACGACCGGCGCGGCACCGGAGCCGGTACCTCCACCCTCGCCCGCGGTGACGAAGACCATGTCCGAGCCGCGGAGAGCGTGCTTGATCTGGTCGTAGGCCTCCTCGGCGGCGCGGCGACCGAGATGGGGATCGGCGCCGGACCCGAGGCCCTCGGTGAGCTCACGGCCGATGTGGATCTTCAGCGGCGCGTCGCTCATCTGCAGCTGCTGGATGTCCGTGTTCACGGCGACGAACTCGACCTGCGCGATGCCCGCGTCCATCATCCGGTCGAGCGCATTCAGGCCGGCTCCCCCGACACCGACGACGCGGATGACGGCGAGATACGTCCCAGCATCCGCGCGCGGCGAGCGGTGGAGCATCGGCGGCGGCTCGGGCAGGGGCTCGATCACCCGCAGCGGACGCGACTCCTCGAGGCGCGGCGGCTCGGGCTCAGGAGTCGGCGCCGGCGGCGGAGCGGGCTCTGGCGCTGCCTCCGACTGCGTCTGCTGGACGAAGTCCGGGACGTGATCGACCGTCGCCTCCTGAGGCTCGGTCGCGCCCTCCTTCTCGGCCTGTCGCTGCGCGGCTTCGGTCGCGCGGAACAGCTCCGCGAGCGGGCCCTCACGCATGCTCGCGCGCCTTCGCGCCATTGAGCACCTCCTTCGCAAGGTCGCGGTAGGCCTCCGCGGCGGTTCCGCTCGGATCGTATTTCAGGACCGACGTCCCCTTCACGGGCGCCTCGGCGTAGCGGATCGTCTTGCGGATCTTCGTGCCGAAGACGAGATCGCCGAAGTTCTCCTGCAGGATCTCGACCGCTTCGCGCGAGTGCAGCGTGCGGTTGTCGAACATCGTCGGCAGGATTCCCTGAATCTCGACGTCAGGGTTAAGGTTTTCGCGAATCATCGAGAGCGTGTTCTCGAGCTGGACGAGCCCGCGCAGCGAGAGGTATTCGCACTGGACCGGGACGATCACGCCGTTGGAGGCCACCAGGGCATTGATTGTGAGGAGGCCCAAGGACGGCGGCGTGTCGATCAGGATGTAGTCGTAGCGCTCCTTCACCGGCTCGAGCGCTTTCTCGAGCGCGCGCTCGCGGCCGATCAGGCTGGACAGGGCCAACTCTGCGCCGGCGAGGTCGATCGACGAGACGGCAAGGTGGACCTCGGCCTCGTGGATGACCTCCTCGATTGGAACCCGGTGGACGAGCACGTCGAACATCGACCGCTCGATCGAATCCGGGTTGAGCCCCTGGCTCATGGTCAGGTTGCCCTGCGGGTCGAGATCGACAAGCAGGACGCGCAGATCGTGCTCGGCAAAAGCGGCGCCGAGATTCAGCGTCGTCGTCGTCTTGGCGACGCCTCCTTTTTGGTTCGCGAATGCAATGACTTTCGCCACTCTCGGTCCTTGCGAGTTTTCGTCCCGTTGACCCGGACGTGGAAGCAGGCGTGCGAGCCCCATCTGAGCCCCTTTCTTCGCCTCATGGTAGCCGAACCCTCCGAAAAATCAGGAGGATTTCCGGAGGCTGAATTCACGCACTCAATAGCCGCTTCGCGGCAGCACCAGGTCGAAACGGGCACCCGTCGGCTTGGCGGGGTGGTAGATGAGGTCGCCGCCGTGGGCCTGTGCAAACGATTGCGCGATCGAAAGCCCGAGGCCCGCTCCTTCCATCGACGTCGCGGAGTGCGGGCTTCGCGTGAAGCGCTCGAAGAGCTGCGGCACGAATTCCGGGTTGACGCCGCGGCCGCGGTCCTCGACCGAGAGCCGGAAGTGGCGATCCCGCTGTTCAGCCGAAACCTTGATCGGCGGAGCCCCGTAGCGGAAGGCGTTCGTGATCAGGTTGGAGACGATCCGGTCGAAGGCCCCGACGTCCGCGGTGGTTTCGAGCTCCTGTTCGACGTCGAGCTCCACCTCGTTCGCGCGCTCCGGAGCGAGGACGAAGATCAGCTCCTCGACCCTCCTTCGCACCGAGAACTTCTCCGGCTCGATCGTGATCGCCCGCGCCTCGAGGCGCGAGAGGTCGAGCAGCTGGTCGACGAGCTGGCGCATGCGCTCGCTCTGGTCGAACAGCGCCTTGCGGAGATCGCGGATCTGGTCGTCGCGCAGGTCGTCCGCGCGCTGGTTGAGCGTGGACGAGATCCCGTAGATCACGGTCGCCGGCGTGCGCAGCTCGTGCGAGGCGAGGGCAATGAAGTTCGTCTTCACCTTGTCGAGCCTGGTCAGCTCCTGGTGGACGAGGGCCTTCTCGACGAACGAGGCCGCCAGGACGCCGATCGTCTCGAGAATGCCCTGCGCGGTCTCGTCGAGCCGGAAAGGCGTCCCGCCCTTGTCGGCGCTCAGAAAGCCGAGACAGCACTCCTGGCTGATCAACGGGACCGCGACAACGGACTTCGCGTCGTATTCCTCCGCGACCCCGGCCGGCAGCGCGGTCTGATCCTGGACGTCGTCCACGAACACGATCGCCTTCGTCTCCAGCACCTTCCGGTAGACGGGCCATTCCGAGACGGCGCGGGGCAGCTCCCGGACGCGCTCGACCGGCAGGCCGTATGCGGCGAGCAGCTGGATCTCGTCGGCGTCCTCGTGGTAGCGGGAGATGGCGACGCGCTCGAAGCCAAAGGTTTCCGCGACGCTCGTGCAGATGCGGTCCATGAGGTCTCGGACCTCGTACGCCCCCTGGGCCGCTCGGGCGAGGTCGTGGACGGCGCGGAGCTCAGGCGCCAGCTCGCGCATCTCCGTCACACCATAGGCCCTCGTCCAGTGATCACAACCAACAGACGCCGCAGAACTGCAAAAACTTTCAGCTTTTTGCGCTCAGTCCTCGCCGTCCCAGTAATCGAGCCGTTCGACCCGCGCCATCAGGCCGATTCCTCGCAGGTAGAACTTGTTCGAACGGGGGTAGTAGGCGATGTCGTTCGGCTCCCGCGTCCCGTAGGCGAGATAGGTCAGGCCGGCCTCGCCGGCGAGAAAGCCGTGCGCGACGCGCGTTGCGGGCGGGCGTGAGATGACGCTGCCGCGTCGGACAGGATGCTCTTCCTCGCCCAGGATGCAGACGCCCTCCCCATCGAGCACGACGAAGAGCTCCTCCTCCGCGGAATGGCAATGAAGCGGCGTCTCCATCTTGCCGGGCTTGGCAACGACGTGGTTTAGCCCGGTGCGTTCTGACCCGGCCGCTTCGGCCAGCCCGCGCCAGACGCCGCGCTCGCTTTCCTCGGGCTCCACCTCATCGAGGTTGACGATCCGCGGCGGGCGTTCGGAGGGTTCAGGCAGCTCGGGGTCGCCGAGCGCGTTTTCCCGCTCCCATTGGTGCTGCGGAAGCTTTTCCGCCCAGGCGGGGCCCATACGGGCGCCCTCGATCCGGGGAAAGTAGGTCAGCCGGTGCCACGCCCTCGTGCCGAACGCAAGGTAGTCGATGCCCTCGGAGCCCGCGACGACGCTGTGCGCCTCTCCTTCGGCCCGATGGACGAGGCAGTCTCCGGCACGGATCTCGTAGGTGGCGAAGTCCTTGCCGTCGTGTTGCCATGAGAGGCCGGAACCGTCCAGGACGAAGAAGATCTCCTCCTCGTCGCCCTCCATGTGCAGGGGCGTCGAGCGTTTGCCTGGGTCGACCTGAACCCGGTTGACGCCGACGCGGACGCTTCCCGCCGCGTCGCCGAGGTCGGTCCAGTGGCCGGCCAGCGAGCCGACTTCGGCCCGCTCCCGCTCGACCTCGTCCCAGTGGACGATCGAAGGCACACGAGGATTATGCGCCGACCGGCGTCTCGGACGAGCTGATCGCCTCGCGGCAGCGCTCGAGCGCCTCGGCGGCCAGATCGGCCCCCGACCGCTCCGCCTCGAGCCAGGCGTCGGCCTCGCGAAGCAGCTCGCGGACCTCTGCCAGGATCCAGCGCGGCGGTGCCTCCTCTCGCTCGAGCGCCTCGATCCGTCCCAGCCGCTGCAGCACCGCCCGCGCCTCGTCCATGCGATTGACGCTAGCGGGGAGAAAGGCACGAAAGTGCGCGAGGGCAGGGTCAAAAGCGTTACGTTCGCGCCGGTGGCAGGGAACCCGGAACGCGACTTCGGCGACGCTCGCGGACGGCTCGATCGCGGCGACTACTCCGGTGCGGTGGAGGCACTGGAGAAAGCACGCAGGGGCTTCGCGCGCAAGGGCGACGTCGACGGGCTCCAGCACGTGCTCGACCTTGCCGAGCTGATCGAGACCCCGGACGAGCGGACCGCGGCCGAGCGAGACAACACGATCTATTCGGCCAGGCAGAACCTCCGCCAGGCCACGCGAACGCAGGCGGTGCGCGAAGGTCGGGAATGGGAGGACCCGTATCCCGACATCGAAGCGCCCGCCGCTCCGCGGACACGCGTCTACTTCACGCGTTGGGTCAAGCTTGCGATTGCAATCGGCGTCGTGGCCGCGCTGGCGGCGACGGGCGGGTGCATCGCCGTCGCGATCATCTACACGGACGAGCTGGCTGTAGTCGTGACGAACGACACCGAGCGCACGGTCAAGGTTCGATGGTGCGATGCCCCGGACTGCGAGAACGAGTACGAGTCACACGAGCTCGACCCGAACGGCACGACGGAGTTCGATTTTTCGACTGAGGACGGTCTCGACCTCCTCGTCGTTCAGGACGCTCGCGAACGGCGACTGGGCTGCCTGGTCGTTCCCGTCCGGGAGCTCTACAAGGTGTCGCACCGCGCCGACTTCGCGGTCTCCGACGCCGCGCCCTGTCCGAGTTAGGAGGCGATCGCGGCGAAGTAGCCCGCCGGCCGCGGCCTCAAGCCGAGCAGCGACTCGTCGAGCGAATCGATCAAGAGGGCACGGTCTCCGTGGACGACCGCCTCGACCAGTGCCCGCCTGACGGCGTCAGCCGAGTCCCCGTCCGCGTTCTCCCCGCTCGCGAGCCGGCGAAGACGTCCGAGCTGGGTCGCCCGCTCCGAAGCAGTCTCTCCGAGCAGCACCGCCCCGCGGATCGCGGCCGCCCAGAGCCCGTCCGTCCCCCCGAGCAACGCTCCCATCGACTCACGCAGCTGCTCGGCCTGAAACGGCTCGGCGGCGAAGAGGGACAGCTCCCAGCGGTCGAGCGCCTCGGCCAGCTCGGGGTCGTCGTCCGCGGCACAGATCCGCTCGAGCAGGTCGTGCGCAAGCCGGCCGCGGAAGGCGTCGAGCCGGATGGGCTCCCCCTTGGGTTGCGTCGCCGCGATCGGCAGCACCGGCCTGATCGCGAGCGGCCGCCAGTCGAGCCGCTCGAAGAGCACGGGCCCCGCCGTCACGGGGCCGGCCGTGGCAAGGCGAAGCGCGGTGACGGCGTCGGCGATCTCTCCCGGCGCGTCGGGAAGCTCGTCCTCGCCGGGCGGAAGCTCGTGCTCGAGCTCGAGCACGCAGAGCTGATCCGGCTCGCGGCCGAAGCCCGGCGGGAGAAGCCCCCTCGCCTGTGGCCAGTGCGCCGAGAGCTCGCCTTCGGCGGCGGCGCGGATTCGCAGGCCCCGTCCGAGGTCGATCTGGCTCCCGGCCGACAGGCCGACGAGTGGCGCGACCGCTGCGTACGACCGCCGGCCGCGGAAGAGCGTCTCCTCGAGCGCCGCGTAGGCGTGATCGAACGTCGCGTCGTCCCAGTCGAAGCCGCCGCAGGTCTCGGCGAGGTCGACGATCAGCGGCAGCAGAATCGCCTGGAAGAGCGAACCCGCCTGCGCCGAGGCAAAGATCTTCGCCGCGGGCTCGTTCCGGAGCTCCTCGATCGCGAGCCTCGTGTCGGCGAGCTGGGAGATCCGCTCGGACCGGGTCTCGACGTACTGGCGCACGAGCGGGCGGTACTCGTACAGCGCCGGCCGGTCGCGCGACATGTGCTCCTCGAACGCGAACTCGATCTCGGCGCCCTCCTCGACGTCGCGCGCGAGCAGGGAGAACGCCCCGAGGCAAAAACAGCGCAGGGTGTAGTAGAGCTGTGGAGAGCGCACGGCCACGACTTGCTCTTACGCGACCGGCGGTTCCTCCCCTGCTTGACACTGCGGGCACCAGTAGGCCATTCGGTTGGCGTCGCCCTGGCCGCGCGACCGAATCGCGGTCCGGCAGCGCGGGCAGGGTCGGCCCACGCGGCGATAGACCGCGCGCGGGCCGCGGCCTCCCTCGACCGAGTGCCGCATCAGCGCGGCGGCGTGGTGGAGCACCTCGAGGAGCTCGTCATCGGAGACGTCGGCGAGCGGCCGCCAAGGCGAGACGCGGGCCCGCCAGAGCGCCTCTGCCTTCCAGACATTCCCGATTCCGGAGACTAGCCGCTGGTCGAGGAGGGCGTCCCCCACGTCCCGGCCCTGATGCTCGGCACGGAGCCGCTTCACCATCGCGGCGAAGTCGGGGGGATCCGCGAGGATGTCCGGGCCGAGGCGCCGGACGCCACGCGTGTGCAACTCGAGCACCGGGCCACCCCAGAGGACAGCCTCGTGTTGCTCGCCGCGCAGCACGAGCCAGGGCCGGCCGAAGCGCCTCCCGCCGGGCGGCCCGACCCGCCAGCGCCCCGACATTCGCAGATGGCTTCGCAGAACGACGTCGTCCTCGAAGTGCAGGACCAGATTCTTGCCGATCGCCTCCACGGAGACGAGTCGCCGCCCGTCCAGCCGTTCGGCGACGCCGGTTGCGGCGGCGCGCGGGTGGGGAGTCTCGGCCGCTACCCGCTCGCCGACCATCACCTGGAGCCGCCGGGCGGCACGGTGGATTCCGTCACCTTCGGGCATCAGGGACGCAAGACGGCGCGCCGCGGGCCCGCGACGAACCCGGCCTCGACGAGCAGGGGCATGATCTCGCTGTCCGCGACCGGCTCGCCGTCGAAGCGCTCGACCGCGAGGCGCTTCGCTCCTCCCGCCTTCACGTGCTCGACCAGGGCGGCGAGGGCGGGCCGTAACCAGGTCTCGTCCGGGTCGCGGAGCGGCACGAGCGATCGCCCGCCACGCTCGACAAAGAGCGCGGCCTCTCCTCCGAGCAGGACGACCTGCGCGCCCGCGACGCGGGCGGCACGGGCGCCGGCCCGCTTGGGCCAGGGCAGCGCGGCACCGTACGGCTGGGCCGGGTCGGCCGCTGCGAGGACCAGCGCATCGGGCTCCTCGTCCTCGCGGGGCTTCAGCTCGCGCAGCCGCTCGACTGCACCGCCGAGCGCGAACTGGGCGCCGCCGAGGCCTTCGACGAAGTAGCCGCGGCGGCAGAGGCCGAGCGTCTCCAGCGCCTTCAGCTCACCGTAGACCGCGCCGTAGCCTCCCTGCACCCCCTCCGCCCGCACGCCGTCGCGCGTGACGATGCCCTGCCGTTCGAGCATCAGCTCCGCGAGCGCTCGGCGGTCGGGCCTTCCGTCGAACAGACGGTCGGTGAGCGACCAGCGTCCCTGTGTCGCCGTAATCGCATCCGAGCGGCGCCTGGAGAAGCGGCGCGAGCGGCGCTCCAGGCTCGTCATCCTAGGACGCGTAGCGTGGCCGGCCCGCAGCGGCTGCCACGCATCGTTCGTAACCTCCCCCGCCCAGACGAGCTCCCAGAGCACCGGCAGCGCGTCGTCCGCCTCCAGCCCGGTTTCCGCGAGCAGGTCGAACCAGAACACCGCGCTGCGGCGAAGCGCGTCGCGGATCTTGTCCGCGACCTCACCCTCGGGCGGTTCGGCGGCCGACGGGCGCCCGAGCACCGGAGCGTCTTCGCGAAAGTAGACGGCGACGCGATCGAGCCCGGCGCCGACCCAGACGACTTCGCCGGAGGCGCAGAGCTGATCGAGCTGCGCGGGCGCGTAGCCGGGCACGCGGCGCGGGAGCACTTCGGATTCCCACAGCGAGACCGGCAGCGGCAAGCCCTGCAGGGGGACGAGCGCCTCGCGGAGAGTCGCCCGGCGGTCGATCCCGTGCCAACTGGGCAGGAAGCGGGCCAAGGCGGCCTGCTCGGTCGGCTCCACCTCCTTCCGAAGCGCGGCAAGCGACGCCCGGCGGATCCGGCGCAGGACGTCGGGATCGCACCACTCGCGCTCGGTGCCGCCCGGCCTCAGCTCGCCGCGGACGAGCCGGTCATCGCGCTCGAGCGCCCGCAGTTCTTCGACGACTTCACGGCCGAAGTGCTCGTTCGCCTGCGCGGTCGTGAACGGACCGCGGGCCTTCGCCCAGCGCAGGACGAGGGAGCGTAGGGGCTGCTCGCCGCCTTCCAGGAACACGTCCGGCAGGCCCGAGGGCGGCATGGCGCCGAGCGCGTCGCGGAACCGCCCCGCGTCCTCGGCGGCGATCAGCCGCTCCTCGCCCGCGACGCGGATACGCACCGCCCGCCGCTCCGCCTCCAGCACCGCCGCAAACGCCTCGTCGAACTCGCCCGGCCTCAGGTCGCCGCGGCGGCGCAGCAGGTCGTGCAGCTCGTCCGCGTTTCGGGCCCGGCCGCGCAGCTGCTCCTCCACCTGCTCGACCGCACCCGGGTCGAGCAGGTCGCGGAGCTCCTCCTGCCCGAGCAGCTCCTTCAGCAGGTCGCGATCGAGAGCCAGCGCCTGTGCACGCCGTTCGGCCGGCGGTGTGTCGTCCTCGTACATGTAGGTCGCGACGTAGTCGAACAGCAGCGAGGACGAGTAGGGCGAGGCCGAGGGGGTCTCGACGTCGACCAGGTCGATCTGCCGCGAGCGCAGACCCTGCAGCAGGTACTTCAGCGCCGGCAGGTCGAAGACGTCCTGGAGGCACTCGCGGTAGGTCTCCAGCACGACCGGGAACGCGGGATAGCGGCGCGCGACCTGCAGCAGCCCCTGAGCCTTCAACCGCTGCTCCCAGAGCGGCGTCCGCTGATCGGGGCGCCGCCGGGGGATCAGCAGGGCGCGTGCCGCGTTCTCGCGGAAGCGCGAGCCGTACAGCGCGCTGTCGCCGAGTTCCTGGACGACCAGATCCTCGATCTCCTCGGGAGGGACGAGCACGTCGTCGACGGGCGGCGGGACGTCGGCATCCGGCAGATGAAGCGCGATCCCGTCGTCCGACCAGATCGCCTGCGCCTCGAGACCGAGCGACCCGCGCAAGCGCGCCGCGAGCGCAATCGCCCAGGGCGCGTGCACGCGCGCGCCGAACGGCGAGAGGATGCAGAGCCGCCAGTCGCCGATCTCGTCCCGGAAGCGCTCGACGACGACGGTGCGGTCGGACGGGACCGCGCCGGTGGCCGTCTCCTGCTCGCGCAGGAACTGCAGTAGGTTCTCGGCCGCCCGTTCGTCGAGCGAATGCTCCTCCTGGAGCCTCGCGCGCGCCTTCGCTTCCGGCAGCGCGACCAGCTCGCGCGAGGCCTGACCGATCGCCGCGCCGAGCTCGAAGGGGCGACCGACGCCCTCGCCCTTCCAGAACGGGATTGCGCCGGGCACACCCGGGGCGGGCGAGACGAGCACGCGGTCGCGGGTGATCTCCTCGATCCGCCAGGTAGACGCGCCGAGCAGGAAGGTCTGCCCGGCTCTCGCCTCGTAGACCATCTCCTCGTCCAGCTCGCCCACTCGCCCGCCGCCGTCGACCAGGTGGACACCGAAGAGGCCGCGGTCGGGGATCGTTCCGGCGTTCGTGACCGCCAGGCGCCGCGCACCCGGCCGCGCGCGCACGACGTTCGCAGTGCGGTCCCAGATGATCCGCGGCCGCAGCTCCGCGAACTCGTCGGACGGGTACCGCCCGGCGAGCATGTCGAGCACGTTCTCGAGCTGCACGCGCGACAGGTCGCGGAACGGGTAAGCGCGGCGGACGAGCTCGTGCAGCTCGTCGACCGAAAGCTCCTCGTCGGCGCAGATCGCGACGATCTGCTGCGCGAGCACGTCGAGCGGGTTCTTCGGGATCTGCGTCTCCTCGATCGCCCCCTCGCGCATGCGCTTCGCGACAACCGCCGCCTCGAGGAGATCGGCGCGGAACTTCGGGAACACGCGGCCTTTGGAGACGGCGTGGAGCTCGTGCCCGGCCCGCCCGATCCGCTGCAGCCCTCGGGCCACCGACTTCGGCGACTCCACCTGGACGACGAGGTCGACGGCGCCCATGTCGATCCCGAGCTCGAGCGACGAGGTGGCGACGAGGCACGGGATTTCCCCCTTCTTCAGGAGCTCCTCGCCCTCGACACGCGGCTCGCGGGCACGCGAGCCGTGGTGGGCGCGCGCGATTTCTCTCGGCGTCGCTTGCGATGCCGATGCAGAGGCCGTGCCGGCTTCGCCGGGGCGGCCGCTGACCGAAGCCAGCTCGTACAGCCGCAGGGCGAGCCGCTCGGCGAGCCGCCGGTTGTTGACGAAGACGATCGTCGAGCGATGCTGCTCGACCAGCTCGAGGATCTTCGGGTAGATCGACGGCCAGATCGAGTTGTGGGAGCCCTCCTCGGGCACAGTCATGTCCTCGAGCGGCACGATCACCTCGAGGTCGAGGTCCTTGGCCCGCCCGGCGTCGACGAGCTCGATCTCGCGCCCGCCGGAGACAAAGCGCCCGATCTCCTCGAGCGGCCGCTGGGTCGCCGAGAGCCCGATCCGTTGCACCGGTTCGCCGGTCAGGCGGTCGAGGCGCTCGACCGACAGCGCAAGGTGCGAGCCCCGCTTGGTGCCGGCGACGGCGTGCACCTCGTCGAGGATCAGCGTGCGGACGCTCTTGAGGAGCTCACGGCCCCGAGAGGTCAGCAGCAGGAACAGCGATTCGGGCGTCGTGATCAGGATGTCGGGCGGCTCGCGCAGCATCCGCGCGCGCTCCTTCTGGGGCGTGTCCCCGGTGCGCACGCCGACCCGGAGCTCTGAACCGAGCCCGGCCAGCGGTCCGCGCAGGTTGCGCTCGATGTCGTAGTTGAGCGCCTTGAGCGGCGACACGTACAGCAGGCGGAGGCCTTCTCCGGGCTCAGGGTTGAGCCGGTCGATCCCGTACAGGAAGGCCGCGAGCGTCTTTCCGGAGCCGGTCGGCGCCTGGATCAGCGTGTGCCCGCCGGTCGCGATCGCCGGCCAGCCGAGGGACTGCGCGGGCGTCGGCTCGGCGAACGTCCGCTCGAACCAGGAGCGTGTCTCGGGACTGAACGGGGCGAGCGGATCCACGCCCCACTCAGCCTAGACCGTCGCTACCGGCCGCCGTAGACGAAGTACAGCGTGAGCGCGATGGCCAGCACGATCGCAACGACGATGCCGACGAAGATCGTGACGCCCGTGATCGCGATCAGCGGCGTCCGGGGGCTGCGGCCCTCCTCCGCCTCGCGTTCGAGCTCCTTTGCCGTCTCGACGGGATGCTCGAGCGCGTGAACGACCTCCTTCGCTTTCTCGGCAGGATCGGCCATGGGATTGTCCTACCCGCCTGGGCCCGTCCTACTCTTGAGGCGTGGCGCGAAAGATCCAGGTCAAGGGCTCGAGCGGCTCGGGCAAGACGACGTTTTCGCGGGCGCTCGCCGAGCGGCTCGGCCTCCCGTTCGTCGAGCTGGACGCCCTTCATCACGGGCCGAACTGGACGGAGGCGACACCCGAGGAGTTCCGCGCCAAGGTCGCGCCGATCGTCGCGCAGGAGGCATGGGTGATCGACGGCAACTACGAGTCGAAGCTCGGCGATCTCGTGCTCAGCGAGGCCGAGCTCGTGGTGTGGCTCGACCTGCCGCTACGAGAGAAGCTGCGGCGCCTCTGGCGGCGTACAACCCGGCGCATCCGCGAGGACGAGCTGCTCTGGAGCGGCAACAAGGAGAACTGGAGGAGCGCCGTGTGGAGCCGCGACTCCCTCTTTTACTGGGCGGTGCGCGGCCACTTCCGGCAACGACGGGCGTTCCCGTGGGGTGTCCCGCCCGAGCGGATCGTGCGGCTTCGCTCGTCGGCTGATGCCCGCCGCTGGCTCGACTCGCAGGGGTAGGATCGCGGCATGGCGACCGCGACGAAGCCCGATCGCCTCTATTTCACCGGCAACGAGGAGGCGGACCGGCTGATCGCCGAGGAGCCTTTCGCGCTCCTCGTCGGCTTCGCGCTCGATCAGCAGGTGCCGCTGGAGACTGCGTTCGCCGGGCCGCTCAAGCTGAAGCAGCGGCTCGGGACGATCGAGCCCGGCGCGATCGCCGCGACCGACCCGGCGCGGCTGGAGGAGATCTTCCGCGAGAAGCCGGCCATCCACCGCTTCCCCGGCTCGATGGCGCAGCGCGTCCAGGACCTCGCGCAGCTCGTCGTGGACGAGTACGGCGGCGACGCCGCCCAGCTCTGGAACGAGGCCGGCGGCAGCGCGGAGCTGCGAAAGCGAATCGCCGCGCTGCCGGGCTTCGGAGAGATGAAGATCAAGGCGTTCAGCGGCGTGCTCGCGAAGCGCTTCGGCGTCGAGGCGGCGAAGGACCTGGTTCCGGACCATCCCACGATCGGGGACGTCGACTCCGACGAGAAGCGCAAGTGGTACCAGGAGCGCAAGCGCGCGTACAAGGCCTCGCTCAAGGCCAAACAGTCCTAGACCCGATACCTCCCGCATGAGACTTCGGCTCGCCGGCGTGGCCTTGAGCGTGCTCGCCCTGTCGGGCTCGGCAGCCGCTCTGCGGATGCCCTCCGCCCCGAGCTGTGCGGTCTTTCCGAAGACGCACGCCTGGAACCGCCGCGTCGACCGCCTGCCAATCGCGCCCAACTCGGCCGCGCTCGTCCGCTCGATGGGCCTGAGCACGGGCATGCACGCCGACTTCGGCTCCGGGCTCTGGGAAGGCTCGCCGATCGGGATCCCGATCACGGTCGTCCCCGGCTCGCAGCCCAAGGTTCGCGTTCGCTTCGAGTACGCGGACGAGAGCGACCGCGGCCCGTATCCGATCCCGCGCAACGTGAGGATCGAGGGCGGCTCCGACCGGCACGCGTTGATCGTCGACCGCGATCGCTGCAGGCTCTACGAGCTCTACGCGCTCGAGCGCTCCGGGTCCGGCTGGCGGGCCGGCTCCGGCGCGATCTGGAGCCTGCGCTCGAACCGCCTTCGCCCGTTGGGCTGGACCTCGGCCGACGCAGCCGGGCTGCAGATCATGCCTGGGCTCGCGCGCTACGACGAGGTCCGCCGCGGCGTGATCGACCATGCGCTTCGCTTCACGGCGTCCCGGACGCGGCGGGCGTACCTGTGGCCGGCGCGCCACTTCGCCTCGAGCTCGACGGATCCGAACCTGCCGCCGATGGGCCTTCGCGTCCGTCTCAAGGCGCGCTTCGACGTCCGGCCCTTCCCGCGTCAGGCGCGGATCGTCCTGATCGCGCTCAAGCGCTACGGGATGGTGCTCGCCGACAACGGCTCGAACTGGTACGTGAGCGGCGCGCCGAATCCCGGCTGGTCGAACGAGCAGCTCCACACGCTCGGGCGCGTGCACGGATCGGACTTCGAGGTGGTCGACCCGCGCGCGATCAGGCCGCGCTAGCTGAGGTCTCTCAAAGCGATCTGGACGGCGGCGTGGCCGCACAAGCCGTGCACGCCGCCGCCGGGCGGTGTCGACGCCGAGCAGATGTAGACGCCGTCGAGCGGCGTCCGGTAGGGAATGAGCCGCGGGGCCGGTCGGAACAGGAGTTGACCGAGGTCCATCGTGCCGCCATTCAGGTCACCGCCGACGAGATTTCGGTTGCGCGCCTCCAGCTGACGCGGCCCCATCGCATGCCGCTCGAGAATGACGTCGCGGAAACCAGGTGCGAAGCGCTCGACCTGATCCTCGATCCGCTTGGTCATGTCGACATCGGCGCTGTTCGGCACGTGGCAGTACGCCCAGGCCGTGTGCTTGCCCTTCGGCGCTCGACTCGGGTCGAACAGCGACGCCTGCGAGAGCAGGACGAACGGCCGCTGGGACGGCCGGCCGCTCCACGCGCCCCATTCCGAGGCCGCGATCTCCTCAAACGAGCCGCCCAGGTGCACGGTGCCCGCGCGCCGGCACTCCTCGGCGCGCCACGGAATCGGCTCCGAGAGCGCCCAGTCGAGCTTGAAGGCGCCCATCGCGTGGCGATACCTGCGCAGCTGATTCTCGTAGCGGCCCGGCAGCTGACCGCGCGCGATCCTGATCAGCTCGCGGGGCGAGACGTCCGCGAGCACGATGTCCGCGTACGGCAGCTCATCGACCGGGCTCGAGGCTTCCACTTTCCCGCCGAGCTCTTCGAGCTTCGCGACCAGCGCTTCGGCCAGCCGGCCGGTGCCGCCGCGAGCGAACGGCCAGCCCACGACGTGGCCGAGCAGCGCCAGGGCGATCCCGAAGCCGCCGCTCGGCCGGCGCTCCAGCGGCAGCATCGAATGCGCGGCGTGACCCGCGAACCACCCGCGGGCGCCCTCGGTCCGAAAGCGGGACTCGGCGAGCGCGCTGGCCGAGGCGAGGAGCGGGCGCAGTTTCGGAAGCAGCGGCGCCTGCCTCGTGAGGGACGGAGGCCCGGCGAAGGCGTCCCGCAGCTCGGGCCAGGACTCGACGAGCGGAACCATCAGGTCGCGGTAGGCCCTTCCGTCCGTCCCGAGCTGTTCGGTCGTGTCCTCGATTCCCCGCTCGAGCAGCACGGCCGTGCCGTCGTCGAACGGATGAGCGGCGGGCGCCGGTGGATGCGCCCACTCGACGTCGAGCTCGAGCTGGCGGAAGAACGGCGAGCCGACGCCGAGCGGAAGGACGGAAGCGCAGACGTCGTGGACGAAGCCGGGTCGCGTCAGCTCGGCCGAGCGCATGCCGCCGCCCAGTTCCGCCTCGGCTTCGTGCACGACGACCTCGACTCCCGCGCGGGCCAGCGCGATCGCGGCCGCGAGCCCGTTCGGCCCCGATCCGATGACGACGGCGCGGCTCAACCGCGCAGCGTACGGAGGGCGGGCCCGAGCGACTGGCCACCCTTGAGCACGGGCTCGAAGAGGTCGCCATGCCGCTCAAGCCGATCCAGCGCCTCGCGCATACCGAAGTCCCGCGGTCGCACCTTCTCGCCGAGCTCCTCCCAGCGCAGCGGCGTCGAGACTGGCGCCCCCGGCTTCGGGCGCACCGAATAGGCGGACGCAATCGTCTTGCCGTGTCCGTTCTGGCGGTGGTCGACCAGGACGCCGCGGCGCTTCTTCTTCAGCCACTCAGTCGTCACGAGACCCGGGTTCTCCGCTTCGAGCCCGCGCGACACCCGCTCCGCGAGCTCGTACGTCTCCGGATACGACGAGCGCCGTGTGATCGGGACGAGCACGTGGATCCCGTCCGCCCCGCTCGTCTTCACGTACGAGCGCAGCTCGAGTCGCTCGAGCGCCTCGTGCACGAGGTGGGCCACCTGGATCGCCTGCGCGAAACCGTTGCGCGACTCCGGAGGGTCGAGGTCGAAGACGACGTAGTCGGGCCGCTCGGGCTTGTCGACCCGCGAGTACCAGGCGTTCATGTCGATGCAATTCATCTGAACCATCCACACGAGCGCGGCGGGCTCGTTCACGAGTGTGAAGTCGACGAGCCGCGACTCTCCCTCCCGCGGCCAGGTGCGAAAGCGGCGGGTGGGGATCCACCGTGGCTTTCCCTTCGGCGCCTGCTTGTGGAAGTACGCCTGGCCGCGGATGCCGTACGGGTAGCGCTTGAGCGTGAACGGCCGGTTGCGGAGGTGCGGGACGATCGCCTCGCCGATCTCGGCGTAGTACTCCGCGAGGTCGCCCTTGGTCACGCCGTCGCGGGGGAAGAGGACGCGATCCGCGCTCGTGAGGCGAACACGCCGGCGGCCGATTCGCAGGTCTTCGGTCATCGGGCGAGGCGCGTCCAGAGCAGTACTGTTGAGATCTCCAGCCTGTAGCTCTGCTCGAGGAGCCGCGCGAGCTGCCGCTTGAGTGCGTCGCGCTCCACGGGAGGAAGCGAGGCGACGGCGCTGACCGTCGAATAGAGGTCGGCCACCTCTGAACCCGAGAGCTCCGTGGACCCTGTGAACGTCTCCTCCACGAATGGCTCGAACGGCGCCGCCGCAAATGCCTGAAGCGGATCGGCCTTCTCGGCAACGGCGGCCGCCCGCCCCGACCTGACGTAGACATCGTCCAGCAAAGCCCGCGCGGCGTCCGGGAGCGGCGGCTCGAGCGAGTCCGAAGTCCCGTCGGCGCCGTCGCTCCACCAGTGGTTCCAAAGCAGCGCCACGCCGCCCAGGGGCCGTAGCACACGGACGATCTCGGCGACCGCCGTCGACGCGTCGAACCAGTGGAACGCATCGCCGACGAAGACCGCGTCCGCGGACCGATCCGGGAGTGGGATCCGGTCGGCGCTCCCGGCCAGAGCCTCGACCTGCGTCGAGCGGCGGGCGAGCACCGCGCGCATCTCGTCATCGGGCTCAACTGCCACGACCTCCTCGAAGCGTTCTGCGAGCGCCCTCGTCAGCGTGCCCGTGCCGGCAGCGAGGTCGAGCACCTTTGCGGAGCCGTCGAGCTCCAGCGCCTCCTGCGCACGGTCGAGCGACTCGCGCAGGTATGGCGGCCGCACCCGGTCGTACAGCGCGGCGACGTTGCCGAAGCTCAGCCCGAGCTCAGGCAACTCCAGCGAGCAAGAAGTCGCGCGACTCCTTCAGCATCTCGCGGGCGATGACGAGTCGCTGGATCTGGTTCGTGCCCTCGTAAATCTGCGTGATCTTCGCGTCGCGCATCATCCGCTCGACCGGGTACTCCTGCATGTAGCCGTAGCCGCCGAGGATCTGCACGGCGTCGGTCGTGACCTCCATCGCCACGTCCGTGCAGTAGAGCTTCGCCATCGCCGAGATCTTCGTCAGCTCCGGGCCTTCGACGCCCTCGTCGATCATCTGCCCGCAGCGGTAGAGCAGACCGCGCGCGGCCTCGCACTTCGTCTCCATGTCGGCCAGGGTCGCCGCGACCAGCTGGTGCTGGCCGATCGGCTTGCCCATCGTCTCCCGGGTTTTCGCGTACTCAAGCGCGTAGTCGGTCGCGCCTTGAGCCAACCCGAGGCCCTGCGCGCCGATCCCGGGCCGCGAGCGGTCGAGGATCTGCATCGCGATCTTGAACCCGTCGCCCTCCTCGCCGAGCAGGTTCTCCGCGGGAACTCGAACGTCGTTGAAGAAGATCTCGCCCGTCGTCGAACCCTTGATCCCCATCTTCGGCTCGATCCGACCGACCTCGAAGCCGGGAGCGGACGCCTCGACCACGAACGCCGAGATCCCAGGGTGCCCGGCATCCGGGTCCGTCTTCGCGAAGACGGTGTAGAGCTCGGCCACGCCGGCGTTCGTAATGAACCTCTTGGAGCCGTTGAGCACGTACTCGCCGTCGTCGCGGCGCGCCTCGCTCCGCATCGCTGCCGAGTCGGATCCCGAGCCGGGCTCGGTCAGCGCGTAGGCGGGGAGCCACTCGCCGCTCGCGAGTTTCGGCAGATAGCGCTGCTTCTGATCCTCGCTGCCGGCCAGTTTCAGGCCGAGCGAGCCGAGCTCCTGCACCGCGATGATCAGACCGCTCGTCGCACAGACCTTCGAGACCTCTTCGATCGCGACGAGCGTCATCAGCGCGCTCGCGCCGGCGCCGCCGTACTCCTCGTCGAAGAGCAGGCCGAAGATCTCGTGATCCCGGAAGAGCTCGACGACGTCCCAGGGGAATTCCGACGACTTGTCGATCTCGGCGGCGCGCGGGGCGATTCGCTCCCGCGCCAGCGTCCGGACGAGATCACGGATCTCACGCTGCTCGTCGGTCAGCGGCTCGTGGCCCATGGGCCCGAGGTTAAAGGCTTTCGATGTACTCGCGGTCCGTGACAGCCGAGGCGCGCGTGTACAACCACACCGCACTCAGCACTCCGACTACGAAACAAGCGAGCCAGAGCCACAGCGAGGAGCCCTCGAAGAAGAAGCTCGCCATGTAGGCCGGAAAGGCGCACAACCCGAGCACGGCGACCCCGAACACGGCGCAGTCGCCGACCAGCTTCCAGCGATCGGTGCGCTTCGGGAGAGTCAGATCCTCCCGTTTGGTCTTCGGAAACGGATGGAGCGGATGCGTGTTCGCCTTGATCGACGCGCGATCCCAGGTCTTCGGCTCTTCGCCCTTGTCGAAGACCTCGAAGATCGTCTGGTCGAGCGGTTCCCGCTCCTCCGGCGGAGGAATGTATTTCACGATCGCCTGCATTTTACGGACGGTAAAGGCGGAGAAAAGTTGCGCCGATAAGTGGCTGGTGCACCTTCGGCCAAAGCCGCGGACTCGCCTCCCGTTGCTCCTGCTCCCCCTGCCGCTCCTGTTGGCCGGCTGCCTCTGGTCGTCGGGGCGTACGAGCGATTACGGCCGCGGCAGCGACTCCGCGGGAGCGGAGGCAAACGTTCGCGCCGCGATTCCCGCGATAGAGGCGTACTACGCTGACCACGGGACGTACAGCCGCTTGACGCTTCGTGCGCTTCAAGAATACGACGCAGGCGTCGCACACGTACGAATCGTGTCGGCAACTCGCGGCTCATACTGCATCGAGAGCCGCATCGGCTCGGCGATTGCGAGCAAGCAGGGCCCGGGCCGCGAGCTCACCTCGGGCTCTTGCCCCCGCGGCTAGCGCCCGTGGAACACCGCCTCGACGTTGTTGCCGTCGGGGTCGAGCACGTAGGCCGCGTAATAGCCCGCGTGGTACTGCGGCCGTAGGCCGGGCCCGCCGTTGTCGCGGCCGCCTGCGGCCAGCGCGGCCTCGTGGAACCGGTCGACCGTCGCCAGATCGGGCGCGGCGAACGCGATGTGGATCGGCGCGGAAGGCTCCCCCGGTGCGATCGCGAGATCCTCGCTCCCCTCCGGGCCGAAGCTGACCTCGCCGCTCTCGAGCTCGACCGCCCGGCCGCCGAAGGCGCCGACCGCGGCTTCGTAGAACCGACGGCTCGCCTCGAGATCCCGGACGCGGATCGTCACGTGGTCGACGAATGCCGCGCGCGTCAAGTCGACTGGTAGTCGAACGTCGACTCGTAGCCGCAGACGCCGCTGAACTCGAACTCGAGCAGCTCGTCTGCGACACGAATGCTCTCGGCGACGACTTCGCGGCCTTGGCGGTCGTGCCCCGGGATCACGCAGGTGACGGTCACGTCGCCTTCGTACGGGCGGGCGATCCGAACATCGACGGAGCCGTTCGAGCGGAACCAGCCCTTTCCGGGCCTGTGGTCGATCTCGAGCTCGGCGGGCCGGACCGCGAGCAGATTGCTCGCCTTCCACGCCCACGGGAAGTGGTCCACCGCCGTTCCGGCTCGGCGGCCGGTGAAGATGTCGGAGAGCGCCAGACGCTGCCGGTCGTCTCCCCGCGCGTCGACGAAGAGCACGTAGCTCCAGGGCGATCCAGCCTCGTCATCGCTGTAGCGCAGGACCAGGATCACGCGAAGGCCGCCGAGGTCGACGCCGTCCGACCTGCCCTCGTCGATCGACCAGGACAGGGCGCCCACGCAGATCCCGTGCGTCGACCGGTCGCCGCGGACGCCGTTGATCGTCCGGCATGGACAAGGCGGATCGCAGTTGCAGGCCTCCAGATACGTGCCGGTGACACGCCAGCTCAACGGCTCATCTCCATCGCCGGGCCGTTATCTCTGGGCTCCGTCAGACCCGGCACGGATGAGGGCGCGGCCATGACCCAGATCCCAGCCGCGACGAGCGCGAGCGCGACCAGCCCGGTGAGGCGCTGACCGTACGGCAGAACCTTCTGCACGAAGATGACCGCCGCGATCGCCGCCATCCAGGTGAGGCTCATCACCCCGAGCGCAAACAGCGCCAGCATCAGCCCCCAGCAGCAGCCGAGGCAGTAGAGGCCGTGCTCGACGCCCATACGCAACGCGCCGGCTTCGCCCTCGCGCCATCCGCCGGCGATGAAATGCATGGGCCCGCGGCAATGGCGCAGGCACACGTCCTTCAACGGCGTCAGCTCGTAGAGCCCGGCCGCGACCAACGCGCCACCCGCGATGTACGGGCCGCCCTCGTCCCAGGCGAGGAAGCCGGGGGCGGCGGCCTTGAGCGCACGGTAGGCGCCGTACGCGAGCAGGCCGTACGCAGTCCACGCCGCGAGGTAACCGGCGAGAAAGATCCAGGTCGGCACGCGTGCCGCGTGCCCGTGTTGCGCACGCTCGCGGCTGACTTGCGCGAACGTGAGTGCCGTCGGCGCCACCGACGGGAGCATCATCGCGGCCATCATCGTCACCCACACGCCGACGTACCAGCCAAGCCCGCCGAGATCGGTTCCCGGCCCCGCGTCCATGCCGTGCATGCGCTCGAACGTGACGATCCACGCCACCAGAGCGGCGCCGACGAGGGCCGTCGCGACCGAAATGGGTCGAAACGCTGTCACGCGACGGCTCAGCATACGCTTGCGGCCGTGATTCTCGAGAACGGCGTCGTGCGGACGATGGAGCCGTCTCTCCCGAGGGCGAGCTCATTGGCGATCGCAGGGGACCGGATTGCGGGCGGCGTGGGGACGCACGAGACCGCGCTCGCGACGCCCGACCGCATCGACCTGGGCGGGCGCTGCGTACTGCCGGGATTCAACGACGCGCACGTCCACTTCCCCACCTGGGCGGTCGCACAGCACGAGGTGCGACTGGAGGACACACGTTCCCTCGACGAGGCGCTTGTCCGCGTTCGGGAGGCCCTCGCCGGCGTGGAGAAGGGCTGCTGGCTGCGCGGCCGGGGCTGGCGCAGCGCCGACTGGTCTCCAGCCGTCGAGCCGACGAAGCAGGCGCTCGACGAGATCGCAGGAGACACGCCCGTGGCGCTGATGGCCCGCGACTCGCACTCGCTCTGGCTCAACTCCGCTGCGCTCGCGCGCGCGGACGGCAACCTGGAGGTTCCCGGCGGCGTCGTCGAGCTCGACGAGCAGGGCGAGCCGACAGGGGTGCTGCGCGAGGAGTCCTGCTGGCGGTTCCGGGACGCCTACGTCGAGATCGCCGACGAGGAGTACCTCGAGGCGATGCGAGCCGGGATGAAGCTCGCGAACGCGCGCGGCGTGACCGCCGTCCACGACAAGGACGGCTGGCTCGGCGCGCTTCGCCTCTGGCAGCGGCTCGGCGGCGAGGAGGCGCTCACCCTGCGCGTCTGGCAGTCGCTGCCGGCGGAGAAGGCCGAGGAGCTCGAGGCGGTCGAAGTTCGCGGCGGCTTCGGGAGCCCGATGCTGAGGCTCGGCTACCTCAAGGTCTTCATGGACGGGACCCTCGGCTCCCAGACCGCCCGGATGCTCGACGGAGGCGGGGTCGAGATCACGAGCCGCGAGGAGTTCGAGCAGATCGTGCGGCGGGCGGCGCGCGCAGGCTTCCCCATCGCAGTGCACGCGATCGGCGACCGGGCGAACCGCGACGCTCTCGACGCCTTCGAGGCGACGCGCGACGACTGGTTGCCGTTGGGACTCCGCCAGCGGATCGAGCACGCGCAGCTCCTCTCTCCCGACGACGTCAATCGCTTCGCCCGAATCGGCGTTGCCGCCTCGGTGCAGTTCAGCCACGCGCCGTCGGACCGGGACGTCGCCGACCGCTTCTGGCCCGGCAAGACGAACTGCGCGTACGCGTACCGTTCGCTGTGGGACGCGGGAGCGCTGCTCGCGAACGGCTCGGACGCGCCGATCGAAGAGCTCGACCCGCTCGCCGGCATCTGCGCGGGCGTCCGCCGGACGCTCGACGATCGCCCCGCCTGGCACCCCGAACAGCGGCTGACCGTCGAGGAGGCGCTGCTCGCGACGACTGTCGGGCCCGCCTGGCTCGCGGGTGACGAGCGGCGCCGCGGCAAGCTCGTGCCCGGCTACCTGGCCGATCTGGTCGTGCTCGACCGCGACCCGTTCGCCGTCGCGGAGGAGGAGCTTCCCGAGGTGCAGGTCGTCGCAACCATGGTGGGCGGCCGCTGGGTCCACAATCCGCCGCCCTGGGACTGACGCAAAGAGTTCGTAAAGAGCGCTAACCCGGTCCCGGCGCGGCCGTCGTAGTCGGTGCACGCCCGGAAGGACACACGCCTCTCTCTCCTCTCAGTCCACGGGCGGACACAACATAGGTCGGAGGGCCGGCCGCACCGGCCCTCCCCCTCCCCTCTCAACGCGGGTGATCGCCGCGAAGCCGGGCTTTGCCCGCTTCGGCACTGCGGTCCTTGGGCGGCTTGGTCTAGAGCGATCGGCCGGCTCCGCGCACGTATGCGCGAGCGAGCCGTTCGCGAGGAGGGGGTTCGTGGGGGAACCAGGGGTTCACCCACGGTTTTTAACCCGGGTGAGAGGCGTCGGTGAACTCGCGGAACTCGCCGGTGACCAGGTAGGCGGTCTGCTCGCCGATGTCGACGGCGTGGTCGCCGATCCGCTCCAGGCATCGCGAGACGATGATCATCCTGAGACCCCACTCGCGCTTCGCCTCGTCCCCGCCGAGGCTGAGAACGTGCCCGACGACCCGGCGATTCGAGCGGTCGATCAGTTCATCGAGGTCGACGAGCGACGAAGCGCCGTCGAGATCGCGGTTCGCGAACGAGTCGAGCGCGACGCGGATCATTTCCTCCGCCCGGGAGCCCATCTCCTCAAAACCCTCGACGAGCGTCGGCTCGGGCTCGACGTCTGCGACGAGCTTCGTCAGCTTGGCGATCGTCACGCAGTAGTCGCCCATGCGCTCGAGGTGGAGATTCGAATGTAGCGTGGCCAGGACGAGCCGGAGGTCGACCGCGACCGGCGTCTGGCGCGCGAGCAGCGACTGGATGCCTTCCTCGATCGCGAGGTAACGCCGGTCGATCTCGTCGTCGAAGGCAATCACCTCGTCGGCGAGATCGGCGTCCGCCTGGGTCAGGGCGTTGAGCGCGCCACGCAAGCCGCGGAGGACGTACTCGCCCTCCTCCTGGAGCGCGGCCTCGACCTGTTCCAGCTCTTCCTGGAACGTGACACGGACCTGCTTCATCCGAACCGGCCGGTCACGTAGCCCTCGGTGCGCTTGTCGGAGGGCTGGGTGAAGATCTTGTTGGTCTCGTCGTACTCGACCAGCACCCCCGTGCGATCGCCGTCGCTGACGTCGAGACTGAAGAAGGCAGTCATGTCGGCGACACGCGCGGCCTGCTGCATGTTGTGGGTGACGATCACGAGCGTGTAGTCGCGCTTGAGTTCGCCCATCAGGTCCTCGATGCTCGCCGTCGCGATCGGATCGAGCGCGGACGCGGGCTCGTCCAGCAGGACGACCTCTGGCTCCACGGCGATGGCCCGCGCGATGCAGAGGCGCTGCTGCTGGCCGCCCGAGAGCGAGAGTGCGTTCCGCTTCAGCCTGTCCTTCACCTCGTCCCACAGCGCGGCGCCCGTGAGCGCGCGCTCCACACGACCGTCGAGGTCGTCCTTCATCCCGAGCACACGCAGGCCCCACGCGACGTTGTCGTAGATGGACTTGGGGAACGGATTCGGCTTCTGGAAGACCATTCCGATCCGGCGGCGGACCTCGACCGGGTCGACGCCGTCGCCGTACAGGTCCTGGCCGTGGTAGAGCACCGCACCCTCGACGCGCGCGCTCGAGACGAGGTCGTTCATCCGGTTGAGGCAGCGAATGAACGTGCTCTTACCGCAGCCGGACGGGCCGATGATCGCCGTCACCAGGTTGCGGTGGATGTCCATGTTGACACCCGAAATCGCACGCGAGCGACCGTACGTGACCCCGAGGTCCTTGATGTCGAACACGACCTCGCGCTCAGAGAGCGGCTTGTCCTGGGCCGGCCTCTCGGCCTCGATCGGCTGCACCACGTCGGCCATGGTAACCGTCTCCGTCATCGAATCCTCCTCACTCGCGTCCAAGTTTCCGGCGGCTTCGGTACAGCAGCGCGCGAGCCGCCAAGCTTGTCACCAGCACGAAAGAGATCAGCACGATCGCCGCCGCCCAGGCGCGCTCATGGTCCGCCGGGTCGGGCGACTCCGCGAGCGAGAAGATCGTCACCGGGATCGACTGCACGGCCTGGTGAACGTCGAGGCTCACGCTCTGGGCCGCGATCGAGCACGTGAACAGCAGGGGCGCGGTCTCCCCCGCCGCCCGCGCCAGGGCGAGGGTGGTTCCGGTCAGGATCCCACCGAGAGCGCTTGGCAGCACGACGCCGAGCACCGTGCGCCAGCGGCTCGCACCCACGGCCAGGCCGGCTTCGCGCAGCGAGGACGGAACGAGCAGCAAGACCTCCTGCGTCGCGCGTGAGATGAGCGGCAGCATGATGATGCCGAGCGCGAACCCCCCGGCGAGCACGCTCTGGCCGTGGGAGATCACGACGAGCGCGAAGACGAAGATTCCGAGCACGATCGACGGCAGGCCGTTGAGCATGTCGAGCGTCAACCGGCCGAGCGCGGCCACCTTGGGAGGAGCGAACTCGGTGATGTAGATCGCCATCAGCACGCCCACCGGCAGCGACATCGCCGTCGCCGTGAGGACGAGCAGCGCGGTGCCGACGATCGCGGGTGCGATCCCCCCGCCCGGCTCTCCGAACAGCGGTGGGTTCTCGGTCAGGAAGTCCCAGCTCAGAGCTCCCGCACCTCGCTGGACGACGGAAATGATCACGATGGCGAGCACCGCGACCGCCGACAGGGCGGAAAGGATCGCCAACGCTTCCATCAGGCGGTTGACGACCCGGCGACGCCGCCCGCGTCCTCCGCTTGCCCGGAGCGAGATGGTCGGATCGACCGCGCCCATCAGTCCGCTCCGATTCGCTGGAACTCGAACCGCCGCACGATCCACTGCGCGATCAGGTTCACGATCAAGGACATCACGAGCAGGATTGCGGCCAGGTAGACGAGCGCAGAGAGCTGCAGCGACGAGGGCGCCCCTTGATACTGGCTCGCCAGCCGGCTCGCGAGGGTGTCGGCCGGGTGGAACAGCGATCGTTCGATTCCGGTGAAGCCGCCGATCACCTGCGTCACCGCGATCGCTTCGCCGATCGCGCGGCCAAGGCCGAGGATCAGCGCCGCGACGATCCCGGGCCTCGTGTAGGTGAGGACGACCCCGCGCACCATCTCCCAGCGGGTCGAGCCGAGCGCCAGCGCCGCTTCTTCCAGTTCACGCGGGACGCTCAGGAAGAGCTCGCGGCAGATGCTCGCGACGATCGGGACGACCATGATCGCGAGCACGAATGCGGCCGGCAGCATCCCGGCCTGCGAGGGCTCGCCGCTGAAGATCGGCAGGAAGCCGAAGTGGTCCTTGAGCCACGGCTCGATGTGGTCGCGAACGAACGGCCCGAGCACGAGGATGCCCCAGAGCCCCAGCACGACGCTCGGGATCGCGGCGAGCAGCTCGACGAGCGGGCCGATCACCGCCCGGACGCTGCGTGGCGCAAGCTCGCTGAGGAACAGCGCAATCGCGATCGCAAGCGGCGCCGCGATCAAGAGCGCGATGAACGAGCTCACGATGGTTCCGTAGATGAACGTGCCGGCCCCGAAGAGCTCTTGCGGCGGGTTCCAAACCTGGTCGGTGATGAAAGCGAGGCCGAACTCGTCGAATGCCGGCTTCGCCTCGTCGAAGATCTTGTAGGCGATCATGATGAGCAGGACGAAGACCGCGAGCGAGGCGCCGAAGGTCACGCCCCGGAAGATGAGATCGCCGAACCGGTCGCCGATCCGGCGGCGGCGGCGGAGCTCCGGCGTCGCGGGAACCGTGCTCATGAGCGGCGGAGCCTAACGAGACTTGGGCGGCATTCCAGCTGCTGTAACCGGTCCGTCACCAGACCGATACCTGCCCTTAGCCCACGCGCTCTCAGGCCGTTGCGATCCTTCCGGCAACTCAACTCGATGGAGAGGAGAAAGGTGCCAAGGAAAAGGTTCATCGCGCTTGGGAGTGCGGTTGCCGCGCTTCTCATCACGCTGGCAGCGGTCGGCGCACAGTCGTCGCCGGCACGGTCGAACGGCAGCAAGCTGGTAGGCGCCGGCGCGACGTTCCCGTATCCGCTGATTTCCAAATGGATCCCGGCCTACAAGCGGGCGACCGGGGTCGACATCAACTACAGCCCGATCGGCAGCGGCGGTGGGATCAACGCGATCAGCAACCGCACGGTCGACTTCGGCGCGAGCGACGCGCCGCTGACCGCCGACCAGTTCCGCGCGGCACGCGGCGTCGTCCAGATTCCATGGGCCCTGTCCGCGACGTCCATCCCCTACAACCTCGACGGCGTGCCCTACGGCCTCAAGCTGACGGGGCCGGTGCTCGCCGACATCTATCTCGGCAAGATCACCCGCTGGAACGACCGCCGAATCGCCAGGCTGAACGCCGGCATCCGGATGCCGAACCGGAAGATCACCCCGATCTACCGCTCCGACGGCAGCGGCACGACCTACAACTTCACGGACTACCTGTCGTCGGTCAGCCGTGAGTTCAAGAGCAAGGTCGGCAACAGCACGCAGGTCAACTTCCCGACCGGCATCGGCGCGAGGGGCTCGTCCGGCGTCGCCGGCGTGCTGAAGCGGACCGACGGCGGCATCACCTACGTCGACATCGCGTACTCGCTCCAGAACAAGTTCAAAGTCGCCAAGATGAAGAACAGGGCCGGCCGGTTCGCGCTGCCGGGCCTGCGCGGAATCGCGGCGGCGGCAGCGACGATCAAGCGCGTGCCGCGGTCGAACGAGATGCACATCGTCAACCCGCCGAAGAGCCAGGCTCGCGCGTACCCGATCTGCACCTTCACGTACGCGCTCGTTCCCGTGAAGACCGGCAAGGCGCCTGACCTCCGCCGCTTCATCGGCTGGGCGGTGACCGCGGGTCAGCGCTACACCAAGCCGCTGCTCTTCTATCCGCTTCCGCTGGTGGTCCAGCAGGCCGCGAAGCGAACGGTCGCGCGCCTGCACAAGTAACGGCTCCACCGCAATGGAGCTCAGTACACAGACGCCGCCTCCGGGCGGCGTCTGTGTATCTCGCCCGACTCGCGAGGAGGTAAGCGATGAAGTACGTCCTGTTCGTCTGCACGCACAACGCCGGACGTTCACAGATGGCCCAGGCCTTCTTCGAGCGCCACGCCCCGGACGACATCCGCGCCGAGTCGGCCGGGCAGGAGCCGGCCGAGCAGATCTGGCCGAACGTCGTCGAGGCAATGAAAGAGGTGGGGATCGACATCTCCGGGCGGAAGCCGGCGAAGCTGGAGCTCGAGATGCAGCTCCACGCCGACTGGGCGGTCACCCTGGGCTGTGGAGGAGCGTGCCCCTACGTCCCGACCATTGTCGAAGACTGGGAGATTCCCGATCCCGCGGGACGGTCGATCGAGGCGACAAGGGAGATCCGCGACCTCGTCGAGAGCCGTGTAAGAGAGTTCGTGGAAGAGCGCCTCGATGCGATTCGCGCCGATCAGACGGCGCATCAGTTCCGCCTAAGACGGATGTTGCCGCAACTCACAGCCGAGTTCGAGGGCCTGCGAACGCCGGAAGAGATCCGCGCGTGCGCCGACCCCATCCTCGCCGACTACGACGAGGCGCCGGTCCGCTCGTTCGTGTTGACCCTGGCACACCGGCGCACTCGCGAGTGCCTCCAGCAGGAGAAGTGCGCAGCCCTACTTTAGGCCGGGAAGGTGCAGCGGATCTCGAGCCCGCCGGCGTCCGGGCGCCGCGCCTCGACCTGACCGCCTGCGGACGTCACCACATGCTTGACGATCGCGAGGCCGAGGCCGGTTCCGTGTGAGGCGCGGGCGCGGTCGCTGCGGTAGAAGTGCTCGAACAGACGGGCGAGATCGTCATCGGCCACGCCCGGCCCGTTGTCGGTCGCGGTCAACACGACACCGCCCCCGTCCCGGCTGACGCTGAGCTCGAACGTCGCGTCCGGGCCGGCGTACTGAAGCGCGTTGGCGGTCAGGTTCTCCACCACGACCTGCAGCATGCGCGGACGCACTGGGACCTTGGCTTCGCGGTCGCCGGAGATGCGGATGTCGACGCCCGCGCGCTCTGCCCGCTCGCGCATGGCGGCAGTGACCTCTTCCAACACCGGGAACACCGTCGTCGTCCCGAGCGTGACGACCTGGCGGCCGGTCTCCAGCTCGCTGAGGAACAGGACGTCGTCGATCAGCTCCCGCGCCTGCTCGACCTCGAGGCGCGCCTGCCCGATCAACTCGGTCGCGTCGGACCCTGGCAGCAGGGCGGTGTCGAGCAGGGCGAGGAGGCGGGCCAGCGGTGTTCGCAGCTCGTGCGAGACGGCGGCGGTGAAACCGGCGCGGAGCTCCTCGTAGGCTGCGTTCTCCGCGGGCTCGCTCAGATAGAGCAGCGTCTCCCCGTGGCCGAGCACCTCGTAGGGGACCTCGAGCGGCCGCCGTCCGTCCCCAACGTCTGCGGGAAGCGGCTTCCCAACCTCGAGCCCCGGGAGCGACTCTCGTGCGCGGCGGCTCGCGGCGACGACGCGCCGTTCGCCGTCGAGCACCACCACGATCTCGCGGCTCTGCTCGATGACTTCACGTCCACGGGCCGCCTCGATCGCCATGCCGGTCGGTTCGTTCTCTGCCTCCGGATTCCGGCGCCACCAGCGACGGTTCACCGTCTGTTCACCACTTCCTCACCAGCTTTGAACCCCCACCGGAAGACCCGCAGGAGATGATCGCAAGCACGGATGGAGAAGGTCCTCATCGTCGAGGATGACGACGTTATCGGTGGTGCGATGGTGACGTACCTGCGCGCCGCCGGTTTCGATCCGATGCTCGTGGCGAAGGGGCAGACCGCGCTCGCCCGACTGCGGTTCGGGGCGCCGGCGGTGGTCGTGCTCGACCTGATGCTTCCCGACCTCGACGGCTGGAGCATCATCAGGCTGGCGCGCGGCGAGGGGATCGGCACGCCGATCATCGTCGTCAGCGCGCGAGGGTCCGAGCAGGATCGCGTCCAGGTGCTCGACCTCGGCGCGGACGACTACCTCGTCAAGCCGTTCTCGATGATCGAGCTCGCCGCCAGGGTTCGGGCGGCCCTCAGGAGCGGCGTGCGCGCGCAAAACCTCGACCGCAGCGAGCCGATCGAGTTGCAAGAGCTGCTCGTCGACCCGCGGACCGTCCAGGCCTATGTGAACGGAAAGAGCGCCGGGTTGACGCCGACCGAGTTTCGTCTCCTGCACGCCCTTGCGAACGAGGAGGGGCGGGTCGTCACCCGCGACGAGCTGATGCAAACCGTCTGGGGCCGGCGTCAGCGGGCGCGGGATCGTACAGTCGACGTCTTCATCCGCAAGCTTCGGCTGAAGGTGGATCGCGCGGCTTCGATGCACGTCTTCATTCACACACGCCACGGGGTCGGCTATAAGCTCGAGGCGCGGCCGAAGTAGTGGCAGTCGCGAAAGCCGCTCCGCAGGCCGAGCTCCGGCTCCTCAACCGCGAGCTGTCGTGGCTCGATTACGACGAGCGCGTGCTCGATCTCGTCGCCGACGACTCGCTGCCTCTCCTGGAGCGGGTCAAGTTCGCGGCGATCTTCTCGTCCATGCTCGACGAGTTCTTCATGGTGCGCGTGGCGGGCCTGATGGGACAAGCCGCCTCGGGCATCTCGTTCGTGTCCGCCGACGGCCGGACCGCCCACGACACGCTGGCGGAGGTGCGAGAGCGCGTGATCGCGCTCATGGCCCGGCTCGCGAAGGTCTGGACGCGCGACGTCAAGCCCGCCCTCGCGGAGCACGGGATCGTCGTCGCCGCGGTCGAGGACCTGACGAACAAGGAGCTCGCGCACCTGACCACTCGGTTCGAGCGCGAGATCTATCCCGTGCTCACGCCCCTCGCGGTCGGCCCGGGCCAGCCATTCCCCTACATCTCCGGGCTCTCGCTCAGCCTGGGTGTGTTCGTTCGCGACCCGGACACCGGCGAGGAGCGGTTTGCCCGCGTCAAGGCGCCCGAGGGCATGCCGCGCTTCGTCCAGGTCGGACGGCGGCGCGTCTACGTGCCGCTCGAGCAGGTGATCGCGCACTACCTGCCCGATCTGTTCCCCCAGATGGAGATCGTCGAGCGGGCGGCGTTCCGCGTCACCCGCGATGCGGATTTCGAGGTGTCCGACGAGGCCGACGACCTGCTCGAGGCGGTTGAGTACGAGGTGCGCCGGCGGCGCTTCGGCGACGCCGTCCGGCTCGAGGTCTCCTCCTCCACCTCCGCCCGAATGATCGAGCGGCTCCAGGACGGGCTGGGTATCGAGGACGATCAGGTGTACCAGCTCTCGGGCCCGCTCGATCTCGACGATCTCTGGCAGCTGGCCGAGCTCGACCGCCCGGATCTGAAGGACGAGCCCTGGGTCCCGATCACCGCCCCGCGCCTCTCGAACGTCACGACCGATGACGATCTGTTTGCCGAGGTACGCAAGGGGCCGCTCCTCGTGCACCACCCGTACGAGTCGTTCACGACGAGCTTCGAGACCTTCGTTCGCCGTTCGGCGCGCGATCCCGACGTGATCGCGCTGAAGGCCACCGTCTACCGGACGAGCGACGAGTCTCCATTGGTCCCAGCTCTCATGGAGGCGGCCGAGAACGGCAAGCAGAGCGTGTGCCTCGTCGAGCTGAAAGCTCGGTTCGACGAGCGCCGGAACATCCGCTGGTCGCGCTCGCTCGAGCGCGCCGGCGTGCACGTCGTCTACGGCTTCGCGCAGAGAAAGGTCCACCTGAAGGCGATCCTGGTCGTCCGGCGTGAGGGAGACACCCTCCGGCGCTATGCGCATGTCGGCACCGGCAACTACCACGCCGTCAACGCGCGAACCTACGAGGACTTCGGCCTCTTCACCGCGGACCAGGAGATCGCGGGTGACCTGGCCGATCTGTTCAACCACGTCACGGGGTTCGGCAAGCCGCAACGGTTCAGGAAGCTTCTGGTCTCGCCGTTCAACATGCGCGACGGGCTGATCGCGGACATCAGGCATGTTGCCGAGGCCGCAGCCGCCGGAAAGAAGGCACGGATCCGGATGAAGATGAACCGCCTGACGGACGAGCTGATCATCGAGGAGCTCTACGCAGCCTCCGAAGCCGGGGCGACGATCGACCTGATCGTCCGCGAGGTCTGCACGCTGCGTCCCGGGGTCAAGGGTTTGAGCTCCAACATCCGCGTGCGGAGCATCCTCGGCCGGTTTCTCGAGCACAGCCGCCTGATCCACCTCGAGTGGGACGAGGAGGCGGCGTATTACCTCGGCAGCGCCGACCTGATGGAGCGAAGCCTCGACAGCCGGCTGGAGGTCCTCGTCCCGATCGAGGACCAGCGGTCCAGGCAGCGGCTCAGCACCTTCTTCGACGTCCTGCTCGAGGACAACTCGCAGGCCTGGGAGCTGCTCGAGGACGGCACGTGGAAGCGCGTACGGCCGAAGAAGAGCGAGAACAAGCGCGCGACCCAGGCCGTGCTGATGACAAGACAGGCGGCCCGACCGAGGCGACGTCCTGCGACCCGCCGCCGCTGAGACGCCAGCCGACGCGAACGCGACCATGTCGTTCGTGCGCGTGGCCGTCATCGACGTCGGCTCCAACACGATTCGCTTGCTCGTGGCGGCTGCCCACGGGCAAAAGGTCGTGCCCGTCCTGGAGCGGCGCGCCTATGTCGGACTCGGCGAGGACGCCTACGAGCTGGGGTGGATCTCCGAAGCCAAGCTCCGGCTCGCGACGCGCCACGTCAGGGCGTTTGCCGCGCTCGCGCGCGAGCAGGGGACGAGCCAGCTCGACGTCCTGATCACGGCGCCTGGCAGGCGAAGCTCGAACTGCGACGACTTCTGTTCCGCCGTCAGCCGGGCGGCGGGAGCACCGGTGCGCGTGCTGGAGGCCGACGACGAGGCCCGGCTGGCGTATATGGGGGCGGTTGGCGCGCTCGAAGACGTTCCGCAGACGGTCGCGGTCTGCGACGTCGGGGGCGGGTCGACCGAGGTCGTCGTCGGAACCGCCGCGGCGGGCCCGATCTGGCTCCGCTCGTTCGACATCGGCTCGCTCATGCTGACCCGAAGCATGGAGCTCGAGGACCCGCCGTCGAAGCAGGACCTCGATCGCGCGAGCGCCGAGCTGCGAGAGCTCCTCGACGCTCTGGTGCCCCCGCTGCCCCGCCTCGCGCTGGCCACCGGCGGAACGGCCCGGGCGCTGCGCAAAGTCGTGGGCGAGGAGCTCCGAGCTCCCGAGCTCGAGAACGCACTGGCCAAGCTCACGAAGCGCTCCGCCGCCAAGGCCGCGGTCAAGTTCGACCTGCCGGAAGCGAGAACGCAAACGCTTGTCGCGGGCACGCTGATCCTCCGCGAGATCCAGGCCCGGATGCCCGTGCCACTCCTCGTCTCGCGGGCGGGCATGCGCGAGGGCGCGGTCATGTCCCTTCTGGCCGAGCTTCACGCCGCCTAACCGGGCGGCGACAGGTACGTCGCTTCGACGAGCTCGTCGCCGACGCGCTCGAGCACCTGCGTCGCCCCTTTTGGAATCTCGCGGCCGAGGAGCTCCTCGACGACGTCTCCGTGTGTACAGAGCGCGACTAGCGATCCTCCCTGCCCGTCCAGTAGGCGCATGACGTCGTCGCGCCCGGCGCCCTCGGCGAGCTCGTCCGCGACCTCCACGTCGAGCCCACGTGCCTCGCCGAGCGGCGCGAGCGTCTGCGTACACCGCACATACGGGCTCGAGAGCAATCGCTCGAGCGGATAGTCGGCCAGTGCGTCGACGAGACCGGCCGCCTGCCGCCCGCCCTTCTTGTCGAGCTGGCGGAGGCGGTCGTCACCCTCCCACCGCTTTCGGTTTCCCGCCGAGGCGTGACGGACGAGCAGGATCGTCAAGGCGCGTCCAGCGATGCGAGCACCGCCCGGTCGCGGTTGTAGCTGAGCTGAGCGCCCGCGTCCGCCGGGGAGAGCCAGCGCACCTCGTCCACCTCGCGCCTGGGAGTGAACGCGCCCTCGAGCGGCGTCATCGCCCAGTAGCGGACCGTCTTCCGGCGCCCTTTGGTGTCGCGGTACTCGGTCGATTCGAGCTCCTGCTTGAGGCGGCAACGAAAGCCGGTTTCCTCTTCTACCTCACGGAGGGCGCAGTCCTCGTCGCCTTCGCCGTCCTCGGCCTTCCCCTTGGGAAAGGTCCAGTCGTCGTAGCGGGGACGATGGACGAGTAAGACCTCGAGATCCCCGGAGTCGTTCTGCCTGGTGACAACGCCGCCGGCTGCGCGCACGCGCCGGTCTAGGCCCAGGCTCGCTCCCCGGCTCGCTCGAGCTTCTTCCATCCCTTGGCCACCGACCGCCGGGCCCGACGGCGGCTGATCCGCTGGCGCTCGACCAGGCGTCCGGCGACGAACGCGGCCCGCGTCCCCGATCCCCGCCCGAGCCGGCGGATCGCGTCCTCCGCGACGACCGCGTCCTGATGGCTGCCGAGGACGTCCTGGAGCGTCTTGGCCCGATCGACGAACTCCGACGCCCGCTTCCCGACGGCGGGCTCGGCAACCTCGGCGGCGTACCGCGCTCGTTTTGCGCGGATCCGCGCCTTGTGCAGGTTCTCGTCGGTGGGGCGGTCGTCCAGAGACTTCATCGTCTTCTGCAGGCGGCCGAACTCCTTCGCGGCGAGCTCGGTCACGCTCGGGCCCGATCCGCTCACGGGAACCGCCTCGGCCGCATCGGCAAGCGAGTCCAGGAGCCGCAGGTAGCGCTGGCTGCGGAGCACCTTCAAGACGTCGCCGCGGGCAGCGGCGCGCTGCTCGCGGAGCTCGTCGAGCATGCGCTCGAACCCGCCAGCGTCAAGCTTCTCGAAGCTCTGGACCTCCCGCATCAGCCCCTCGTGGAGCACGTCGAGGTCGCGTGCGGGACCGAGCGCGCGGCCGAGCCACCCGAGCTCGGCGCGCAGATGATCGGTCCATTCGCCGTCGAGGAAGGGCCTCGCGGAGCGGAGGACCGCCCGCGCCCGTCGAATCCCGACGCGGAGACGGTGCAGGTCCTCGGGATCGCCTCCGAGCCGCACACCGGGATCGTGGCCGAGGATGTCCGCGTACTGCGCCGCGAGCCGGGCACGAACGTGCTCGCTGGGCGGAGCGGCCTCGTCCGGCGCCTTGTCCTCCGATTCAGGCCGTGCAGCCGAGGCCCCGGCCTTGCCCAGCTTCTTCTCGATTCGCTCGACGGCTCTCTTGCCACCCTCGAGCGGATGCACCTCGAGCTGCGTGGTGCTCGACGAGACCTTGTGGCCGTCGAGGACGCTGACCTGGTCGAGGAGAACGTTCGCGATGTCCTGCTCGTCTTCGCGGACGCGGATCCCGGCTCGCCGAGTCCGAATCGTCTCGGTCAGCACGAGATCGTTCCCCCGGACGACGCCGACGAGGAGCTTCCGGATCCGTTCGGGCGGCGCGGCCGGCCCCCCAGCCGCCGCGACTCGTGCACGGCCCTTGCCGCGGGGGAACTCGAGCTGCCAGAGGCTCCGCCCGTTCTCCATCAGCCGGGTCAGCGACAGTCCCGCGACCTCGAGCGACCGATCCGGGGTGTCGTGGTGGAACGAGGTGAACGAGCGGCCCGGCAGGGGATCGCCGGGAAGCTTCGGCAGCTCGAAGCCCTCGTCTACGGCGAGAGTCCGTCGCTTTTCGCTCACGGCCGCCGGCATGCGAGGCACGAGGCTACCGAACTCTCACCCTCCGTTCACCATTTCGTCGCCCACGGCCGCTTCGGCCGTGTTCAAACTCTCAGTCGTCGGCGATTTCGCCGCTTCCGAGCGCGACTCCGCACGGGCCACGCCGAGACGAGCTCGGCCACAGGCCGGCGCCTCTCTCTCGCGAGGCGCCGGCTTTATTGTTTCGCACGCATGGCGAAGGTCTTGATAGTCGAGGACGACGACGTGATCGCCGAGGGCATGGCGCGGCACCTCACGGACGCCGGCTTCGATTCGATCTGCGTCAGCAGAGGAGAGCCGGGGTTGGCGCGCCTGCGCTTCGAGCGGCCGGACGTCTGCGTGCTCGACCTGATGCTCCCCGAGCGGGACGGCTGGAACATCATCGAGACGGCCCGCAGCGAGGGAATCGGCACGCCGATCGTCGTGGTCAGCGCCCGAGGCACCGAGCACGACCGCGTGCACGCGCTCGAGATCGGCGCCGACGACTATCTCGTCAAGCCATTCTCGATGAAGGAGCTCGTCGCCCGCGTGCAGGCGGCAGCGCGGCGGGGAGCGCGCGCACAGACCGAGCAGCGAGGCGAGGCGATCGAGATCGAGGAGTTGCGGATCGACCCCGACGAGGTGCAGGCCTACGTCGACGGGGAGAGTGCCGAGCTGACGCCCACGGAGTTCCGGCTGCTCTACGCGCTCGCGCTCGAGCAGGGACGCGTCGTTACGCGGGACGAGCTGCTGCAGAAGATCTGGAGCCGCCGCGAGACCCACCGCGACCGCACGGTCGACGTCTTCGTCCGCCGGCTCCGCGACAAGATCGACCGCGCGGCCTCAAAGCACACGTTCATCCAGACGCGCTACGGCGTCGGCTACAAGCTCGAGCCCGAGAAGAAGTAGAACCGGCGCCGGCGGCGGCGCTTCAACTGCGGCCGGTCGGGCAAGGGGGCCCCTTCGACGATCGCGCGCGGCACGTCCTCGGTCAGCCAGCGAGCGAGCGCCCGGTCGCCGACCGCCTTCACCGCCTCCTGCATCGACATGGACCGAAAGGACGAGGAATGCGCGTCGCTCGAGATCAGGTGGGCGCAGCCGGACTCGAGCAGGCGAAAGCTCGCCGCGCGCGCCGAACGGCCGAGGCGCCCCGCCACCGAGGCCGCGGTGAGTTGCGCGAGCACACCGGCCTCGACGAGCGATTGGACGAGCTCGGGCCTCGACTGGACTTCCCCGTTTCGCTCGGGGTGCGCGAGCACCGGCGTGATTCCCGCGGCGCGCAGCTCGAACAAGACCTGGCCCATGTCGAGCGGCCAGCCGTAGTACGGCGGCTCGACGAGGAGGTAGCCGGGGTTCCCACCGAGCCCGAACCTCTTCAGCTCATCCGTCTCGAGCTCGCCGAGCCGGCCGACGTTGACCTCGCCGCCCCGGACGACCTCCAGCGCGACGCCTGCCTCGCGAAGCGCCTCGCGCACGGCCTCGACGCCCGCCTCCATCTGCTCCGGGGACGTCGGAAAGTCGTCGCGGACGTGCGGTGTGGCGGCGATCGTCTTCACCCCTTCGGCGACCGCGGCTCGCGCGAGCTCGATCGACCCCTCGACGGTCTCGGGGCCGTCGTCGAGCCCGAACAGGATGTGTGAATGGAGATCAATCACGCACTAAGATTGTTGTCATGCGAACGATGAAGGCGGTGCACGACGAGAGCTGTTCTGTGGCCGCCTGTGCCGAGATCATCGGCGCGAAGTGGACGGCGCTGCTCGTCCACGACCTCTCGGAAGGGCCGCGCCGCTTCTCGGAGCTCGAGCACTCCTGCGTCGGCATCAGCCCGCGCACGCTCTCGGAACGGCTGCGAGCGCTCGAGGACGAAGGGATCCTGACGCGTCACAGCTTTCCGGAGTCGCCGCCGCGGGTCGAGTACGAGCTGACCGAAAAAGGCCAGTCGCTTCTGCCGATCATCGATGAGATGCGCCGCTTCGGGCACGCCTGGCTCGTCGACGAAGCGACCGTCTAGCGAAGCCCGGCGAACTCCGTAAAGAGCTCCCGCGCGGCTTTGATCCCGAGCGGGAAGTACTCGACCAGCATGCGCTCGTTCGGCGAGTGGATGTTGCTCTCGAGCAGCGCGAACCCGGTCAGGACGGTCGGGATGCCCTTGTCGGCCAATGCCGGGATGATCGGCAGCGTCCCGCCCGAGCGAACGAGCAGCGGCCTCGTGCCGAGCGCCCGTTCGAAGGCGTCCAGCCCCAGCTGCACCGCGGCGGAGTCGGCCGCGACAAGCCCTGCGGGATTGCCGTCCCACTGGATGTCGAGCTCCGCTCCCTCCGGGGCCGCGCCGCGCAGAAGTTCTTCGGCGGCCTTCCCGACCGTCTCCACCTCCTGGCCCGGCGCCAGCCGGATGGTGAAGTTCGCCTGCGCCGAGACGGGGATCGTCGTGTTGCGAAGCCCGGGCTTGCCGCCGAGGATCCCGTTCACGTCGATTGCGGGCTCGGCCCACGTCCGTAGATAGAACTCCTCCGCCGCGCGCTCGTCGTACGGCCGCGCGCCGGCGTCGGTGAGCATCTCGGCGCCGGGGACCAGCTCCTTCCACGCATCTCGCTCCTCGTCCGTGAGCGGCACGATGCCCTGGCGAAGCGGCTCCGGGAGCCGTCCTTCACGCGGCAACAACGCGGCGAGAGCCTGCATCAGCGCGTGGTTCGCATTGAGCGCCGCGTTTCCGTAGACCCCAGAGTGGAGGTCGCGCTCGCCCGTCTTCACGGCGACGTCGAAGGCCACGAGCCCGCGAGTGCCGACGTCGAACTCCGGCACGCCGCGCTTCGTCATCCCGCTGTCGAAGATCACACAGGCGTCGGCGCCGCGCTCGTCCTCGGCGAGAAAGTCGACGATCGACTGGCCGCCGGTTTCCTCCTCGCCGTCGCAGGCGATGCGGATGTTGACCGGTAGCGCCCCTTCCGCGGCCAGCTCACGAGCCGCCTTGAGGAGCATGTACAGCTGGCCCTTGTCGTCGGCGACCCCACGGGCGAAGAGCCACTCGTCGCGGATTGTCGGCTCGAACGGATCCGACTCCCAGAGGTCGAGCGGCGCCGGCGGCTGAACATCGAAGTGGCCGTAGACCAGCACCGTCGGCGCGTCGTCCTTGCCGTTCGACGCGGCGATCTCGCCGAGCGCGAGCGGCGAGCTGGTTCCTTGCTCGAGCGATGCTTCACCGCCCGATGCGCGCACGTACTCGCAGACCCAGTCGCCCGCCCGCGCCACGTCGTCGGCATGCGCCGGGTCCGCGCTCACGCTCGGGATCCGGATGAACTCAGCGAGCTCTTCGAACCAGGCCTCGTCCACGAGGCCGGAGACTAGCTACGCGACGTCTCGGAGACTCTGGGAATCGGCCAGCGCACGGAGCTTCTTCAGGCACTGGTTCTCGATCTGCCGGATCCGCTCCCGCGTGACGTTGAACGTCCGGCCGACCTCGTCGAGCGTCCGCGGATGCTCGCCGTTCAGCCCGTAGCGAAGCTCGAGCACGCGGCGCTCGCGCAGAGAGAGCGTCCCGAGCACGCGCTTGAGCGCGTCTTTGCGCAGCTGGGTCTCGGCGACCTCGTCCGGCTGCGGCTCCGTCTCGTCGGTGAGGAAGTGACCGAACTCGGACTCCTCCTCGTCGCCGACCGGCTTCTCGAGCGACACCGGCGCCTGGGAGGAGCGGCGAATCTGCTCCACCTCGGCGGCGTCGAGATCGAGGTCGATCCCGATCTCCGTCGCGTTCGGTTCCCGACCGAGCTCGGCACGTAGCTTGCGCTCAGACCGCACGATCTTGTTCAGCTTCTCGACGATGTGCACCGGCATCCGAATCGTCCGCCCCTTGTCGGCGAGCGCCCGAGCGACGGCCTGGCGAATCCACCAGGTCGCGTACGTCGAGAACTTGAACCCCTTGCGGTGGTCGAACTTCTCGGCCGCGCGCACGAGCCCGATCGTGCCCTCTTGAATCAAATCCAGAAACGGCAAACCCTGGTTGCGGTACTTCTTGGCGATCGAGACGACGAGGCGAAGGTTCGCCTCCACCATCTCCTGCTTCGCCCGGTGGTCGCCGCGCTCGATCCGCTTCGCCAGCTCGACTTCCTGGGCCGCGGTCAGCAGGTCGACCTTGCCGACGTCCTTGAGGAAGAGCTGGAGCGCGTCGGTCGAGACCTCGCGCACCGCCTGCTCCTTCTCGGGCTCCTCCTCTTCCGGCTGGCCGTTGACGACCTCGATGTGCGCCTCCTCGAGGGCGTGGTAGAAGTCGTCGATCTGTTGCGTGTCGAGTTCGAGCTCATCGAGCGCGAGCGCGATCTCGTCGGCGGTCAGCGAGCCAGACTCGCGGCCGCTCTCCAGTAGTCCCTTCGCTTCGTCTCTCTCCAGGACGTCCGTGATCGGTGGACGCTCGCTGCTCGTAGCCGCTGCGCTCAAAGAAGCTCCCCTCCTCAGTCCCCGCAACTCACCGTACTGGCCTTTTTCCTCTCGTTCAACTGTTTTCGAAGGATGCGGCACTCTTGCAGAGGTACCGGACGGACGCCATAGGCCGAACGGCCCTTTTTTCGGTCATTTGGTCCTAATGTTTTCCAGACGCTCCAGGAAGCGGTTTGCTTCCCTCCCGAGCGGACTTTTTGGGCCGTTTGCCCGCGCAATTCGAAGCTGGTTTCTCGCTTCGTCGACCCGGCCGAGCCACAGCAGGAGCAGCCCGAGGTGGAAACGGACGGTCGGCGCGCGTGGAAAACGGCGCGTAAGCGGGCCGAGCCTGCCGAACGCCCGTTCTGGATGGTCCTTGGTGTAGCGGCCGACCGCGGCCGCCACCTGCGCCTCGGCATCTTCGGGTGCGAGCCTCGCCGCCGCGGCGTACTCACGCTCCGCCGAGACGGGCCTGTCGAGCCGCTGCAGCGCGACCCCGTAGAGCAGCTTCGCATCGACGCCGCCGGTTCGCGCCGCCCGCCCGAGCGCGGCGAGCTGCCGCGGCGGCGAGAGCTTCGCAAGCCCCGCCGGCGGCCGGAAGCTCGGGACGAAGATCGGCAGTCCGCGCGGCGAGTTCGGATGAAGCAGATCGGAGGCCCGGACCGCCGACTCCGAATCGGGGTCTCGTGCGACGGCGTCGCGCCAGGCGTCGGCGGCGCCCGGACGGCCGGCCCAGAATCGAGCGATGCCGAGGTTCACCAGCGCGACGCCGCTCCTTGGATGCGAATCCGCCAGCCGCTCGAGGGCCGCGAGGCTGTCGTCCGGCCACGACGCGAACGCCTCGCCGATCCTGGCCTGGACCGAGCCCAGTCCTCGAAACGCGTCCCGCGCCTCGCGGGCGCGACCGGCGTCGTAGAGGGCCTCCGCCCGGCGAAGCCCGCGTGCTTCCGCGTCGTTTCGAACGCCGAGGTCGAGGACGAGCGGCGGGAAGCCGGAGCGTGCTTTCAGCCCTGACGGCTGCTTCGGCTCTGTGCGAGTGATCGCGACCGCACCGACGACGATTGCAGACGCGGCGACCGCAGCAAGGGCCACCCCGACAAGAGCTCTCGCGCGGGACGTCACGCCCACGACGATAGTCGCTATAAATTTGAAAGCGATGTCGACCTACCGGGACCTGCTCAACACCGCGCGCGGGGAAATCGACGAGGTCGACGCTGCGTCCGCACGCGACAGCGAGGACGCTGTCTTCGTCGACGTGCGTGAGCGCGACGAGTGGGACCAGGGTCATCTCCCCGGCGCGATCCACATTCCGCGCGGCTCGCTCGAATCGAGAATCGAACGTGCGGTGTCTGACCGGTCGAGCCGCGTCGTCGTCTACTGCTCCAGCGGCAACCGCTCCGTGTTCGCGGCCAAGACCCTCGGCGAGCTCGGCTACGAAAGCGTCGCGTCGCTGGCGGGCGGGATCGAGGAGTGGCAGCGAAGCGGCTTCCCGCTCGACATCTCACGCTCGCTCGGCCCGGCGAAGCGCGCTCGCTACTCGCGCCACCTCTTGATTCCCGAGGTCGGGGAAGAGGGCCAGCTGAAGCTGCTCGACTCCAAGATCCTGCTCCTGGGCGCGGGGGGCCTCGGCTCGCCGGCCGCCCTGTACCTCGCCGCCGCCGGCGTTGGCAAGCTCGGGATCGTCGACGCCGACGTCGTCGACGAGACGAATCTTCAGCGCCAGGTCCTGCACTCGACCGGCGCCCTCGGCGAGCCGAAGGTCGACTCGGCTCGCCGGCGCATCGAAGAGCTCAATCCGGACGTGCAGGTGCAGGCGTTTCGGGAGCGCCTTACCTCCGAGAACGTCGACCGGATCCTCGACGACGGCTGGGACGTGATCGTGGACGGCGCGGACAACTTCCCGACACGCTACCTCGTCAACGACGCCTCGATCTGGCACGGGTTCCCGGT
>JBKPHH010000010.1:0-108685 GCA_046729795.1 Actinomycetota bacterium | reverse complement strand
GCCGTTGGAGCTCGGGCAGCGGCGTGTCCTCGTCGCAGGTGGCGACCCGCGAGCTCATGATCCCTTTTACCGGCGCGTGCGAGAGGCCGTGCGAGACGGCCTTGTCGAGATCCTCACGCGCGACCGCACCGACGAGTCGGCTCTCCTCCGCGACGAGAATCCCGCTCTGCCCGTAGCGCTGGCAGACCACCATCGCGTGCGCGACGGTCTCGTCCGGGCCGATCGACCGAGCCGGCGAGGACATCACGGCGCGGGCGCGAGGCGGCTCCCGCACCGCCTCGGGGAGGTGCTTGTCCAACTGCGCCCGCGCCTCGTCGAGCGTGCCGCGGTAGATCGCCGACGCGGCTTCGGGATGGCCTCCGCCTCCGAGCGCCTCCGCGACGGCCGAGGCATCGAGCTCCGGGACCCGGCTCCGGGCAACGCAGAACACGCGCCCGTCCATCTCGACGAGCACGATCAGCGCCTTGCAGTCCGTGAGATCGACGACCTTGTGGGCGAGATTCGAGATCCCGTCCACGTACGAGGGCCAGGGCACGGCGGCGACGAGCACCTCGTTGCCCGCCAGCTCGCGGGTCTCGATCGCGCCGAGCAGCGCCGAGAGCAGGTCCCGCTCGTCGTCCGTCAACGGTGTATGCAGGAAGGTCGCCAGGAGCTCCTGCCGCGCGCCGTGGCGCAGGCACCAGCCGAGCGCCTCGGCATCGCGCTGCGTCGCAGACGGATAGGTCAGCGATCCGGTGTCCTCGTGGATCCCGAGCGCGAAAGCCGTCGCCTCGAGCGGGCTCACGGCCAGCTCGCGCTCGGCGAGCACGCCCACCAGCGTCGTGGTCAGCGCTCCGTCGGACGAGATGACGACGTTCTCCGGCGGCGCCCAGTCGGGCGAGTCCGCGTGATGGTCGAACACGACCTTTTCGACGTCCGGGTCCAAGGCGACCGGCTCGAGCTCGCCCAGCCGGCCCGCATGGACGGTCTCGACGACGATCAGGCGCCGGATCGCATCGAGCTCGAGCCGCGCGGCCTCCACGCAGTCGAGCTCATCCGCGTGCAGGCGGTAGAACTCGCGGACGTTGCGGTTCAGCGAGCCGGCGAGGCAGACGACGGCGTTCGGATACAGACGCCGCGCGGCGAGCATCGCCGCGAACGCGTCGAAGTCCGTGTTTCCGTGGGTTGCGATGACCTCTTCGGCCCGCATGCGTTGAATTGTGCATCCGCGGGCGGTGCTATCGGCAAAGGCTGCCCTCGTCCGAGAGCACTTCGGTCATCGCGGGGGTCTGGTTCTCGATGTTGGCGAGGAGGCTTCGTCCCTCAGCGAAGACGTGCCATTTGCCCCTCTCGCGCAGCAGCAGCGCGACCATGCCCTGTACCGGCGGCTGGATGATCTCGATCGCGGCCGAGGCCGTGTTCGGATCGCTGGCGGCGATCCTGATGTTCAACACCCGCTCCCGCTGAATCGGCGTCTGCGTCCGGTCGTACTTGCGGATCGCAGCCGTGATCGCCGCCGTTTCCTGCGCGTTTGCGTGGCGAAACGAGCAGCCGGGGCCGCTCGATCCCCCACAGCCCGCCGCGGCGAGAGCCGGCACCGCGACGGTTGCCGCAAGTCCTCCTGTGACTCTCACAGGTGGGCTATCGCCTCGATTTCGACCTTCGCGCCGGAAGGGAGGCTCGAGATCTCGACGGTGGCGCGCGCCGGCGGCGTGTCGCCGACGTGCTTCGCGTAGACCTCGTTCATTCCCTGGAAATCGGCGAAATCGGTCAGGAACACCGTGGTCTTGACGATCCGGTCGAGGCTGCTCCCGGCCTCCTCCAGAATCGCCTTCAGATTTTGGAAGATCTGTTCTGTCTGCTCGCCGATCGTGTCGCCGACGATCTCCGTGTGGTCGGGCTGGAGAGCCACCTGGCCCGACACGAAGACGAAGTCGCCCGCGCGGATCGCCTGCGAGTAAGGCGCCCCCTGGAACGGCGCCGGAGCTCTCTCGGTTCGCACTGCGGACTTCATCGCTCCTCCTTTTGTCGCGGGCGGAAGCTCTGTGCGAGCGCCACGCCCAGCGCTTTGAAGATTGCCTCGAGCACGTGCTGGGGATCGTCGCCGTGGATCAGCCGCACGTGGAGCGTGAGGCCTGCGCCCTCGGCGAGCTCGTTCAGGAAGCGGGCGACGAGATCGTCGGCGAGGCCACCCACGCGGACGTCCGAGAGATCGACGTTGGAGACGACGAGCGGCCTGCCCGAAGCCTCCAGCGTCACGTGCGCAAGCGCCTCGTCGGCGGGCATCGCCGCCGAGCCGAATCTCCGGGTCTGTTCACGCGCCAGGGCATCGGCGAGCGCCTGCCCGAGCGTGCGCCCTGCGGCCGCGACCTCCGCGTCAGCGGCGGTCGGCGCGACCTCGAGCGTGAGATCGAACGAGGCGTACTCCGCCATCAGCTCGAGCAGGTGGTCGAGGACGGGAACGCCCGTCTCGACGTTCGCCCGCCCCGTCCCGCCCGCGTCGACGCGTGCTTGGCCGGTTACCGCCATCCGCTACCCCTCGACGCGCTCGATGCGGGCGCCCAGAGCGCGGAGGCGCTCGTCGATCCGCTCGTAGCCGCGGTCGATCTCCCCGACGTTTCCGATCGTCGAGGTCCCCTCTGCGCACAGGCTCGCGATCAGCATCGCCATCCCGGCGCGGATGTCCGGGCTCGCCATGCGCTGGCCGTAGAGCTTGGCCGGCCCCGTCACGACCGCCCGGTGCGGGTCACAGAGGATGATCCGCGCGCCCATGCCCACCAGCTTGTCCGTGAAGAAGAGGCGGTTCTCGAACATCTTCTCGAAGATGAGGACCGTCCCGGTTGCCTGGGTCGCGACGGCGAGCGCGATCGACGTGAGGTCGGCGGGAAAGGCGGGCCACGGCCCGTCCTCGATCTTGGGCACCTGACCGCCGAGATCGTTCTCAACGACGAGCGACTGGTTCGCCGGCACGTGGACGCTCGTCTCGCCGAGCTCGACGTGCACGCCGAGCCGCTCGAAGGCGGGCAGGATCGGAATGAGGTCGTTCGGCTCGCACTCCTCGATCGTCAGTTCGCCGCCGGTGACCGCCGCAAGCCCGATGAAGCTCGAGACCTCGATGTGCTCTGGCCCGATGCGCCACTCTCCGCCGGAGAGCGACTGCACGCCTTCGATGCGCAGGAGGTTCGAGCCGATGCCCTCGATCCGCGCCCCGAGCGACCCGAGGAAGCGGCAGAGATCCTGGACGTGGGGCTCGGCGGCCGCGTTCCCGAGCACGGTCTCGCCCTCCGCGACGGAGGCCGCCATCACGGTGTTCTCCGTGGCCATGACGCTCGCTTCGTCGAGGAAGATCCTCTTGCCGCGGAGCGTCGACGCACGCATTTCGTAGCGACCGTTCGTCTCGATCTCGGTGCCGAGCTCGGCGAGCGCGTGGATGTGCGGGTCGAGCCGGCGCCGGCCGATGACGTCGCCGCCGGGAGGCGGCACGCTGGCCCGTCCGCACCGGGCGAGCAGAGGGCCGGCGAGCAGGAACGACGCGCGAATGCGCCGGCTGAGCTCCTCGTCGAGCTCGTACTTGACGATCTCGGCGGCGTGGACGCGCACCTCGTTCGACCCGAGCCACTCGACGCTCACCCCGATCTCGCGGAGCAGCTCGATCATCGTCTCGACGTCGCGGATGTGCGGAACGTTGCGCAGGACGACGGGCTGATCCGTCAGCACGCAAGCGGCGAGGATCGGCAGCGCGCCGTTCTTGTTGCCCACGGCGGCAATCGTCCCGTTGAGCGGCTGTGAACCCTCGATGACGAAGGTCTCCGCGAGGCCGCGAGAGACGGTGGTCGACATGAGGGCGGCTATCGTACCGGCACGTGACGCCGACCCGCGAACAGGCCTGGGAGACGCTGACGAAGTACACGCAGAGCGAGGCGCTTCAGCGCCATGCGCTCGCCGTCGAGGCGGCCGTTCGGGCCTACGCGCGCAAATTCGGCGAGGACGAGGAGCTGTGGGGCGTGACGGCGCTCCTGCACGACTTCGACTACGAGATCCACCCCACGCTGGACAAGCATCCTCAGGACGGAGCGCCGATTCTCCGGCAGGAGGGCTATCCGGAAGAGGTGATCGAAGGCATCCTCTCGCACGCCGAGCACCTCGACGTCCCGCGCGACACGAAGCTCAAGCAAACGCTGTTCGCCTGCGACGAGCTCTCGGGCTTCATCCACGCGTGCGGCTTGGTGCGGCCCGACGGCATCGACACGCTGACGCCGAAGTCGGTGAAGAAGAAGCTCAAGCAGCCGTCCTTCGCCGCGGGCGTCCGGCGCGAGGACGTCTACAAGGGCGTCGAGGAGCTGGGCGTCGACCTCGACGAGCACATTGCCTTCGTCATCGAGGCGCTCAAGCCGATCGCGCCGGAACTGGGGCTGCGAACCGCCGCCACGGCAGAGGCCTCGTAGCTCCAGCGTCGGCACCGGGCTTCGTCGTCCTGCAACAGGTCGGGCAGGGTCGGTGGAAGCTCCTGGGCGACGTGCCGCGGAAGCGTGGCCTGCCGGCCCGAGCCGCCCGCTCCCAGGCGATCCTGGACGTGACCGAGGGGAAGGCGAAGGCCGGCGAGGTCTACGCGGCGGTGCTGCGCAGCGAATGGCGCATCGCCATGGACTGGCAGCCGCCCAAGCCCAGGGGCTAGAGGGTCTCAAGGAGGCGTTCGATGTCCTCCTCGCTCGTCCACCAGCCGCAAGAAACCCGAACCCACCCCCGGCCCGGCACGTCCCGCACGATCACGCCGCGCTCGTACAGGCGCTTCGCAACCTCGGGCGCCTCACCGTTGGGCACGAACGCGACAAGACCGCCCTGGTCGGGCTCCGTGACGACGTCGTAGCCCGCGTCAACCAACCGGTCGCGGCACAGCTGCGCCATTTCCGCGATGCGGTCGTAGCGCCAGTCGGGAGCGGCCTTGAGCGCTTCGAGCAGGCCCGCGAGTGGCGCCGGCGCCCAGACCGAGTCGAACCGGAGCGCTCCCGGCTTGGGCTCGAACGAGCCGTTCGGATCGTGCGAGACCTGCGAGAGATACGTCGGCAAGGCCACCCGGAGACGCTCCGGGTCGCGCACGTAGAGCGCGCCGCTCGAGTGCGGCGCGCACAGCCACTTCTGGGCGGAGACGGTGTAGAAGTCGAAGTCGGCGGCACCGAGCGGGATCGCGCCTGCGGACTGAGCTCCGTCGACGAGGATCGGCACGTCCGTGTTCTCCTTCACGACGCCCGGGTCGATCACGTTGCCCGTCATCCACGAGATGTGCGAGATCGCGATCAGCCGCGTCCGGTCGTTCACCTGATCGAGGATCGCCTCCGGCGTCGGCTCGACCACCCGGACCCGCGCGCCGGAGGCGTGCAAAGCGCCGAGCAGCCCGAAATGCTCGACGTCGGTGGTCACGACCTCGTCCTCGGGCTCGAGATCTAGGCCGGCGAGGACGATCAGGCAGCCGTTGGTGGTCGAGCTGACCAGCGAGACGTTCTCGGGGGGGACGTTCAGAACCTCGGCGATCCCGGACCGCGCGGGCTCGCGCAGCCCCATCACTGCCTCGAAGTACGGCTGCCCGCCCCGTCCCTCTTCGAGCTCCCGGCGCTCCCATGCAAGCACGGCCTCCGTTGTCTGGCGTGCGAGCGGACCGTTCGTTCCCGCGTTCAGATAGGCATAGCGCTCGAGCACTGGAAACCGCGCGCGGGCTTCCTCGAACGTCACTGAATCCGGACCTCCACCGGCGCATGATCGGACAGAAGCTTTGTGCCGAGCAGCCGCCGCTCGTCGGACCAGCGCTCCGCGGACGAGGTCTCGGCTCCCCTCACGAGAATCTGGTCGATCCCGGGCCCGAACGGCGAAAACTCCAGGTCGCGCGTCGCTTTCGACTCGGTTTCTCGAAGGTTGAAATCGCCGCCCACGACGACGATGTCCTCAGGCTCCGCCAGGAAGTCGGCGAAGCGCACGGCCACGCCGAGCTCGGCGTCGGCGACACGGCGGTCGGGCGGATAGCTCGTCGCGTGAAGGTTCGCGATCACAGCGCTGCGCCCGTCCGCGAACGTCGCCCGCAAGACCTGTGCGATGCGGCGCTCCTCCGCCCAGGCCAGGCGTGCGACGAGGCCAAGCTCGAGCCTCCGAGCCTGCTCGGCTCGAAACCGCCAAGGGTTGAGCACGATCGCCTCGTGCTCGTGCACCTGCGCCGAGGGCGTGAGCAAGACGGCGTTCGCCTGGCCGGTGAAGGCCGAGCGAAAGAGCCCCGGATTGAGCGAGGTGAGCGCTCGCCCGACCGATGCCGTCGAGGGCAGCGGACCGATCCTCGGCCGCTGCGCGACGTCACCGAAGGCCTGCATCCCGCTCCATGCTCCGAGGTCCTGCAAGGCCCATGGCGAGACCTCCTGCAGGAGGACGACGTCCGGGCCGTCGGCGCTTGCGAGCCGCACCATCTCCTCCAAGTACGCCTGCTTTCCCCGAGGCTTCGTGTTGCCGTGGAAGAGGTTCCAGCTGCGGACGAGGAGAGCCACAAACGGAGGGCTAGTCTAGGTATGTGCGGCTCTTCAATCGTCGTTTCGCCGACGTCATCGCACGGCAGCTCGACCTGTTCGAGCGCGACCACGCGGGCCTGATCCGTCAGTGCGTCGAGGCCGAGCGCGCCTACGACCGCGCGCCGCGCGACGAGGCGGAGGAGCGCTACGGCGACTACCAGGATCTCGTCGAGACCGGCACGGAGCTCCTCGCCGGCTTGCGAGACAACTTCGCCCAGACGTTGGACGAGGAAGCTGACGAGGAGTACCAGGCCGCCTTCAACCGCGCGGTCGTGAAGCGCCTCCCCCGCTTCGCCCTCGAGATCGAGAATCGTTAGTACAGGCCGGCGGCGAACCCGCCCACGATCGCACCGTAGGCCACGTGCGCGATCAGGTTCCCGATCACCGTCCGCTCCCCGTAATTCCGCATCAGGAACCCCGGCGGCTCGAGGATCGGCGTCTCCTCCGCGTCGGACCACGGCGTCCCCATCCGCGGGTGCACCGCCGGTAGAAGGATCGTCACGAGCGCTCCGCCCGCGAACGCGCCGTGGACGAGGCCGAGAGCCGCACCAAAGATCCAGCCCGCCCGGCCGACAGCCGTGAAGATGCCGTAGTAGGCGAGCGCGAAGAGCAAGCCGTTCGCGAAGTGCAGCACGTAGCCGATCACGCTGGCGCGGTTCCGGCGAGGCGTGAAGACCGTGCCGAGAAGCAGCGGGATGTCCATCCGCGTCCAGCCCAGCTCCTGGGAGATGCGAAGGCCCGTCGTCAGGACGATCGTTCCGACGATGCCGCCGGCGAGCGCGCCGCCGATTGTCACGCGCCGTCCTCCGCCCGCGCGTCCTCGATCGAAACGGCGGCGTTGATGAGCGAGAGGTGCGAGAGACCCTGGGGGAAGTTGCCGAGGAAATCTCCGGTCTCGGGATCGATCTCCTCGGCGAAGAGGCCGACGTCGTTGGCCTTCGGAACGAGCTCGTCCATCAGGGCGCTCGCCTCGTCGACCGCGCCGCTCTGGGCGAGCGCGTCGACGAGCCAGAACGAACACGTCAGGAACGCGCCCTCGGCGCCGCCGACGCCGTCGTCGCCCAGATAGCGGCGCAAGAACGGGCCTTCCCCCAGCTCACGTCGAACGGCCTCGATCGTGCGCCTGGAGCGTTCGCTCTTCGGATCGTCGTAGCCGATCACGGGAAGCGTCAGCAGACTCGCGTCGAGCTCCGGCATGTCGGCGCCGCGCTTATAGGTGCCGCGCTCCTCGTCCCAACAGTTCTCGTCGATGAATTGCCTGACTTGGTCAGCGGTCGCCCGCCAGCGATCGCCGTGGTCGCTGATCTCCCCGCGCTCGGCGAGCCGGCATGCACGGTCCAGCGCCACCCAGCAGAACGCCTTCGACTGCGTGAAGTGCGTCTCCGGCCGCCGCACCTCCCAGATCCCGGCGTCGGGGTCGCGCCAGCGCTCCGCGACATAGTCGGCGACCTTCGCGATCTCCTTTCCGGTGTCGCCGTCGACTTCTCCAACCTCCCGCGCATACAGCCAGATGCACTCGAGGACGTCGCCGTAGACGTCGAGCTGGAGCTGGTCGGCGGCGCCGTTGCCGACGCGAACCGGCTTCGATCCGCGGTAGCCGGCCAGATTGTCGAGATCCTGCTCGGGCGCGTGCGCCGACCCGTCTACTCGGTACAGGATCTGCAAGCGGGGCTGGGTGATCCGCGAGGCGTGCATGAGCCACCAGAAGAACGCCGTCGCCTCGTCGTGGTAGCCAAGCCGCTGGAGTGCGTCCAGCGTCCAGCTCGCGTCGCGAAGCCAAGCGAAGCGATAGTCCCAGTTGCGGATGCTGCCGATCCATTCGGGCAGCGAAGCGGTCGGCGCAGCGACGATCGCGCCGGAAGGTGCGAACACGAGCAGCTTCAGGACGAGTGCGCTTCGGACGACCGCGTCGCGCCACGGTCCGTCGTAGTTCGCCCTGGCGCTCCACCCTTGCCAGAAGCGGGTCGTGTTCTCGAGCCGCCGTTCCAGATCGTGCAGCGCCGAATAGACGAGCGGCTCCTGGTGCGATGCCGCAACCGTGAGGATTGCCGAGCCGCCCGGATCGAGCTCGAATCCTCCCTTGACGACACCGTTCAGCGTCCCATGCGGCTCGATTCCGAGGAAGCTGAGGGCGACCGCGTCGGCCCCCGCATGAGCGACGAAGCGCGTCCTGCGATGCTCGAGCTTCGTCTTCTGTGTCCCGTACCCGAAGCGCGGGTCGAACGTCCACTCCATCGCGACCCGCCCCTCGAGCGCCTCGATCTTGCGGAGGAGCTCGCGCTGCGGCGTGATGCACTTGGTGTCGGTCAGCAGCATCGCGTCGGTGACGCGAACCGTTCCGGTGGCAGTGCGAAACGTCGTCTCGAGCACGTTCGAGTCGCCCAGATAGCGCCGGTTCGACTCAAACCGATCTCGAGGGGCGAGCTGGAACGAGCCACCGTTCTCCCCGTCGAGGATTCGGGCGAAGACGCTCGGAGAGTCCACGTTTGGCAGGCAGAGCCAGTCGATCGAGCCGTCCAGCGCGACGAGGGCTGCCGTTCGACCGTCTCCGATCACGGCGTAATCGCGAATCGGCGCATAGCCGTCGACCCGCTGCACGCAGGGATTATCGGTGTCCGAAGTGGTGCGCGGGCGGCAATGAGCCGAAGACGTCCGCCTCGTCGGACATCCGCCGTGCGAGCGGGACGAGCGACTCGAGCTCGCGAACGAGCACGTTCTGATTTCGACCCGAGCGTTCGAACCGTCCGCGCGCGAGCAGGAGCGGCTCCCCGCGAACGAGCGCCCGGAAGCGCTCGTAGACGTGCGGCGGGACGATCAGGTTCACCTGTCCGTGCTCGTCCTCGAGCAACATGAAGACGACGCCGTTCGCCGTCGCCGGCCGTTGCCGCGCGATCGCCAGCCCCGCGACGGCCACCTCGTCGCGGTTCGCCACGCGGTCGAGCGCGTGCGTCGGCGTGACTCCCCGGGGCAGATTCGCGCGCAGCAGCTCCAGCGGATGCGTCCCGACCGACAGGCTCGTCGAGCGGTAATCGGCCAGCACCCGCTCCCAGGGCGTGTGCTCCGGCAGGTCGGGGGTCTCGGCGGTCGGGTCGAGCGGCAGCGCGAGCTGGCGTTGCTCTCCACCGGAGCCGGGAACGCTCTGCGAGCGCGGTGCGAAGCCGAGCTCCCAGAGCAGCGCGCGGCGCTTGCCGAACGCGTCACAGGCGCCCGAGACGACGAGCGCCTCGAGCCGGTCCTGGTCGAGCGAGGTGCGCTGCACCAACTCTCGCACGCCGCGAAAGGACCCTCGCCGCTCGCGCTCGGCCGCGACGGTCTCCGCGGCAGCCTCGCCGAGCGAGGTGACGTAGTTGAGCCCGATCCGCACGGCAGCGCCTTCGAGCGAGCACTTGGCCGCGCTGCGGTTGATCTCCGGCGCAAGCACCTCCACGCCGCGGCGCTGCGCGTCGCGCACGAGGCTCGCCGGCGGATAGAAGCCCATCGGCTGCGCGTTCAGCAGCGCGCAGAGGAACTCGGCCGGGTAGTAGTGGCGAAGCCACGCGGACTGGTAGGCGAGCAGGCCGAACGCCGCCGCGTGCGACTTGGGGAACCCGAAGCCGGAGAAGCCCGCGAGCTTGTCGTAGACCCCATTCGCGGTCTCCGCCTCGACGCCGTTACCGGCCGCGCCCTCGATGAAACGCGCCCGAAAGGCCTCGATCGCCTCCTCCGAGCGCTTGCGGCTCATCGCCCGCCGCAGTCCCTCGGCCTCCCCCACGCTGAAGCCCGCGAGCGCCATCGCCACCTCGAGCACCTGGTCCTGGAAGACGACGACGCCGAGCGTGTCGCGCAACGCCTCGGAGAGCAACGGATGGTCGACCGGCGGCACGAAGCTCGGGTCCTTGCGCAGCTCCTCCCGATGCGCGATGTACGGATGGACGGCCTTGCCCTGGATCGGCCCCGGCCGCACGAGGGCGACCTGTACGGTCAGGTCGTCGAGGTTCTCCGGCCGCGTGCGCAACAGGCTCTGCATCTGCGCTCGGCTCTCGATCTGGAAGACGCCGATCGTGTCCGCACGTTGGATCTCCTCGTAGACGGCGGGATCGTCGAGCGGGATCCGGGAGAGGTCGATCGGCCGCTGCTCGACGCAGTCCTCGACCGCCGAGAGCATCCCGAGCCCGAGCAAGTCGATCTTCAGAAAGCCCGCGTCCGCGCACGAGTCCTTGTCCCACTGCACGAGCTGCCGACCGGCCATCGCCGCCGGCATCACCGGGACGAGCTCGACCAGCGGGCGGCTGCAGATGACCATGCCCCCGGGGTGCTGGGAGGCGTGGCGCGGAAGCCCGGCGATCTCGCCGCAGAGCTCGACGAAAGCGCGCCACCGCGGCGAGCGGCGCTTCGTCTGGGCATCGGGGAGCGCGGCCACCTCCTCCGCGATTCGATACGGGTTCCCCTCAGTGATCCGTGCCAGCCGCTCGAGCTCCCCGTGCGGGAGGCCGAGCGCCTTCCCCACGTCGCGGATCGCCCCGCGGGAGCGATAGGTCGGGAAGCTGGCGACGAGCGCCGCGTGCTCGCGGCCGTAGCGGTCGCTGACCGCCGGGAGCAGCTTCTCGCGGATGTCGCGCGGGAAGTCGAGGTCGATGTCCGGCACCGACGCCATCTCGCGGTTCAGGAACCGGCCCAGTGAGAGGCCCGCCTCGACCGGATCGACGTGCGAGAGCCCGGTCAGGTAGCAGACGATCGAGCCCACCGAGCTGCCGCGGCCACGGCCGGGCGGGAGCAGCGACCTCGGCGAGCTGCCCCCGCGCACCTCGACGGCGAGCTCGCGGGCCAGCTCGAGCACTTCCCAGTGCAGGAGGAAGAACCCTGCGAGACCGAGCTCGTCGATCAGCGCCAGCTCCTCTTCGAGGCGCTCCCCCGCGCGCTGCTTGTGGCCGTTGGCGCCCGAGTACCGATCGGCGAAGGCCCGGTCGCAGACCCGCCTGAGCTTCGCAATCGCCGGCTCGCCGTCCTCGGTGAAGTCCGGGTAGCGGTACCCGAGGTCCTCCGTCAGGTCGAACCGCAGCCGTTCCGCGAGCTCGCCCGTGCGCTCGACGGCGTCGCGGTCGAACGGAAACCGCTCCGCCGCGTCCGCCGGCGAGACGAGCACGCTCTCGTGGTTGCCGCGCCGCTCGCGCTCGCAGCCGTCGAGCGCGCTGCGGTTCTTCACCGCTACGAGCACGTCCTGGAGCGGCGCGCGACGAGGGTGATGCGCGTGCACGTCCCCGGTGGCGACGGTCGCGACGCCGATCGCCTCCGCGAGCTCGCGGAGCATCGTGTTGCGCCGGAGATCGCCGCGTTCGTACGGCCGCTGCAGCTCGACGAAGAACCGCTCTCGGCCGAACGCTTTCGCGAGCCGCGCCGCCCCGTTCGGGTTGCGGACGCCGAGGCCGTGCCGCGCGCAGCCCGAGAGGCAGACGAGCCCGGCGTTCAGCTCCTCGAGGAGCGACTGGTCGACCGAGGGCTCCAGGAGCTCGTGCTCCTTCCCCGGCAGACGCGTTCCGGCATGCGCGGCCGTCAGCAGCCGGCAGAGATTCGCGTAGCCCTGCGCGTCCTCGACCAGCAAGGTCGCGTGCGCGCCTCCCTCGAGCGACACCTCGGCCCCGGTGATCGGCCGCACGCCGAAGCTCTTCGCCATCTGCGCGAACTCGAGCGAGCCGTAGACGCCGTCGTGATCGGTCAGCGCCAGCGCGGAGTAGCCGAGCTCCGCCGCGCGAAGCGCGAGTTCCTCGGGGAGCGCGGCGCCGTCGAGAAACGAATAGGCTGAATGGGCATGCAGCTCGACGTAACCCAAGCCGTCCTCCTACGGCCCGGCGAGGGCGAGACGATCTTCGACGAGAAGGAGCGGACACTTCGGATCCTCGTCGACCGCGAGGAGCTGACGTTGACTTGGTTCCGCTACGAGGCCGGTGAGAAGGGGCCGGATCCCCACGTCCACCGCAGGCACACGGACGCGTTCTTCGTCCTCGAGGGCGAGCTCGAGTTCGGCCTCGGGCCGAAGGTGCAGAAGGTGCGCGGCGCGGCCGGCACATTCGCAGCCGCCCCGCCGAACGTCGTGCACACGTTCCGGAACGCGAGCGACTCGGTCGCACTCTTCCTCAACATCCACGCGCCGAGCATGGGCTTCGGAGATCAGCTGCGCGCGCGTCGCGACGGCCGCGAAGAGGATGCCCAGCGGTTCGACCAGTTCGACCCGCCCGAAGACGGCGGGCGGCGGTTCGATGACGCGGTCGTCACCGGCCCCGGCCAGGGAGAGCGGCTCGGACGACCGAACCGCTCCTTCGTCCTCGTTAAAACCGAGCTTTCCGAGCTCTCCGTCTTCGACTCGACCTACGACCCCAGCTGGGAAGGCGTCGACCTGCACACCCATGACGACCACGTGGACTCGTTCTTCGTCCTCGACGGCGAGGTCGAGTTCATCTTGGGCGACGAGTCGCATCGTGCAGGTCCGGGGACATTCGTCTCGGCCCCCATCGGGGCGCGTCACGGCTTCCGCAATCCGGGCGAGATCCCGATTCGCGTGCTCAATCTGCACACCCCGGACGCCGGCTTCGCCGCTCGGCTCCGCGGCCGTTAGGGTCACGCCCTCTGGGTGAACCAGCGGCCCACCTCCTCGTCCCTGAACACGACCGCGTTCTCGCCTGTCTGCAGGACGACGTCGAAGTAGCGCCGGCTCACCGGCTCCTCCGTCCACCACCGGTCGACGACGCGCCACTCCTCGCGCACGAGCGCCACGGACACGCGGTTGACACCGCGGGGAGAGCCGTCGACATGCGCTTCGACCGCCACCGGCTCCGGGGCGTTTACTCGTCGCGCGGTACGAGCAGCGCTCGCTGTTCCGGAATCCGTGACCAGGGTGCGACCTCGACGACGGTGGACACGGCGCCCGAACCGACGCCGGCGCGCACCTGACGGAGCCCCTCGCTCAGATGAGCGCGAAGCTCATCGCCCTCGGCGCGCACGAGCTCCAGTTGCTGGCCGACCGACTTCGCGAGCTCGAGCGCCTCGAGCCTGAGCAGCGTCGCCGGCGCGGGCAGCTCCGCCAGCTTCGTCCAGAGCGCGGTGCGAAGGCGGCCGGGCTCCGCCGTCGCATCGCGCAGGGTGAGCGTCCGCCGCCACGAGCCTCCGCCGACGAGCTTCGCCGAGACGGCCACCTTCCTGATCGCCCTCCCACCCCGCTCGGGACGGGAGAGCAGCTGATCGAGCAACACGCTCAGCGCCCGCCGAAGCGACAGCTCGTTGGCGATCGCCTCCTCGAACTCGAGCACTGCGTCGAGCTCCGCGGTGACCTTCCGCCCACGGACGCGTCCTTTTCGTCCACCTCTCGCCAGGCTCCAGGCGCGCCGGCCGTCCGGCCCCAGACGTTCGGCCACGGCTGCGCCCGGTAGCCCGGCAAGCTGACCAAGCTTTCGTACGCCCAGTTGCTCGAGCTCCTCGCGGCGCTCGTCTTCCATCGGCAGGAGCGTGAGCGGAAGCGGCGCGAGGAACTTGCGCGCCTGCTCGTCCGAGACCACGACGACCTGCCCGGGATGCGCGACGTTGGCGGCGGCCAGCGCCGCGAAGCGCCGGTTGGCCGTTCCCGCGCGCGGATCCCAGACCGCTCCGACCGCCGCGAGCGCCCGCTTCATCGCAGCCTCGAGCCCGCCGTACAGCCGCTCCACTCCGCGGGTCTCGAAGTAGACGCAGCCGGGGCCGCCGGACTCGACGCCGAATCCCGCGTCCTCGAGCCGGCGCAGGATCTGCTCCCAGGCCTGCTCGGCAGCCGCCGGATCCTGTTCGACGAGCGCGAGGTCAGGGCAAAGCCCGAGCGCCTCGCCCAGGCGCATGCCCGGCTTCGCGCCCGCGGCTTCTGCGGCGGCCGTCACCGGCCCCAGCAGCGGCTCCGCGCCGGGCGCAGGTGCAAGCGCGGCCGGCTTCAGCGCGAGCGCGGGCCGGTCTCTCAACGCAGCGCGCAGCTCGAACCCCGGGATGACGATGCAACCGACCATTGCGAACATATGTTCTACACGAACACATGTTCGCTGTCAAATCTTGATGTTCAGTGGCTGACGAGGAGCTTGAGCCCGATGAGCAGCACCCCGAGACCCAGGTTCGCGGCGACGACGACGAGCGTCCCGAGCCGCCCGAGCCGCTCGACGCGCGCGAACGTGATCCCCTGCGCCGCGAGCACGACCAGGCCGAGCCCGAACGCGAGCCAGACCGAGGTCCTCGTCGAGAACACGCCGAAAGCGCCGAGCAGGAGCGCCCCGACGGGCGGCACCGCCGCTTCGACGAGGGCGCCTTCGCGGCGGGCGATGTGCCGCAATTCCGCCAGCGAGAGATGCTCGTTGTGGGCGACGCTGTGCGCGAGCGAGTGCGCGTACACGTGCGCGAGCCAGAAGACGATGGACGTGACACCCACGATCCCGGCGATGCGCCCGGCGTCGTGCGGATACGCCCTCGCTCCCGCGACCACGACCGCGAGGACGATGATCGTGCCGTAGATGAAGCCGCCCAGGCGCTCGCCCATCGCTGCCTGGCCGAGGCGGGCGGCTCTGGGTCGATCGGCTTCGTTCGTCACGCGCCTTCTCCGGCCACGATCTCGGCGGCCGTCCCCACCATCCGCGAGAACCGAGGCACGACGTCCACGGTGTTCTCCTGGGAGCACCAGCGGAGGTCTTCCTCGAGGCCCGGCGGCCCGTAGGTGCGCGCGTTGATTCCCTCCCACGCGTTCGGGAAGGCGCGGGCGATCACGCCCGAGGCAACCGCCGCATCCGTGCGCTCCCCGTTCAGCAGGTCGCAGATCCGGCCGGCGCAGTAGGCGTCGTCGATCGCGAAGCGGCCCTGGAAGCCGGCGCAGACGATCGTCACGTCTCCCCCGGCCTCTCGAGCCGCGCGCGCGACCGCGTCCGAGTTGAGCATCGATCCGAGCAGGACGGTCTTGCACGCGGCCGCCGAGGTCAGGATCGCGCGGGTCCCGTTCGTCGTGGACATGATCGCCGTCCCGGCCCGCGGCTCGAGGTACTCGCGCGGCGAGGCGCCGAGGTCGAAGCCCTCGATCGTCTGCGCGTTTCGCTCGCCGCCGACCACCGCCTCGTCGCCGAGCTCCGCGCGGAGAGCCCGCGCCTGGTCGATCTCGGCGCAGCAGAGAACCCGCCGATAGCCCGACGCAAGCGCCTGCGCGATCGTCGAGGTGGCGCGCATGACATCGACGACGACGGCCACGTGGGCCTCGACGGCCTCGTCCGGCGTGAACGCGACATGAAGGCGCACGTCGTTACGCTAGTTGCCTCTGTGGAACCGATGCACTGCTACCGGCATCCCGACCGCGAGACGTTCCTCTCGTGCTCGGAGTGCGGCCGGCCGATCTGCACCGAGTGCATGACACCAGCCCCCGTGGGCCAGCGCTGCCCCGAGCACTCTGGGAAGCCTCAGGGCGTTTCGCGCATGAGCACAGGCGTGCGGCGCGTGAGTCACGAGGGCACGGGTGCGATCGTGACCAAAGCGCTGATCGCGATCAACGTGCTCATCTACTTCGCCGAGCTCGCACAGGGCGCCGGCGTCCAGGCGAACTCGGGGTCGATCTACGAGAACGGCGTGCTCATCGCGAAGGCGGTCGACTCGTCCGGAAACCTGGTCGGCGTCGCCGAAGGCGACTGGTGGCGCATGATCACGGCCGCGTTCCTCCATTACGGCCCGCTGCACCTCGCCCTGAACATGCTCGCCCTGTGGTGGTTCGGCGCCGCCGTCGAGGAGACGCTCGGACGCGGGCGCTACCTGGCGGTCTATCTCTTGTCGGGTCTGGCGGGATCGGCCGGTGCGCTGCTGCTCGATCCGCTCACGCCCACCGTCGGGGCCTCGGGCGCGATCTTCGGGATCCTCGGCGCAGCGTTCGTCCTCGAGCGCCAGGGCATTCACGTCCTCGGTGGCGCGGCACTCACCGTGATCGCGATCAATCTCGTCTTCACGTTCTCGATCTCGAGCATCTCCATCGGCGGCCACATCGGCGGCCTGATCGGCGGGGCACTCGCGATGCTCGTGCTCTCGAGGTTCGGCCGCGGCCACGGTGTCTACGGCCGTGTCGGCGTCACCGAGGTGACGGGGCTGGTCGCGCTCGGGGTGTTGAGTCTCGTGATCGCCTACTGGAAGGTTCGCGGCTACGCCTGAAGCCCGGCTTGCCGGCGACGTCGGCCGGATGCTCGTCGACGCCGGTTACACCGAGCCTGCGATCCGCAAGACCCTTCGGCTGAAGCGTTCGACGGTCGTCCCGCGCTGGCGTGACGTTCCGGCGCTCGACCGGCGCCTGCGGGACGACCGCTTCGGCGAGCTCGTGCGGCTCTTTCTGCTCGGGCGGGAGGCGGATCCACGTCACGTCGACGTCGCGCTGCTCGAGGAGGCCGGTCTGGTCGAGCCCGGCGGGAAAGGGTTGCGGGCGACCGCCCGGATCGCGCCGTTTGGCGATCTCCTCTTTGCGTCCGACCGGGACGAATGGGACGCTGGGGACGATCCCGACTACGTCCTCGGCGTCACCCCTGCGGGGGTCACGCTTGCGAACGCGACGGTTCGCCGTCCCTTCAAACGGGCGCTCGATCTCGGCACGGGCTGCGGGCTCCAGGCGCTGCTCGCCGCGCGGCACAGCGACCACGTCGTCGGCGTGGACATCAACGAGCGCGCTCTCCGCTTCGCCGACTTCAACGCTCGGCTGAACGGGATCGAAAACGTCGACTGGCGGCTGGGCAGCCTCTTCGATCCGGTTTCGGACGAGCGATTCGACCTGATCGTCTCCAACCCGCCGTTCGTCATCTCGCCGGACACCGAGTTGACCTTTCGGGACAGCGACCGCCGAGGAGACGAGTTCTGCGAGGAGCTCGTGCGCGCAGCGCCGAGCTACCTCGACGACGGCGGCTTCGCGACGTTCCTGGTCAGCTGGGTCGGCGCAGTGACGGCTCCGATTCGTCCCTGGGTAGAAGAATCCGGCTGCGACACCTGGCTGCTCCACACGGACACGATGGACGCCGTCGAGAACGCGGCCGGCTGGAACCGCCCCGACCGCGCGTCCGACTTCGACCGCTACGAGCAAACCCTCGACCGCTGGCTCGCCTACTACGCCGACGAGGGGATCGACGAGCTGAGCTACGGGCTGATCGTGCTCCGCAAGGGCGGCAAAGGCTGGATCAGGGCCGACCGGATCCATCCCAGACCGTTCGCACAGGCGAGCGAGCACATTCTCCGCGTCTTCGCCAACCAGGATCTGCTCGAGGAACACGGCGAGCAGGCGCTGCGCGAGCTCCCGCTCAAGCTTGCCGATAGCCATCGCCTTTCGACACGGCTCGAGCTCGTGGAGGGGCTGATGCTCGTGGAGACGCTCGAGCCCGGCGAAGACCCGCTCCAGGAGGGGCCTCGTCTTCGGCGCCTCTTCGAGCTAGGTTTCATCGAGGTCGGGAAGATCCCGCCGACTTCCCCGTCTTGAAGGAAGAAAGGAGGACCAAACATGACCGACGAACCGCGCGAAGAGCTGGAAGAGACCGAAGAAGAGGACGACGTCGAGGCGCACTCGTTCGACACGCACGAGGGCGGCGAGCACGGAGTCGTGTGGAAGCGCTCTGAAGGGTCCGACGAGGACGAGGAGAAGGGCATCTACAAGAGCGGCTAGCCGAGTCGCTCGACGCCGCTGAGGCGGTCGAGCTTGTCCTTCCAGGCGAGGTCGACGCCCGTTCCGCCGTTCAGGTAATCGGCGAAGCCGTCCCACGCCCAGATCGTGTCGCGGCCGGGGCCTCCGTAGACGAGGTCTCGGCCGGTGTCGCCCTGAAGCTTGTCATTCCCGAGTCCGCCGTACAGGCGGTCGCTCCCCTGCCCGCCGTTCAGTTTGTCGGCGCCCGCGCCGCCGATGAGCAGGTCGTTGCCGGCCGCGCCGTCGAGATAGTCGCTGCCGCCGAGCCCACAGATGACATCGGCGCCCCTGGTGCCGAAGAGGATGTCGTTCCCGGCCGTGCCGGTGATCGTGCAAGCGGTCGCACGCTGAGGCGCCGCGTGCACCTTCGTCGCGGCGAAGACGGCAATCGACGCCAACATCGCTGCGATTGCTTTGAGCCTGTCTTCCGGGCGCGGGGTCACAGCTCGAACCTCCGGATGGTCATCGGCGTGGCCGCTGCGCCGAACTCCTCGTTCGTAACAGAAAGATCGTGCAAAAACGGGCTTTCGCTCATCCCCCACTTCGGTGATTCCGCGACATACTAGGTGGGTTGCGCCGCGTGGTTCTCCTCGTTTTCTGCGCTCTGCTGCTGGTGCCCACAGCCGCCGGGCCGGCCGCTCGGCGCCCGGTCCTGCTCGGCGTGCTCGGGAACAAGGCGCGGTTCGCCTCGCTCACCGGCCAGTACTCGGCGATCGGGCACGTGATCGTCGGCTGGTCACAGGGCTACAGCTGGGGCGCGCCGATGCTCAGCCAACTCCAAGGGAATGCGCCGATCCCGATGATCGGGCTCGATACCGGCCGGGGCTGGCCGAACCGCCGCGAGGCGATCACCCCGCGGGGCATAGCCTTCGGCCGCGGCGACGACTATCTCTTCGCGATCAACCCTGCGATCGCCGCATGGGGCCGGCCCGTCTACCTGCGACCGTTCGGCGAGATGAATGGTCACTGGAACTTCTACTGCGCGTTCACGCAGGGTGGCCGCTCGAAGGGCGCCTCGCATTCGACGCGGATGTTCCGGCGGGCCTTCGCACGCGTCTACCTGCTTGCCCACGGCGGCACGGCGGTCCAGATCAACGTCCGCCTCCGCAGGCTCGGACTGCCGACGATCCGGCGCGACCTCGCCGTCAACCCCTTGCCGACCCTGAAGGTCGTCTGGAACCCGCAGGGCTACGACAGTCCCAACATCCCCGCCAACAGCGCCGCCGCCTACTACCCGGGCGATCGCTTCGTCGACGTCGTCGCGAACGACCTCTACGACATCGCCGGCAAAGCCGAGTGGCCTGCCAACGAGCGCCTCTACCGGCGGTTTCGGTCGAAGCCGTACGCGATCGCCGAGTGGGGTCTCTGGGGGCTCGACGATCGGTTGTTCGTCCGCCGCATGGCCGGCTTCGTGAAGACGCACCCTCGCGTCGAGTTCGTCTCGTACTTCGAGAGCCGCCGCGGCTCCACGTTCGACCTCGGCACGAAGCCGCGCAGCCGAGCGACGTACCGGGGCCTGATCTCGCCTTTCGGTCGCTAGTAGGAGCTAGCCCGCCGGCCGATTGGTGATGTGGACGTAGGTCTTGCCGTCCTCGCCGCACTCCTCGCGCAGCGCGACCTGGCCTGACCGCCCGTCGTTCTTCCACGAGACCTCGGAATCGTGCTCCTCGAGCTCGTCGAAGAGAATCGTGTAGTTCGCGCTCTCGAACGCGCTCTTGTAATCGTTGTACGCGTCGGCGACGTCGCCCTCGTAGTACCCCTCGACGACGTCCGTCGGCCCCTGCTCCTCCTGGTGTGTGTACGTGACCTTGTCGGGCTTGGGGAAGTTCGCGGGCAGCTTCGGCGACTCCGAGAGCGCGCTGCCGTTGCAGGCAGCCTCGACCGCCTTGCTGATCGGGCCTTCCTCCTCGCTGCTGTTCTTTTCGCCGCCGCAGGCGACGAGCGCCACTGCCGCGAAGCCGGTGAGTAGGGCGCTGACAAGGTGCCGCACGAATCCTCCTTCGCTCGGGGGCCGAAGCGGCGGAGTCTATAGAGGCTTCGCTATTCGCCTGGGCAAGCCACAGGCCCTACGGGATCTTTCTCCGCAATGTCCAGGCCGACCGCGCGAGGTTCGCCTGCCAGACGACGAGCGGCACGACGAGCGCCCACGCGATCACGAAGACCGACCGAACGGCCCCGCCGTCTTGGAGAGGATGGAAAGAGTCGATCGTGCGCAGCCAGAGAGGAAGCCCCGCAAGGAACACAAGGGCGGTGACAACTGCCAAACCGGCATCGAGCGCGAACTCCCACGCTGCTTCCGTTCTCGTCGGATGCGGGCTCTTCCGCAGTCGATCTAGGGCCGCCGAACGGTTCGCTGTCAGAAGGGTGACGAGCGCAAGCAATAGCCCCACGAGACTGGCGAGATCGCCGATCTCGTCGTTGACGCTCATTGCGGCGCATCGAGGCCGAGGACGGTGAGGGGATTTGTGCCGCCGATGTCCCGCGGAAGATCCAAGGTCTGGTTCGCGCGCAGCACGCGCACGCCGTGCGTGAGGCCACGGCGCTGGAGAAGCTGATAGGCGTAATCGAGACCGGTCGGCTCGTCGAAGAAGACGGCGTAGCGGAGCCCAGCTTCGGCATCGCCTGTCTCCGTGACGGTCGCCGTGTCGCGCACGATCGCCTTCAGATACGGGTCGACCGCTCGTGCATACATCGCGTTCATCCGCCGGATCGTGCTCAGCGCGGTCGACGGAGCGACTCGCAGGACGACCTCGACCTCGCGCGGCTTCAGCGCGCGCTGCGCAGCCTCGGAGATGTAGCGCAGGCGCAGGGCGCGCGCATCGGCGATCGACGACGGAACCGGCTCGCCGCCCGCAACAAGCTCAAGCGCCTCTCGTTCGGCGGCTTCGAGAACGGCGTTCAGCAGCGAGCGGGCCTGAGCGTCTGAAAGACCTGCGTATTCGATCAGCGCAGCCTTGGCGTCATTGCGAGTCGCAGGCATTCGGCGCTAGAAGTATGAGGTTGCTACCCGCCGGCGGTGACGTAGGCGGCGCCCTTCTCGGCCAGCGCCGCCTGGGCGGCGGCCAGCCGGGCCAGCGGCACGCGATATGGCGAGCAGCTCACGTAATCGAGGCCGAGCTCGTGGCAGAACGCCACCGATTCCGGCTGGCCCCCGTGCTCGCCGCAGATCCCGAGCTTGATGTCCTCCTTCGTCGACCGCCCACGTTCGACGGCGATCCGCATTAGATCCCCCACGCCGCTCGTGTCCAGAATCTCGAAGGGATTGGTCTGCAGGACCCCGTCCTCGAGGTAGCGGGTCAGGAACGTTCCCTCGGCGTCGTCGCGCGAGAAGCCGAGCGCGGTCTGCGTGAGATCGTTCGTCCCGAACGAGAAGAAGTCGGCGTATTCGGCGATCTCGTCCGCGCGGACGCACGCGCGCGGAAGCTCGATCATCGTCCCGACGAGGTACTCGACCTCCTCGGACTCCTCGTGCGCTGTCGCCACCGTGATCGCCCGCAGGCGGTGGAGCTCCTCCGCGAAGGCCACGAGCGGATGCATGATCTCCACGAGGGGCGCGTCGCCGGTGCGCTCCTCGACGGCCTGCGCGGCACGGATGATCGCCCGCACCTGCATCTCGTAGATCTCGGGCCAGAGCAGCCCGAGCCGGCAGCCGCGCGGGCCCAGCATCGGGTTCGACTCCTCGAGCGCGCGGATCCGCGCGCGCATTCGCTCGTCCTGCGCCTCCTCGAGCGGCGGGAGGAACTCGTGCAGCGGTGGGTCGAGCAGCCGGATCGTGACCGGCAGCCCGTGCATCGCCTCGAAGATCCCCTCGAAGTCCTCCTGCTGCATGGGCAGGAGCTTGTCCAGCGCGGCACGGCGCTCGTCCTCGCCCGGCGCCATGATCATCTCGCGGACGATCGGCAGCCGGCCCTCGGCCATGAACATGTGCTCGGTGCGGCAGAGGCCGATCCCCTGCGCCCCGAACTCGCGGGCCTTGGCCGCGTCCTCCGGGGTGTCCGCGTTGGCGCGGACCCTCAGGCGGCGGTGCTCGTCCGCCCAGCCCAGGATCGTCTCGAAGTCCTCGTTGATCTGCGGCGGCACGAGGTCGACCTCCCCGACGATCACCTCGCCGGTGCCGCCGTCGATCGTGATCACGTCGCCCTCTGCCACTGTCTCCTGGCCGATCGTCGCCTTGCGTGCCTTGAGGTCGATCGAGAGCTCCTCGCAGCCGGCGACGCACGGCTTGCCCATCCCCCGCGCGACGACCGCCGCGTGCGACGTCATGCCGCCGTGCGCGGTCAGGACGCCTTGCGCGGCGATCAGCCCGTGAATGTCGTCGGGCGTCGTCTCCCAGCGCACGAGGATCACGTCCTCTGCCTCGCCGCGCTCCGCGGCCGTGTCCGCGTCGAAAACGATCTTGCCCGACGCCGCGCCCGGTGAGGCATTCAGCCCTTTCGCGGCGACGTCGTACGACGCGTTCGGGTCGATCATCGGATGCAGGAGCTGGTCGAGCTGCTGCGGGTCGATCCGGGCAACCGCCTCCTCGCGCTCGATCAGCCCCTCGTCGACCATCGACACCGCCGCCTTCAGCGCCGCGGCCGCGGTCCGCTTCGCGGAGCGCGTCTGCAGGAGGTAGAGCTGTCCGTCCTCGACCGTGAACTCGATGTCCTGCATGTCGCGGTAGTGCTCCTCGAGCCTGCGCATCGTCTCGACTAGCTGCTCGAACGCCTCCGGGAGCCGTCGTTCCATCCGCTCGATCGGTTCGGGCGTCCTGATTCCCGCGACAACGTCCTCGCCCTGGGCGTTCTCGAGGTACTCGCCGTAGAGACCCTGTTCGCCCGTCGCCGGATCGCGCGTGAACGCAACTCCGGTGCCCGACTTGCCGCCCTTGTTTCCGAAGACCATCTGCACGACGTTGACGGCCGTGCCGAGGTCGTCGGGGATCCGGTGCGCACGGCGGTAGACCTGCGCCCGCGGGTTGTCCCACGACTCGAACACGGCGCCGACGGCCCGGCGGAGCTGTTCTCTCGCGTCCTGGGGAAACGGATGGCCCGTCTCCTCCTCGTAGAGCTGCTTGTACGTCTCGACGAGCGCCTGCAGATCGTCGGCCGAGAGGTCGACGTCCTGCTGCACGCCCCGCTCCTCCTTGAGCGACGTGAGCGCGTCCTCGAAGCGGTGTGCGTCGATCCCGTCCACGACCTCGCCGTACATCTGGATCAGCCGCCGGTAGGAGTCGTACGCGAAGCGGGGATTGTCGGTCCTGGACGCGAGCCCCGCGACCGCATCGTCGTTCAGCCCGAGGTTCAGGATCGTGTCCATCATCCCGGGCATCGAGACCGCCGCGCCGGAGCGCACGGAGACGAGCAGCGGATCGCCGGCGTCGCCGAAGCGCTTCCCGGTTCGCTCCTCGAGCGCCACCATGTGCTCCTCGACCTCGGCCTCGAGGCCGTCCGGAACGTGCTTGCCGTTCGTCAGGTACGCGCGGCAGGCGTCGGTCGTGATCGTGAAGCCGGCCGGCACCGGAATCCCGAGCGAGGTCATCTCAGCGAGCCCCATGCCCTTGCCTCCGAGCAGGTCGCGGCCGAGCCCTTCCGAGGATTCGAAGTCGTAGACGAAGCGTCCGTTTTGCGCCATGTGCGGGGAATCTTCCCAGGTCCGACGCCGATACACTCGCCGAGTGAGGCGTGTCCTGGTCGCGGTGGTCGCAACGGTGGTCGTCGGCGCCGCACCGGGATCGACCGCGTCGACGGCGGGCCCGGGCCGTATCGTCTTTGCGCTCGACCGTAACGGGATGAGCCGCCTCTACACCGTCCGGCCCAACGGGAGGGGTTTCCGGCAGCTGACGCGGCCAACCCTGCGCCAGCAGCTCGGAGGCGACTCAGGCCCGGTCTGGTCGCCCGACGGCCGCCGGATCGCGTTCGAGCGGGATCTCCCGTACTGGGGTCAGGACCGGTTCTCGCTCTATTCGGTGCCGGCGAGCGGCGGCCGGGGTCGCGCGTTGACGACGGGCCCCTTCGACGTGATGCCGACCTGGGCGCCGAACGGCTCGCGCCTCGCGTTCGTGCGTCTGGTGGCTGCGGACCCGGCACCGATCGCGTCCGTCTACACGCTCGACGTCAACGGCCGGCGCGTCGCTCCACTGACCTCGGGCCGTCTCGACCTGACGCCGGCCTGGTCGCCGAAGGGCGACCGGATCGCCTTCGCGCGGCTGCCCGAAGGGTCGACCCGGATCGACGAGGCGAAGCTCTTCCTCGCCGACGCCGGCGGGGCGAACCTCCGGCCGCTGGGCGAGCTCAACGGCATCGCTCCCGCATGGTCTCCCGACGGCTCGCGGCTCGCCTTCGTCTCGTTCGCCGACCACAACGGACGGACCTGCGGCGGTCCCGAGTGCCTGCCGAACGGCGAGGTCTACGTCGTGAACGCCGACGGCTCGGGCCTGCGGCGCCTCACCTCGAGCCGCGCGGACGACCAGCATCCGACCTGGTCGCCCGACGGCCGGCGGCTCGCGTTCGCCAGCGGCTTCGAGCTGAAGCGCGACGGCCATCCGCCCTGGCTCGTGCGGGTGTCGGCGAGTGGCGGCCGGGTCCAGCGAATCGGGCGCTTCTCGGGAGTCCGCGACCCGGCGTGGAGTCCCGGTAACGTGAAGTAGCGATGCACCTCGAAGGAATCCATCACGTCACCGCGATCACCGGCGACGCGCCGAGGAACGTCGACTTCTACGCCCGCGTCCTCGGCCTGCGCCTCGTCAAGAAGACGGTCAACCAGGACGACCCGACCGTCTACCACCTCTTCTACGCGGACGAGGTCGGCAGCCCCGGGTCCGACATCACGTTCTTCGAGTACCCCGGGGTCCCGCGGGGGCGCGCCGGCGCGGGGATGGTCCATCGCGTCGTCTGGCGAGTCGCGTCCGAAGAGGCGCTCGACTTCTGGCAGGAGCGCCTCGCGGCCGAAGGCGTCGATGCGCACCGTGAGAACGGCAGCCTTGTCTTCGCCGACCCCGAGGGTTTGGGGCTCGAGCTGCGCGCCGTGGAGACCGAGGACGAACCGCTCGTCGCCGAGCACCCGGAGATTCCGCGCGAGCACGCCCTCCAGGGCTTCGACGGCGTCCGCGCCTACGGCGGCGCGCCCGACGTGAGCCGCCGGTTTCTGGAGGAGACGTTGGCCTTCGAGAGCCGTGAGGGCAACGAGTGGGAATCGCGGGGCGAGCAGCGCGGCTCCTGGTACGCCTACGACGAGCCGCCCGCGCAGGGTGGGATCCAGGGCGCGGGCACGGTCCACCACGTCGCCTGGGCCTCGCCGATCGACGAGCACGACGCCTGGCGTGAGCGGGTCGCAGGCGGCGGCGCCAGCCCCACGCCCGTGATCGACCGCTTCTACTTCAAGTCGATCTACTTCCGCGAGCCGAGCGGCGTCCTGTTCGAGATCGCGACCATCGGGCCCGGCTTCACCGCGGACGAGCCCCTCGAGCACCTGGGCGAGCGACTGTCGCTGCCGCCCGACTTCGAGCATCTGCGAGAACGCCTCGAGCCGGTCCTGACGCCGCTGCCGGATCCTCGCCCCGCGCGCACGGGATGATCCTCGAGCACCGCGCTCGCCCGACGGCCGGCGAGCCGGAAGGCGCACTCGTCCTGTTCCACGGCCGCGGCGCCGACGAGCAGGATCTCTTCCCACTGCTGGACGAGCTCGATCCGGAGCGGCGCCTGCTCGGCGTGACGCCGCGCGGCCCGCTGCTCCTTCCACCAGGCGGCGCCCACTGGTACATCGTCCGCGAGATCGGCTCTCCGGACGCGGCGACCTTCAACGAGAGCTTCACCGCAGCCTCCGAGTTTCTCGACGGGCTGAGCGTCTCTTACGAGCGGATCGTCCTCGGCGGGTTTTCGCAGGGCGCGGTGATGAGCTACGCGCTGGGGCTCGACCGCAAGCGCCCGCGGCCTGCGGCGATCATCGCGCTGAGCGGGTTCATTCCCGAGGTCGACGGCTTCGAGCTCGATCTCGATCGTCCGCTGCCGCCCATCGCGATCGGACACGGCACGTACGATCCGGTGATCGGCGTCGAATGGAGCCGGCGAGCGCGCAGCACGCTCGAGGAGGCGGGCGCGGAGGTCCTGTACCGGGAGTATCCCCTCCCCCACTCGGTCGATCCGCGCCTTCTCAGGGAACTCGGGCCGTGGCTTTTTGCGGCGCTCGACGCGAGCGGAGCTCAGCCAGCCACGCAAGCGCCCGGATCCCAACCCAGATCGGAGTGAGCAGCACGTAGAAGACGACGAGGGCGGCTCCGAGGATCGCCCACCATGTCGCCCAGCGCCAGAGGGGGATCGGCGGCTTGTTGCTCAAGCCGGCACCGTCGCTTCGGCTTGCCTGCGCTCGATCAGGCGGATCACGCGAGCCGCAGTCTCCTCGATCGACAGCTCCGAGATCTCGATCACCGGACAGCCGAGGCGGCGGTGGATCGCGGCCGCCTGCTCGAGCTCCTCGTAGATCGAGACCAGCTCCGTGTAGTCGCGGTGCGAGCCGCCCATGCGGCGCGTCCGCTCGCGGCGGATCTCCTGGAGCCGGTCGGCCTCGATCGTGAGACCGACGATCTTGGTCGGATCGACGTCCCAGAGCTCGGCGGGCGGCTCGATGGCTTTCACGATCGGCACGTTCGCCGTCTTGTAGCCGAGGTAGCCGAGATACATCGACAGCGGCGTCTTCGACGTGCGCGAGACGCCGACGAGGACGATGTCCGCCTCGAGCAGGCCCGAGCCGACACCGTCGTCGTAGCGAACGGCGAACTCGATCGCGGCCATCCGCTTGAAGTACGTCGAGTCGAGCGGCGGCCTCGCTCCCGGGGTCATCTTCGCCGTCACCCCGGAGACCTTCGCGACGGCCTCGATGGGATGGCCCAGCAGGTCGCAGTAGTGCAGGCGGGCCCGCCGGCAGAGCGCCCGCATCTGCTCGCGCAGCTCGGGCTCGACGATGGTGTAGATCATCACCGCCGGCCGCCCGCGCGCGCGCTCGACCACGAGCCGCAGGTCGTCGACCGTCTCGACCTTCGGATGGCGGATCTCCTCGAACTCCTGGTCGGGAAACTGCGCCTCGAGAGCATGCGTCAGCCGGGTCGCGGTCTCGCCAGTGGAATCGGAGACGACGTGCAGCTCGACGGGAGTCTTCGTCACGGGCGAAAGGGTACTTCGGGGGTTTCTGGCGAGGATTTGTTTCTTGTTTTCCGGGCACCCTCATGCAGGTCCAAAACAAGGAGGTTTTCGGAGATGGCCGAGCCCATTCCCGCCGGCAGCGACGCTTCGGCCGGCACCTACGAATGCACGAGCTGCGGCAACCGACTCCAGGTAGGTTCGACGCAGCACCTGCCGCCCTGCCCGTCGTGCGGAAATGCCCAGTGGCGGACGGTCAGAGGCGGTGACAGCTCGCGGGATCCGTATCCCGACCGGCGCTCGAGCAGCTCGCGCCGCCGCAGTTCGACATCAAGTCGCGGGCGCAGCACGCGAAGAACCTCGTCGAGCCGCAGCGACGGCGAAAAGACGAATGAACAGCTCTATGCCGAAGCACGTCGTCTCGGCATCGAGGGCCGCTCGAAGATGAACAAGACCCAACTCGCACGGGCGGTCGGTCGGCGCCGTGAGACGAGCTCCCGCCGCCAGGGGTCCGGCACGGCGACTCCGGTGGAAGTCCAGGCGTTCCTGGAGGGCGTGAACTACCCAGTCCGGAAGGGCGATCTCGTCCGTCAGGCCGAGCGACAGGGCGCGCGCCAAGAGGTGCGCGCGACGCTCGCGAAACTGCCGGACAACCGCTTCGACTCGCCGACCCAGGTCAGCGAATCGATCGGTTCGATGCGCTGAACAGCGCGGATTTGTGGCCAGGGGCCGGCCGGCCCCTGGCCACGCCTTGCTACCGCGGAATCTGCGAGAAGTCGCCGAGCGCGCCGAGCGTGTCGCGGACGTCGAGCAGGAGCCGCAGGCGATTGGCGCGCACCGCGGAGTCCTCGGCCATCACGAGCACCTCGTCGAAGAAGCGCTCGACGAGCGGCGCCAGCTGCGACGCGGACTCGAGCGCTGCGCGCACATCGCCGTCGACGTTGAGCGAAAGACCGGCGAGAGCCTCGGCCAGCACCTTCTCCGCGTCCTCGACGAGGAGCGCCCGGTCGAGCGAGGCGGCCGCCTCCTTCTCCGCCTTCCCCGCAAGCCGGTGCGCCCGGTCGTAGGCCGTGTAGACGCCCTCGAACTCGGCCGACTCGCGCTCGTCGTAGAGCGACTCCGCCAGGCGCGCGACACCGCCGAGCTCGGGCACCGCCGAAGCGCGTGCCGCCCGCACGTACTCGACCGGGATCTCGAGGAGGGGCTCCAGCCGCTCTTCGACGAACTCGCGCACCTCGTCGTCCAGCTGCGTCCGGTCGATCGTCAAGCCGCCCTCGATCGCGAGCCGGCAGAGCCCGATCGCAGCGCGGCGAAGGCCGTACGGGTCGCGTGAGCCCGAAGGCCGGTGCCCGAGCGAGAACGAGACGGTGAGCGTGTCGATCTTGTCCGCCGCGGCCAGCACCTTGCCCGCGTCGGTCTCGGGGAGCGGCGCCTCGGCCGCGTCCGGTAGGAACTGCTCCTCGATCGCCTTGGCGACCGCCTCGGGATACCCGGCGAGCCGCGCATACTCGGCGCCGATGTAGCCCTCGAGGTCGGGGAACTCGCGCACGAGCTCCGAGGCTTGGTCGGCCTTGGCGAGGCGGGCGGCTTCAAGCGACGCATCGCCTCCGCCGAGGGCTAGAACGAGCTTTCGCAGCCGCTCGGCCTTGTCGGCAAGGCTTCCCGCGCCGGCGAAGTAGGTGATCGCCGGTAGGCGCTCGGCGAGCTTGTCGATCCCCATCTGCACGTCGCGCTCGAACGTGAACGTCGCGTCGTCGAGCCGCCCCTCGAGGACTTGCTCGTTGCCTTTCCGGACAGTGTCCGGGTCCCCCCCGTTCGCGACGAACGCGAACCGGCTCCTGCCGAGCGGGAAGTAGCGTTGATGCGACTGCATCGCCCAGATCACGACGCGTTCGGGAAGCTGGAGGAAGCGCTCGTCGAAGGTGCCCTCGAGCACGATCGGGCTCTCGACGAGGTAGACGACCTCGTCCAGCTTGCCGGCCGGATCGCTCCAGCCGCCGATCGCCTCGAGGCCTTCGACGATCAGCCGCCGGCGTTCCTCGGCATCGGGCTCGACGCCCGCCTCCCGGAGCGCGTCTGCGTACTCGCCCGCGCTCGGGATCTCCACCGCGCCGTGGGTGAAGCGGTGCCCGAAGGACGCCTCCCCGAGCAGCGTCTCGCCGTCGAGCATCGCGAGCGTCCAGCGGAGCGGCCTCGGAAAGCGGATGCCGGAGTCGTCCCAGCGCATGGTCTTCGTGAACGCGAAGCCGTGAACGAGCGCATCGACACGCTCGGGCAGAACCTCACGGAGCTCTTGGCCCGGCCGCTCGATCCCCAGAAAGCCGTCGCGGACCTCGAGCTCGTCGGGCGAGACGCCGTGCTTCTTCGCAAATCCCGCGCCCGCCTGCTCCCGCATCGCCTCGGGTGGCCCCTTGATCCACTCGTCCGGCGTCTTCTCCGGGAGATCCTCGATGAGCGCAGCGATCCGCCTCGGAGTCACGAACACGTGCGCCGGCCGCTTGCCGAAATGGACCTCCGCAAGCTCGGGCAGCTGTGCCTCGGCCTCGCGGCATGCGCCGGCCGGAAGCTCTTCGCACCCAAGCTCAAGCAGCAGCGAGGGCACCCTGCTCCTGCTCCACGTACTGCTGTGCCACTTCGCGGGCGAGATTCCGGACGCGGCCGATGTACTTCGCCCGTTCGGTCGCGGAGATCGCTCCGCGTGCGTCCAGCAGGTTGAACGTATGCGAGGCCTTCAACACCTTGTCGTAGGCCGGTAGCGGCAGCTCGCGCTCGAGCAGCATGCGGCACTCGGCCTCGTGCTCCTCGAAATTCTTCGTTAGGACCTCGACCGGCGCCGCCTCGAAATTGTAGATCGACCACTGCCGCTCGCTCTCGCGATAGACGTCGCCCCAGGTGACGCCCGGCGCCCACTCCAGGTCGAAGCCGCTCGACTTTCGCTGCAGGAACATCGCCAGTCGCTCGAGCCCGTAGGTCATCTCCGCCGGCACGAGCTCGACGTCGAGCCCGCCGAGCTGCTGGAAGTAGGTCCACTGCGTGATCTCCATGCCGTCGCACCAGACCTCCCAGCCGAGCCCCCATGCTCCGAGCGTCGGCTGCTCCCAGTCGTCCTCGACCAGGCGGATGTCGTGCCGCTCAAGATCGATCCCAAGCACCTGAAGCGACTGGAAGTAGAGGTCGAGGACGTCTGGCGGCGCCGGCTTGAGGATCACCTGGTACTGGAAGTAGTGCTGGAACCGGTACGGGTTTTCGCCGTAGCGTCCGTCGCTCGGGCGGATGACCGGCTCGACGTAGGCCGTCTTCCATTCGCGAGGGCCGAGGCAGCGCAGGAACGTGGCCGGATTCATCGTTCCGGCCGCGAGTTCCGTGTGGTACGGCTGCATGAGCACGCAGCCGTAGTCGGCCCAGAAGCGCTCGAGCGCGGCGATCATCTTCTGGTAGTTCACGGCCCTATTTTCGCTCTCGCTCCATCAATCTCTTGCCTGGCCCGAAGCCGAAGCGCTCGTACAGCCCGTGCGCGTCGTCGGTGTGCAGGAGCCATTTGTAGTCGGCGAACGGTCCGTTCTCGACGGTCTCCCGCACGAGCTCGACACCCAGGCCACGACCCCGGTATGCGTCGAGGACGTAAACGTCGCAGAGATAGGCGATCCTCATCCCCTCGACGAGCGCGACCCGCGCAAAGCCGATCTGGCGATCGCCGTCGTAGAGCCCGACGAGACGTGAGGCACGACGGTTCATCTCCGCCTGGGCGTCACGGGCGCGCCCCTTCGCCCAGTAGGCCTCCTCCGAGAGGAAGCGATGAACCTCGTCGAGGTCGATCCGCGCCGGGTCGTCGTCGAGCTCGATCCCGTCCCCGAGCTCCCGCCTCACGAGGCCGCGAGCGTCTTGAGCCGGAAGCCGCCGTGGTACTCGTAGGACGAGGCGATCACGGACAGCGCATCACGCGCGGCCCGGTTGCCGAGGCCGGAGTCGGCCGCTCCCGACAGGGGTCGCTTCAGGAGCTTCTCGATCCCGCGCAAACCCTCTCCCGAGAGCCGCAGGGCGCCGTTTGCGCATCCGCGGCAGACCGCGCCGCCCGCCTTCGGCGAGTAGCCGACGAGCTCATCCTGGGCGCCGCATTCGGCGCACGAGGTGAGGTGCGGCAGATAGCCGGCCACCCAGAGCAGCTTCAGCTGGAACGAGAGCACGAGCGGATCGAGTGCCGGTCGAGCCTTTGCGCGAGCCTCGACCCCGTCGAGGAGATCGAGGAACTTCGTCAGCGCCTCGAAGGCCCGCGGGTTTCGCTCCTGCTCGGTGAACAGACGCAGCATCGCCTCCGCGCCGACGAGGCCCGCGCTGAGGCGGTACGGGTCGGCTCTTGCGGCCTCGTGCGGCCGGATGAGATCGACCCCCGTGACGGTGTGAAGCTCGCCCGAGCCCTGGTGAAGCAGCAGCTCGACGTGGCTCAGCGGTTCGAGGCGGCCGCCGAAGCGCGACTTCGTCCGTCGGATGCCCTTGGCGACGGCCCCGACCCGGCCACGGTCGAGCGTGTAGAGGTGCAAAACGCGATCTGCCTCGCCGAAACGGATCGAGCGCAGCACGACCGCCTCGCTCTTGTACGTGCGCCCTGCCATTAGTGAATCGAGGTATGGGGCCGACTGAGGACGCAGGCATGCGATGGTTTGCAGCCGGCCAGGCGGACAATCGTATTTGCGGTTGCGGCCACTTAAAGCCAAGTCTAGATATGGCCTAGGCCGGGAATAATTCGGCGATGGCCCGGATTCAGCTCTATACGACCGACTGGTGCGGCTACTGCGTGCGCGCGAAGGCGCTCCTCGACGGCAAGGACATCGAGTACGAGGAGATCCGCGTCGACGAGGATCCGCACTTCCGGCGGAAGCTGCTGGATCTCACCGGGAGTTGGACGGTGCCGCAGATCCTTTTGGACGGCGAGCCGATCGGCGGTTTCACCGAGCTGTGGGCGCTCGACCGCTCGGGCCAGCTCGACGAGAAATTGGCGGCCTAGGAGGGCTCGCGCCGCTGGCAGTTCGGGCAGTACCACGTGCCGCGACCCCCAGCGCGTGTCTTCTCGATGGGCGTCCCGCACCGCTCGCAGGGCTCGCCGGTCCTCCCGTACACCCTGAACTCGTGCTGCATGCGGCCTGAGCCACCGTCGGGTGTGCGGTAGTCGCGGAGCGTCGCGCCCTGACGCGCGATGCCAGCCTTGAGCGCGCGGCGGATGCCCGCGTGGAGCGCCTTGATCTCGTCTGCGCCGACCTCCCCGGCCGGTCGCAACGGATGGATGCCGGCGTACCAGAGCGCCTCGTCGACGTAGATGTTCCCCATGCCGGCAAGGGTGCGCTGGTCGAGGAGGGCGGCCTTCACCGGCGCGCGCCTGCCGGTGAGCCGTTCGGCGAGGCGCCGAGTGGTGAACGAGCGCCCGAGCGGCTCCTCGCCCAGCCGGCCTTCGAGGTACGGCTCGATCTGCTCGGGCTCGAGAACGAGCCAGGTGCCGAACCTGCGGACGTCGCGATACGTGACGTCCGATCCGTCGTCTAATCTGACAACAGCACGCCGGTACGCGTCGTCGTCGGCCGCGGCTCCGTTCCGAGCGTGCTGAATGTTTCCCGTCATCCGGAGGTGAATGAGGAGAACCCGCCTGCTTTCGAACCGAACAACCAAATACTTGCCGCGGCGCTCGAGCGAAGAGACGCGCTCCCCTTCGAGCTCGGACGCGACGGAGCCCGGCTCGAACGGGCGCGTGAGACGCGGATCGAGGATCTCCACCCGGTCGAACGTGCGGCCGACGAGCAACGGCTCGAGCCGCTGGCGAATCGTCTCGACCTCGGGCAGCTCGGGCACGGCCCAAGGGTAGCCGCGGTCGGAGCGGCGCCGGTTGGAGCTAACCGAGCACGTCGAGCACGACCGGACGCGACGACGGCGGCTCGGCGGCGAGCTCGTACGCGGCCCGGACCTCCTCGACCGCGCGCGCGGCGGCTTCGTCGTCACGAGCGTGCACCTCGGCGAGGGGCTCGCCCGTCTCCACCCCGTCACCCCGCTTCTTGAAGCAGACGACGCCGACCGCGTAGTCGATCGGATCGTCCTTGGTGCGGCGGCCCGCGCCGAGGTGGAGCGCGGCTGTACCCACCCGCACCGCGCCGAGCTCGCCAACGAATCCGTTCCCTGCCGACTCAACCGGCCTGATCACAGGGGCGGCGGGAAGCGCGTCCTCGCTCGGGTCGCCGCCCTGCGCGCGAATCCAGCGCTCGTAGGCCTCGACCGCGGCGCCCTCGGCAATCGCCTGCTCGACCCGGCTCCTGGCCTCGTCCTCGTCCCCCCCGAGGTCGGAGAGCACGAGCAGCTGCCTGCACGCGGCCTCGACGAGCGCGGTGAAATCGGCCGGGCCGTCTCCCCGCATGGTGGCGATCGCCTCGCGGATCTCGAGCGCGTTGCCGACGGCGTTCCCGAGCGGCTGATCCATGTCCGTGAGCAGGCACTTGACCTGGCGCTCGGCCCGCCGGCCGAGGTCGAGCATGACCTGGGCCAGCTGCTGCGCGTCCCGCCGCGACTTCATGAACGCGCCGTCGCCGACCTTCACGTCGAGGACGACCGCGTCGGCGCCGGCCGCGATCTTCTTGGACATGATGCTTGCGGCGATCAGCGAGTGGTTGTCCACGGTCGCGGTCACGTCGCGGAGCGCGTACAGGCGCCGGTCGGCGGGCACGAGCTCGGCGCTCGCGCCGATGATCGCCATCCCGGCGTTCTTGACCTGCTCGACGAACTCGTCGATCTCGAGCTCGACTCGGAACCCGGGGATGGAATCGAGCTTGTCGAGCGTGCCGCCGGTGTGGCCGAGCCCGCGCCCGCTCATCTTCGCGAACGGGACGCCGCACGCGGCGACGATCGGCCCCACCGCGATCGACGTCTTGTCACCGACCCCGCCGGTCGAGTGCTTGTCGACGACCTTGCGGCCGATGGCCGAATGAAGGTCGATCGTCTCGCCGCTCCGGATGAGCGCGTCCGTCATGGCATAGGTCTCGGCGCTCGTGAGCCCGCGGAAGAACACGGCCATACAGAACGCGGCCATCTGGTAATCGGGGACTTCGTCGCGCGAGTAGGCGAGGATCAGGTCGGAGATCTCCTCGTCGCTGAGGTGTCCGCCGTCTCTCTTGCGCTGGATCAGCTCGGCGCCTGAGATCACGTGGAGCCGCTCACGACTCGACGATCGCCTCGCCGGGAATCCCTCGTGAAGATTTCCCCCCGAGCCAGGCGCTCACCGTGGCGCCAACGTCAGAGAAATAGCCCTCGTGGATGCGGCCGCTCGCGTTCTTGCCCTCGACGTAGGCGAGCAGCAGGGCGTGCTCGCGGGAGTGGTCGGTTGACGGCGTCGTCGGGTCGCAACCGTGGTCCGAGGTCATGACGAGCAGATCGCCGGATCTCAGCGTGGCCAACAGGTCGGGCAGCCGCCGGTCGAAGTCCTGCAGGCAACGGTGGAAGTTCACGGGGTCGTTCCGGTGGCCCCAGAGCATGTCGGTCTCCACGAGGTTCGCGAAGATCAATCCCTCGTCGAGCTCGTTCAGGAGGGTCTCGATCTGCTGGATTCCGTCCAGGTTCGACTTGGTGGGATGGGACTCGTCGATGTCCTGGCCGGCGAAGATGTCGCCGATCTTGCCGACGCCGTGAACGGTCTTCCCCGCGTCGCGGACGAGCGAGAGGTAGTTCGGCCGCTTCGGCTCGAGTGAAAAATCGTGCCGGTTCGGCGTTCGCTCGTAGCTGCCGGGCTCCCCCACGAAGGGCCGGGCGATCACACGCCCAACCGCGTGCTTGCCGACGAGGATCTCGTCCCGCGCGATCTTGCAGGCCGCGTACAGCTCTTCCAGGGGAATCGTCTCCTCGTGGGCGGCGACCTGAAAGACGGAGTCGGCAGACGTGTACACGATCCACTTCCCGGTCCGCTGGTGCTCCTCGCCGAGCTCCTCGATGATCTCCGTGCCCGAGGCGGCCTTGTTGCCGAGCACGCCGCGGCCGGTGCGGTGCATGAACGGGTCGATCACATCGTGCGGGAAACCCTGGTGATAGGTGGGAAACGCGGTCTCCGTGAGCACGCCCATCAGTTCCCAGTGGCCTGTGGTCGTGTCCTTGCCCTTCGAGCGTTCGACCAGTCGGCCCGCGACAGCCGGCGCGCCCGGCTGCGGAGGACAGCCCTCGAGGGGTTCGACGTTGCCGAGCCCGAGCGCCTCGAGATTCGGCAGGTCGAGCCCGCCGACCGCGCGCGCGACGTTGCCGAGGGTGTCCGACCCTTCGTCGCCGTACTCGGCCGCGTCGGGCAACTCGCCGGCCCCGACGGCGTCGAGCACGATCACGCACGCTCTAGACATCGAGCTATTCTAGGTCGGTCGTGGAGACCGTCCTTGGGCTGATCGGGCTTGTCCTCTTCATCGTGCTTGTGATCTCGTTCGCAGCCGGCGTGACCTGGCTCGTCGTCAAGGTGAGCCCCAATCCCGAGGACAAGAAGGCAAAACAGCAGGAACAGACGGGCTAGGAACGTCAGACCGGCGACAGCGGAAGGACGTCGTCGAGTGGCGAGTAGTCGAGATTGTGCGCCTCGGCGACCGCCTCGTAGGTGACCTTGCCGTCGAGCACGTTGACCCCCCGCGCCAGAGCGTGGTCGCGCGCGACCGCTTCCGGCAGCCCGTGCTCGGCGATCGCCTCGACATACGGAAGCGTGGCGTTCGTGAGCGCCTTCGTCGAGGTGATCGGAACCGCGCCCGGCATGTTCGCCACGCAGTAGTGGATGACCCCGTCCACGACGTAAACCGGATCGCTGTGTGTCGTAGGCCGTGAGGTCTCCGCGGAGCCTCCCTGGTCGATCGCGACGTCGCAGAGGACCGAGCCCTCCTTCATCTCGCCGAGGATCTCGCGCGTGATGAGCTTCGGCGCGAGCGCGCCCGGAATCAGAACGGCGCCGATCACGACATCCGCATTGGCCGCCGACTCCTCGATCTGGAGGCTCGACGACATCACGAGGCTCACCCGCCCGGAGAGGATCTCTTCGAGGTGGCGCATGCGGTCGATCGAGCGCTCGAGGATCGTCACGTTCGCTCCGAGGCCGAGCGCGATCACAGCCGCGTTGTAGCCGACGATGCCGCCGCCGATGATCAGCACCTTGCCCGGCGCGACCCCCGCCACGCCGCCGAGCAGGAGACCCCGGCCGCCGAGCGGCTTCTCGAGAAAGTACGCGCCGGCCTGGGCCGCGAGCCGTCCAGCGATCTCGCTCATCGGCGCGAGCAGCGGCAGCTTTCGGTCGTTCGTCTCCACGGTCTCGTAGGCCACCGCCGTGATCCCGCTCTCCATCAGAGCTCGGGTCAGCGGCTCGTCTGCGGCGATGTGCAGGTACGTGAACAGGACGAGGTCCTCGCGGAGCCGCCCGTATTCCGGCTCGACCGGCTCCTTCACCTTGAGCAGGAGCTCGCTCCCTTCCCACACCTCGTCGACGGATCCGATCCGGGCTCCGACCGCCTCGTACGAGGAATCGGGGAAGGCGCTTCCCTCGCCGGCGCCGATCTCGATAGTGACGTCGTGACCGCGCCGGATCAGCTCCAAAGCACCGGCGGGGGCCAGCGCGACGCGGTATTCGTCGGACTTGATCTCCTTCGCGACGCCGATCTTCATCGCGCGGCGAACCCTACAGATGCAGGGGAATTCAACGTGTCGCGAGTCTTTCCACGAGCGCCCGCTCTTCGGGACCGAACCACGGCGGCGACCCGGCGGCGGCGTTCTCCCGCGCATGGTCCGCATCGCGCGTCGCCGGGATGACGACGTCGACCCGCTCGTCGGAGAGCGCCCACTTGAGGAGGGCCTGGTACCAGGTCTCGACGCCGAGCTCGCGCAGCGGCCCGAGCTCCTCCGGCGGCGGCGCGGGGATGACGGAGCCCGCGCCGCCGAGCGGCCGCATCACGATCACGGCCACGCCCAGCTCCGCCGCCAGCGGAAGCAGGCGCCGCTCGGACTCGCGCTGCACCGGATTGAGCGGAAGTTGGATCGTCTCGAACCGCCCGGTCCGGAGCGCTTCCTCGAGCTCGCCGAAGGCGTGGGTGCCGAAGTGCGTCACCCCGAGCTTGTCGATCCGCCCGGCATCGCGCTCGGCCTCGAGCCAGGGCAGCTGCTCCTGCCAGAGCGCGAGGTTGTGGATCTGCTCCACCTCGACGCGCCCGAAGAGCTCCAGCTGCCGCCGGAACTGCTCGCGGCCCTCGTCGACCGACCTCGCCCAGATCTTCGTCGCGACGGTGGTTTCTTCACGACGGTCGCGCAGAGTCGCCGAGAGCGAGCGCTCGGCCGCGCCGTACATCGGCGACGAGTCGAACAGCCGCACTCCGGCGTCGAACGCGGCCCCGACCACTTCTCCAGCCCGCTCGGCATCGCCCTCGAAGGTGTTCCAGGTTCCGAGCCCGACGACCGGGCCGAGCCTCCGTTCCTCCATCAGCCGGCGAGGGCGCGCGCGAGCTTGCCGGCGGCGAAGGCGGCCGCGAAGAACCACGGGTCGTCGTCGGGACCGCGCCCCATGTGCGACAGCGACAGGCCCTCGCAGGCCTCGCGCCACTCCGCGACGTCGACCTCTTGCCGCTGCTCGAGCCATTCAGGAGCGTTCAACCCCGTCGGCCAGCCGACCGCAACCGAGCCGAGGCAGAGCTCGAGCACCGCTCTGGAGTGATGGGAGACGCCGCGGTGGCGCTCCCGTTCGTCGCTCTCGGACACACGCAGTGCGAGTACCGGCGCACCGTTGAGCGCCGCGGCGGCGTTCGCCGCGTCCGCAGCCGCCAGACCTCCGTGACCGAGCCGCGAGCCCGTGCCGACGATCCCGGGACCGACCGCGCAGACGACGACGTCGAGCCCGCGGGCGGACGCCCAGCCAAGCGCCGCCTGGACGCTGACGCACTCGGCGTCCCCTCCGAAGCAAGCGCCGACCGACGCGGTCTCCTGCACGAGCCCGTGCTCGCGAAGCGCGCGAACGGTGTCGGACAGGGGAAGCGGGAGCGCGCCTCCCGGCACTTGGACGTACGCGACCCCCATCCCGCGCAGCGCCGCGCAGACGGGTGCGACCTGGCTGTGCAGCGAGCAGCAGACAACCGGCATGCCGCCGAGCTCCTCGGCCACCGGCTCGCTCTCCTCTGCATGCGGCGCCGCCGCCTGCAGCGGCGTGTACGGAAGCTTCATCACGTGGGCGCCGGGTGCCGCGCCGAGCTCGAGCCCGCGCGTCAGGTTCGCGTACAGGACGTCGAAGCCGCCGGAGCCGAGCTCGAGCTCCCTGGCCTGAACGTTCACGATCACCTCGTCTCCCAGCGCGACCGGCCCGGTGAGCTCCGGATAGGCGACGCAGGCGACGCCGTCGACCTCGATGCGAGCCAGGCCCTCGAGACGCTCGACGATCGCGGTGACGGTTCCGCGCCTAAGCGTTAACGGCACGTGCCTCGTCGATCAGCGCGAGGGTGACCTCGACCATCGCCTCCAGGTCGGCCGCGGCGATCTGCTCGTCTGGGGTATGGATGTTCTCCATCCCGTTGGCGAGGTTGAGGCACTCGAGCCCGCGCTCGTTGAAAACATTCGCATCGGCGCCGCCGCCGCTCAGGATGAAGCGCGGGGTAAAGCCCGCGCGCTCGAGCGCAGCGCACGCGAGGCGCACCGGCAGCGCATCCTTGGCGAAGTGGTAGCCGCGCGCGGACTGCTCGACCCGGGTTTCGACGTCGCACTCCGCCGTCCCTGCGGCAAAGGTGACCGTGTCGAGCATCTCCTGCACGACGTCGGCGAGCTTCCGTTCGTCGTGCGAGCGGGCCTCCGCGGAGAACCAGCAGTGGTCGGGAACGATGTTGCGCGAGACGCCGCCCGCGATCTGGCCGACGTTCGCCGTCGTCTCATCGTCGAGGCGGCCGAGCCGCAGGTCGGCGATCGCACGTCCAGCTGCCGCGATCGCCGAACGCCCTTCCTCCGGATACATCCCCGAGTGGGCGGAACGCCCGTGGAACTCGACGTCGAGCTTGCGCTGGTGCGGCGCGCCGAGGACGACATCGCCCACCGGCGCGGCGTGGTCGTAGACGTAGCCCACGCTGGCGTGAAAACGCGTGTGGTCGAAGGCCTCGGCGCCGCGGAGGCCGACCTCCTCCATCGGGGTGAACAGGAGCTCGACGCCCGCGTGGGGCCGATTTTCCTCGACGATTCGCCGGGTTGCCTCCAGCATCGCCGCGACCGCGGACTTGTTGTCGGCCCCGAGGATCGTGCCTCCCGCGTTCCGGACGACGCCGTCTTCCAGGACCGGCTCGATCGAGGCCGTCGGCGGCACGGTGTCGAGGTGAGCGCAGAAAAAAGTCGGCGTGCCTTCGCCCTCGGTCGGCTCGAGCCGGCAGTACAGGTTCCCCATGGTCGAGCCGATTCGCCCGCCGGCGTCGTCCTCGTCGACGTCGAGCCCGAGGGCACGGAGATACGCGTCCACGCGGTCCGCGACCTTCCGTTCGGCCTTCGAAGGGCTCGGGAGCGCGGCCAGCTCGGTGAAGAGCGTGACGACGTCGGAGGTCGCGGTGGTTGACACGCGGCGATCTTAGAGGGCTAGATATGTCGATGAGCGTGGCCGACCCGGGCGTACAGGCAATTCTTCTCGGCGACGCAGCCGACTTCGCCCCGGCCGCAATCCTCGTCGCGGACGACACCGGAAGGTATGTGGCGGTGAACCGGGCGGCTTGCGAGCTCCTCGGCTACACGCGCGAAGAGCTGCTCGCGCTCAAGGTGACGGACATCGCGCTCTACCCCGAGGCCGCCGGCGAGTTCGCGGACGTCGTTGCCCACGGCCAGCGCAGCGGCGTCTCGCGGATTCAGCGCAAAGACGGCACCGAGATCGACTTTCGCTACCGCGCCGGCGAGACGAAGATCGCCGGGATGGTGTTCTACGTGGCGGTCGGCTGGGCCGAGTAGGCGCCGGACCGCTCGAGCGCTCGCGACAGCGCGGCGCCCACGAACTCACGGAAGAGCGGTGCAGGCCGGGTGGGTCGCGACTTGAACTCCGGATGGAACTGGCTGGCGACGAACCACGGGTGGTCTCTCAGCTCGACGATCTCGACCAGCCGGCCTTCCTGGAACGTCCCGCTGACGACCAGCCCCGCGTCGACAAGCCCCTGCCGGAAGTGGTTGTTGACCTCGTAGCGGTGGCGGTGCCGCTCGTGAATGACGAGCTCATTGTACGCGGAGATCGCGCGGGTCCCCTCGGCGAGCTCGACCGCCTGGGCGCCGAGCCGCATCGTCCCGCCGAGATCCTCGATCTCCTTCTGCTCGGGTAGCAGGTCGATCACCGGATACGGCGTCTCGGGATCCATCTCGGTCGAGTTCGCTCCCTCGAGCCCGACGATGTGGCGCGCAAACTCGGACACGGCCACGTGCATCCCGAGGCAGATGCCGAGATAGGGAATCCCGCGCTCGCGGGCGACGCGGCAGGCGAGGATCTTCCCTTCCCACCCGCGGGAGCCGAACCCGCCGGGCACGAGCACGCCGTCAACCTCCTCGAGCTCGGCGGTCGCCTCCTCGAGCGAGAGCCCCTCCGCGTCGAACCAGCGCACGTCGACCGAGCAGCCGTGCTGCACGCCGGCGTGCTTGAGCGCCTCGTGCACCGACAGATACGCGTCCTGGAGCTTGACGTACTTGCCGACGAGGGCGATTCGCACCTCGCCCTTTCTCGCTGCGATCCGCTCGGTCAGCTGCAGCCACTCGCCGAGCTCGGCCTCCCGCGTGACCAGTCCGAGCTTCTCGCACACCAGGGTGTCGAGACCTTCGCCCTGGAGCGCGGACGGCACGAGATAGAGGTCCTCGACGTCCTGGTTGGAGACGACGGCGCCGGGATCGATGTCGGCGAAGAGCGCAATCTTGTCCCGGATGTCCGGCGAGATCGGATCGCGCGAACGGGCGACGACGATGTCCGGGTGGATACCGATGCGGCGCAGCTCGTTGACCGAGTGTTGGGTCGGCTTGGTCTTCAGCTCGCCGGCGGAGTCGATAAACGGGACGAGCGTCACATGGAGGTAGCAGACGTTCTCGGGGCCCGCCTCTCGGCGGAACTGCCGGATCGCCTCCAGGAACGGCAGCGACTCGATGTCGCCCACCGTGCCGCCGATCTCGGTCACGACGACGTCGCAGTCGCTCGCGTCCGATGCGCTGCGGATCCGCTCCTTGATCTCGTTCGTGATGTGCGGGATCACCTGCACGGTCGAGCCCAGGTACTCGCCGCGGCGTTCCTTGCGGATCACGCGTTCCCACACCGACCCGGCCGTGTGGTTCGAGTTGCGCGAGAGGTTCTCGTCGATGAAGCGCTCGTAGTGGCCGATGTCGAGGTCCGTCTCGGCGCCGTCTTCGGTCACGAACACCTCGCCGTGCTGGAACGGACTCATCGTGCCCGGATCGACGTTGATGTACGGGTCGAACTTCTGCACCTGCACCTTCAGCCCGCGCGCCTTGAGCAGGCGCCCCAGTGAGGCGGCGGTGATTCCCTTGCCGAGCGACGAGACGACGCCGCCGGTGACGAAGACGTACTTCGGCGGCTTCGCCGCCATTACGGCTGCCGACCGATCGCGTCGAGGTCCCGCAGCAGCGGCGTGCGCTCGATCTTCTCGCCGAGGGAGCACATCTCACCGAGGGCCGTGAGGCCGGCAAGGGCGCCGATCGCGGCCCAGCGGCCTCTTCCCGTGAGTTTGCTCACGGAACTCAAGCCTAGCATCGCGCCAAGCGCGTTCGCGCCCGCGTCTCCGAGCATGGTCATCTCGCGAAGATCGTAGGGCGCAAGCAGGACGGCGATGCCCATCGGCGCGTCCACCGCGGGGGCGGCGAGCAGGTAGGCCTTGAGCGCCCGCCCCGGTCGCGTGTCGAGCTGGTTGAGGAAGTTCGCGGCGAGCCCGACGAGGAGCGCTCCAGAGAGCTTGCGGGTGGCGAGCAGTCCAACAAGAGGGATGCCGAGGAGCTTGAGCACGCCGGTCGTGCGCCGCTTCTCGAGGTGTCCGCGAAAGCCGCGCTCGGGCCCGCTCCACAGGTCGTCCGCAAGCCCGATCGCGGCGACGGCGCCGACGGCGGGGTCACGCCGCACCCCCACGATCCACCCGACGAGGGGCAGTCTCAGTCCGCGGTGGTTGACGCCGAGCGGTCCGCAGGCGAGCAGCGTCTCGACCAACTGTCGGCCGCGGTGCACAAAGCCGCGGAGATCACGGCCGGTCGCGCGATGCTCCAGCGAGAGCTCGAGCTCGCGCACGTCGAGCCCCGCGCGCGCGGCGTCGATCGTCGCCCGCACCTCGCACCCGAAGCCGGCGGCCAGGGGAAAGCAGACGGCGCGGGCGGACTCCGAGTAGGCGCGCTGCCCCGAGAGCGGCTCCTTCGGCTCGAACCCGGCCAAGACAGCAACGAGCTCCCGGCCGATCGCCTTCGCAACGCCGAACCCGCCGCCGCGTCGTTCCGCGAAGGCGGCGATCGCGAGCGCTGCCCCGTCCTGGGTCAGCGGGCGTAGGTCGCCGGCGAGGTCGGCGTCGCAGACCAGCAGCGGCCCCTCGGGCGCGGCTTGTTCCGCGAGCGACAGCGCTTGCCCCTTTCCTCTGGGTGGAAGGCGCAGCACGCGCGCGCGAGCCTGTTCCGCGGCGCGCGCCGTTCCGTCCTTCGAGCCGTCGTCGGCCACGATCACTTCCGCGTCGGGGAACGCAGCTCTGAGCGCCTCGACCGTCCTTCCGATCCGGTCCTCCTCGTCGCGCGCGGCGACGAGGATCGCTACGGGCTCAGCCACTTGCCGTCGAGGCGAGCTCGATCGGAGGCAAGACCCCTTCGCGGGCTTCGGGCTTGAGGCCGTAGTGCCCGTACTTGGCGTGATCGAGGAGTAGCGCCAGCGCGACCCTGCCCATCGGCGTGTCGACGTCGTCCACGGTCGAGATCCCGAACCGGCGGAAGACGCCGACGGTCGATTGCGCGTCGCGCGAGGACTCGACGCCGATCGCGGGGATGCGGCTCGATGCGAGCCCGCGGTAGAAGCCGCCCAGGAACGAGGCGGTGTCACCGTACTGCCGTCCGGCCGACCGGTAGACCACGACCCCGTCGACCGGCCGCTTGCCCCCGCCGATCCGCTCCTCGATCAGCTGTCCGGCCAGTGCGTCCCAAAGCGTCGCGTCGCCGCCGGTCGCCAGGTCCTCGCCCAGCGCCTTGCCGATCAGCTCGGCGTCCTGCGCGCTGCCGCGACCGAGGTCGTTGAACCGCTCGTCGCCGACGAAACGCTCGAGCCCCCGCTCGGAGGCGATCTTCCGGACCATCTCGTCGACGTTGACCGGCACCCGGAGTGCCCGGACGCGCAGCGCCGGCGGCGCGCCGGCGTCTGCAAGCGTCTGCTCGACGCTCGTCCTGATCTTTCCGTCGAGCGAGCCGATGAAGACGAGGGCGATTCGCCGCCCCTTGAGGCGATCATTCATCAAGGCCGGGTAGGCGTCTTCGATGAAGCCTCGGGCCGCCTTCTGCTCCTGCGCGAGCCTCGTCGATTGGTCGCGCGCCTGGTCCAGCTGGCTCTGAAGCCGGGAAACGCGTTGCTCGAGCAGGTCGTTCTGCGCCTTGTCGACAAGACCCCGGTCGGCGATGCCGACGCCGACGACGATCCCGATGACGAGAGCGAGGAAGACCGCCGCGAGCGATGCGACGTGGTAGCGGAGGTCGAACATGCTTACTTCAGATCAGCAGCAGTCTGGCACAGGGCGTGCAGCCGGGCCAGCGCGTTGCGGGGAAGTGAGCGGCGCAGGCCGATCAGCCAGGGGCCGCTGACGGTGAGTGTGGCAAGCGTTCGGTCGGGTGACCTGGCGGTCAATTCGATCTCTGCGTCGATGCGGTCGGCCAGGAACTGCCAGGCCAGGCGCTGCGGCGGCTGGACGTCCAAGATGAGCAACTTCCCCGCCGTGTCCGGCTTGCGGAGCAGGCCGGGCCGGCTGCTGCGGCCGCGGACCTGCCACCGCGCTCCAGGAGCGAGGCCGCGCCGGTCGGGATCGACCCCGCCGACGCCCGGCCACCAGTCTGCGAAGTGGTGCGGGTCGGCCAGGAACTTCCAGACGTCCTCACGGGAAGCGAGGAGCTCGCGTTGTGCGGCGACGATCGGCATGTCGTTGATCGCGATGAATGTTGCTCTTTCGCGACAAACCCGCGCGTCACACGCGCGCTTTTCCGCAATACGATCGCCTTGGGGAGGAGGCCGGGCGAACCTTCTTACGGCCGTTCGAGCCGGGTTCCCTAGCCGATCCCGATCAGATCGCGCATCCGCTGGAAGAGCAGGCTGAACAGATGGCGCAGCGGCTCGGACGCCAGCACGGCGACGACCAGAGCGGTCAACCCCGCGAGCAGGAACGCGACGAACGGCCAGATCCCGACCCGGCGGCTGACGAGCCGCGACACGCCCTTCGCGTCGACGAGGATCTCACCGACTTTCAGCCGGGTCACGAAGGTCGAAGACATCCCCGCACGGTTCCGCTCCAGGAACTCGAGCAGGTTGAAATGCGTTCCCACGGCGACAATCAACTCGGCGCCTTTCTCGAAGGCGAGCAGCAGCGCGAGGTCCTCGCTTATCCCGGGCCCCGAGACGACGTGGTAGTCGACGCCGAGCGCCTCCAGGCGTCCGGCCCCCGGCGCCTCCCCGCCTGCATACGCATGCACGATCTTCTCGGCCTTGGAGTGCAGCGCACGGTCGGAGACCGAGTCCATGTCGCCGACGATCACGTCGGGCGAGTAGCCGCCCTCGATGAGCGCGTCGGCGCCGCCGTCCACGCCGACGAGCACAGGCTTGAAATCCCGGATGTACGGCCGCACGATTCGCAGGTCGCGTTTATAGCCCGGCCCGCGCGCGACGACCAGCGCGTGGCGATCGCGGAAGCGCGTCTCGAGCGACGGGAACTGGATCCCCTCCGAGAGGAGCCTCCCTTCTTCGCGCAGGTAGCGAAGGGTGTTGTCGGCGAACTCCTCGAGCGCCTCGGTCACCCGGCCGCGTTGCTCGGCGAGTGCCCTCGACAGGAGCTCGGCGTCGAGCGTTCGCCCAACGGCCAGGCAGCTGCCGTTGCGGAAGACACTGCTGCCGCGCACTGTCACGAGCTCGCCTTCGGAGAGCTCGTCGAAGAGCGGCGCGCCGGGCGCATCGATCAGGCGCACGCCGCCGCGGACGAGCAGCAGCGGTCCCGGGTTCGGAAACCGGCCGGTCTGCGAGGCGGCCACGTTGACGACCACGCGCACACCCGAATCGAGCAGCTCCTCGGCCGAGACCCGGTCGAGATCGGTGTGCTCGATCACCGCGACGTCGTCCGGCCCGAGCCGGTGGACGAGGTTCTTCGTCCGCCGGTCGAGCCTCGCGACACCGGTGAACTCGACGAAGCTATTCACGCTCTTGGACGGCGGAAAGGAACTCTTCGCCGCCGAGCATACGTTGGATCTCCGCTTTGCGGTCGGCTTCTTCAAGCCGCTCGATCCGCGTGTGCGTGGGATCTCCAGGCACCTTTTCGACCCGAAAATGGCGCTCGGCGAGGCTCGCGATCTGCGGCAGGTGGGTGATCGTGACCACCTGAGCGCGGCCTGCGAGCCGCCGCAGCGTCTCCCCGACCGCATGCGCCGTCCGCCCTCCGATGCCAGCGTCGATCTCGTCGAAGATCATCGTCTCGCCTCCGGCCACCGCCGCGATCGCAAGCGCGATCCGCGACAACTCGCCGCCCGAAGCGGTCTCCGCCACCGGCGCGAACGGCATACCGGCGTTCGGCTTGATCGAGAAGGAGACCAGATCGGCGCCGGTCGGGCCCGAGGGATTTTCTGCGACCTCGACGTCGAACTCTCCTTCGCCCATCCCGATGCCGTGGAGCTCGGCGGCGACCGCCTCGGCAAAGGCGGACGCGGAGGCCTGCCGCTCCGCCCGCAGCTTGGCGGAGAACTTCGCAAATCGCTGCTCGGCCGCCTCGAGCGCTTCTCGTGCGGCCGCCGCCGGATCGGCTCCCGCCTCGAGCGCGGCGAGCTCGGCCCGGGCTTCGGCGGCCTGGGCGAGCAGCTCCTCGAAGGAGGCGCAGCCGAAGCGGCGCTTCGCCTGCGCGATCCGGTCGAGCTCCGCCTCGACATGTTCGAGGCGGTCCGGCTCGGCCTCGATCGAGGCCAGAAAGCTCCGCAGCTCGGTGACTGTCTCCCGCAGGCGCAGCTCTGCTTCGCGGAGCTCGTCGCCTGCCCGCCGAAGCTCGTCTGCGAGCGGCTCCAACGGTGCAACGGCGCGCTCCGCGATCACCACCAGATTCGCCGCGCCGTCGCCGTCCTCGGGAGCGAGCGCCTCTCCGGCTGCCGCGACTCCGGCCGCGAGCTCGGTGGAATGGCGTAGCCGTTCGCGCTCGGCGCGCAGCGCCTCCTCCGCGCCGGGCTCGAAGCCGCGCGTGTCTTCGACGAGCGCCCGCAGCTCGGCGAGCCTCGCCTCGGCCTGGGCGGCGCCGCGCTCGATCTCTTCGTAGCGCCGGCGCGCCTGCTGCACCTCGCGCCACGCGAGCCGGGCCTCCGCGCGGCGGCGCAGCTGCTCCTCGCCGCAGAAGGCATCGAGCACGTCCAGCTGGAACGAAACGCGCGACAGACGGCGCTGCTCGAACTGGCCGGACATCGCGATCAGCCGCTCCCCGACCGCCGCCAGATCCTCACGGGCCGTCGCCCGGCCCCAGGCGTATGCCCTCGTTCGCCCGTCCTTGAAGACACGCCGGGCGATCACGAGGCCTTCCTCATCCTCGGGGCGAAGCTCGGCGAGCGACTCCAAGGCGCCCTCGTCGAGCAACCCCTCGGAAAGGTCGAGCTCGGCCTCGACGTAGGCCTCGTCGCCCTCGGGACCGATGTACGCCGCGTCCCCGCGCGCGCCGAGGAGGAGCCCGACTGCCTGCGCGAGGATCGTCTTGCCCGCCCCCGTCTCGCCCGTGATGGCGTTCAGTCCCGGCGCGAGCTCGAGATCGGCCTCCCGAATCAGGACAAGATTCTCGATCCGGAGCCTACGAAGCAAAGTTCTCGCCGTAGCGGCTGAAGAAGGTGGCCTGGGGAAGCGTCGCGAGCAGGCACCTCTGCTCGCCGAGGCGGACCGTGACCGGCTCGTCACCGGAGGGCTCGTGGAACGGCTTCCCGTCCACGATCACCGTGACGCCGACGCCCGCCGTTCGGTTCTGCACGACGAGGTCGCGGTTTCGCGGCACCACGAGCGGCCGGGCGTGCAGCGAGTGCGGGGCGACGAAGGTGATCGCCATTGCATCGAGACCCCAGACGAGCACAGGCCCGCCGTTCGAGAGGTTGTAGGCGGTCGAGCCCGACGGCGTGCAGCAGATCAGGCCGTCGCACGGCAGCACGCCGAGGTCCTCGCCCCCGATCGCCCAGGCGAGCTCGATCATCCGCCCAAGGGTCGAGCTCGTGACGACGACGTCGTTCACCGCCGCCGATTGCTTGCCGCCCGTCTGGACGTCGAGGGTCGACAGCTCGATCACCCGGTAGTCGCCCGAGAAGGCCTGCGCGAGCCCGGCCTCGAGCTCTTCGTCCTTGATCGATGCGAGGAAGCCGACGCGGCCGAAGTTGACGCCGAGCACGGGCACTCCCGTCCCGAGGAAGCGATGGAACGCGCGCAGCATCGTGCCGTCACCGCCCAGCACGACCGCGAGGTCGGGCTGCGTCGCGGCGTCTTCGTCGACGAGCTCGACGCTGTGCTCGGCAGCGATGCGCTCCAGGCGCGCCAGCGCGTCACCGGTCGTCTCGGGACGGCCGTGGAGCACCACCGCCGCCCGGCGGACGGCCTTACCCGACGGCTTCGTCGATCCAGCGGTCGAGGTCATCAGGAAGGACCGGGTAGTCCCGGTTCTCGAGGTACAGGAAGAACTCGCGATTGCCCTTCGGGCCCGGCAAGCCGGAGTCGACGACGCCTGCGGGCTGCGCCGACCAGGCGAGGGATGCCTCGGCCACCTCGCGCAGAACGCGGCGCTGGACTTCGAATTCGCGCACCACCCCGCCCTTGCCGACCTCGTCGCGACCGGCCTCGAACTGGGGCTTCACGAGCACGACGGCTCTCCAACCCCGCGCGGCGAGCGCCAGCGCGGGCGGCAGCACCTTGCGGATGCTGATGAAGCTGGCATCGCAAGTGACGAAGCTCGGCGCGAACGGGAGCTCCTCCAGCTCGCGCGCATTGACGCGCTCGAGCACCGTCACCCGGGGGTCCTCACGGAGCTGCGGATGGAGCTGGCCGTAACCGACGTCGAGGGCGATCACCCTCGCCGCTCCGCGCTGCAAGAGCACATCGGTGAACCCACCCGTGGAAGCGCCGATGTCGACGCAATCCTCGCCAGCAACCTGGAGCCCCAGGGCGTCGAGCGCATTGGCGAGCTTCTCGCCCCCGCGGGAAACGAACCGGGGGCCGGGCTTCAGCTCGAGCTCGGTCGATTCGTCGACCTGCATGCCGGCCTTGTCGAAGCCGGACACGCGGCCCGCGAGCACGAGGGCCTGCGCCTGCGCGCGGCTCTCGGCGAGGCCGCGCTCCACGAGCAGCAAGTCGAGCCGCTTCTTCACCCGCCAGAGGGTAACGCTACGACGTCCGTGCGCTTAGGCCCGAAACGATCTCGCTCAGGACGGTCGTGTCGGCGTCGAGCTCGGCCAGGATCGCCTGGGCTCGTTCGGCGGACTGGTCCGCCATCGTCCGGGCGCCGTCGACGCCGTGAGAGACGACGTAACCGTCGCCGTCGAGGATGTCGTCCACGATCTGGAACAGCATTCCGACCTCGTCCGCAAACGCGCGCCACGGCTTCTGTCCGGACTCGGGAACCTCGGCGACCCAGAGCGCGCACGCGACTGCGGCCGAGAAGAGCCGTCCGGTCTTGAGCCGGTGCAACGCGGCGAGGTCGTCCGCGCCGCCGGTGATGTCGAGGTATTGACCGCCGATCATCCCGAGCGTCGCCTGCGCGAGCTCCCGCGCCACCGCCGTCGTCGGGTAGGAGAGTGCGAGCCGGAACGCCTCGACGAGGAGAGCATCGCCCGCAAGGATCGCGTTCGCCTCTCCGAACTGCGCCCACGTGCTCGGCTGGCCGCGACGAAGCTCGTCGTCATCGAGCGCCGGGAGGTCGTCGTGCACGAGCGAGAAGTTGTGCACGAGCTCGACCGCGGCGCCGGCCGGAAGCGCGGCCTCGGGGTCCGCGCCTGCGGCCTCGGCCGTCGCAAGACAGAGCACCGGCCGGATGCGCTTGCCGCCGCCGGCGAGGGCGTACCGAACCGGCTCGGTCAGGCCGCCGAGCTCAGGTGTCAGCGCCAGATCGTCGAGATAGGGCTCGACGAGCTCGAGCAGCTCCTCAAACCCCTTCATCGGCCTCCCGCTTCGCGCGTCCCAGCTCTGCCTCGACCTCCTTCGCGATCTCGGCCAGCTGCTGCAGGATGTCGATCGCCTGGTCGGGATCGGTCGTCGCTTCGAGTTTACGACGAGCCTCCTCGAGGCGCTCCAGCAAGTCCTCCGCGCGCTTGAGCGCGTCGTTCGAGCTCATTTCACCTCCTCCCGCTCCCTGGCGATCCGGCCGAGGATCCCGTTCACGAGCCGCGCGGCGTCCTCGGTCGCGTAGCGCTTGGCCAGCTCGACGGCCTCGTCGATCGCGACCTCGAGCGGAACGGCGCCCGCGTCGAGCTCGTAGAGGGCGATCCGAAGCACGTTGCGCTCGACGGCGCCGAGCCGGTCCGCCGTCCAGTCCTCGGCCGCCGCGGTGATGCGGCGGTCGAGCTCCTCCGCCCGCTCCGCCACGCCCTCGGCGAGCTCGCGGGCAAACGGATCGACCTCGCCCTCGTACAGCGAGGCGAGCGGCTGGCCGGTGACATCCCACTGGTACAGCACGAAGAGCGCCGTCCGCCGTGCTGCCCGACGTCCGGTGCTCACTCGAGCTCCTCGACGATCACGTCGACGGTCTCGATCTCCAGACCGCACATCTGCTCGAGCGCGGCGCCGACCCGTTCCTGGACCGAGCGCGCAAGCTCCTGCAGCGGGACGCCATAGGGCGCACGAACGCCGAGGCTCGCCCGGGCGCGTCCGTCCTCGATCGACAGCTCCAGGCGGCGGCGACGAAGACGAGCGCCCTCCACGCCTTCGGCCGCGGAAGCGACCAAACGCGTCAGCGCGGCAGGCGTGACGCAGATCGAGCCCTGCGGCCCGTCGATCTCGAGTCGGTCGGTCATCCCGCTCGAAGGGTGGCGAGTCGCGGCGCCGCCTCCGCGAGGAAGCTCGTCGAATAACGGCCGCTCGCAAACTCTTCGCTGCGGAGGATTTCGACCGCGGTCTCGCGTGTCGTTGGCACACCCTCGACGGCGAGCTCACCAAGCGCCCGCAGCGCGCGGGCGATCGCGCTGGGACGGTCCTCGTCCCAGACGACCAGCTTCCCCAGCAGGGAGTCGTAGTACGGAGGCACCGTGTCGCCCTCCCGGACGTGCGTGTCGAGCCGGACTCCCGGGCCGAGCGGCGTGCGCAGCTTCGTCACCCGCCCGGGGCTCGGCGCGAACTCGCGCGTTGGATCTTCCGCATTGATGCGAACCTCGATCGCATGGCCACGCCGTGCGGCGCGGCCGGTGCGCGCCAGCGGTTCACCCGACGCGACCCGCAGCTGCTCCCGGACCAGATCCATCCCCGTCACGAGCTCCGATACCGGATGCTCGACCTGAAGCCGGGCGTTCAGCTCGATGAAGTAGAAGGACGAGTCCGGCCCGACGAGGAACTCGAACGTGCCCGCGTTCTCGTAGCCGATCGCGCGACAAGCCCGCTCGGCCGCGGCCTCCATAGCCTCGCGCGTGTCCGGCGTGAGCGCCGCGGAAGGGGACTCCTCGATCAGCTTCTGGTGGCGGCGCTGGATCGAGCATTCGCGCTCGCCGAGCGTCAGCACCCCTCCGTCGCGATCCGCCAGCACCTGGATCTCGACGTGCCGCGCCGGGGAGATCGCCGTCTCGAGGTAGAGGCTGGGATCGCCGAACGCCGCATCGGCTTCGCCGGCCGCCATCTGGAACGCTCCTTCCAGCTCGTCGGGCGTTTGCACGAGCCGCATTCCTTTCCCGCCTCCTCCCGCGACCGCCTTGAGCAGCACCGGGTAGCCGACCTCGTCGGCGGCCGCGCGCGCGTCGGCAGCACTCGCCAGCTCGTTCGTTCCCGGGACGAGCGGCACGTCGGCCTTCCCCAACTCCTCTTTCGCCTGGACCTTGTCGCCCATGCGGGCCATCGTCTCGGCCCGCGGCCCGATGAAGACGAGCTCGTTGTCGGCGCATGCTTCGACGAAAGCCGGGTTCTCAGCCAGGAAGCCCCAGCCCGGATGAACGGCCTCGCAGCCCGTCGTCGTCGCAGCGGCGATCAGTGACGGGATCTTCAAGTAGCTTTCGCCGGCCGGAGGCGGGCCGATTCAGACGGCGCGGTCGGCGAACTGCACGTGCATCGAGTCCTTGTCGGCGGTCGAGTAGACGGCCACAGCCTCGATCTCCAGTTCGTGCAGCGTGCGGATCACCCGGACGGCAACCTCGCCGCGGTTCGCGATCAGAACTCGTTGAAACACCGGCTAGAGGGCATCCAGCGGCCGGCCGGTGACGGGCTCGAGCTCGAACAGAAGCTGGCCGTACTCCACCGGCTCGGCGTTACGAGCGTGGATCGTGCGCACGACTCCCTCGACGTCGGCCTTGATTTCGTTCATCAGCTTCATCGCCTCGAGAATGCAAAGGGTCTGGCCCGCCGCGACAGTGTCTCCCTCCTCGACGAAGGGAGGCGCGCCCGGCTGCGGAGCGCGGTAGAACGTGCCGACCATCGGCGCCTCGACGCGCACGAGGCCGTCCGCGGAGGGCTCTGAGGCCGGGCTTTCCGCCGCGTTCCCCTCAGCCTCGGCCTCGCCTTCGAGAGCGACGAGCCCCGGCTCGAGCGGCTCGGGCGTCCGGCGAATGGAGACGCGCATCCCGGATTCCTCGAGCGTGATCTCGCCCACACCGGACTCCTGGACGATGCGGACGATCTCGCGAATGCGGTCGGCGCGGGCTTTGTCGACGCCGCTCGCCTCGAGCGTGTCCTCGCGCCGGTGCCGACCCCGGATCGTCTCGAGAAGCGGCCGAGCCTCGTCGCCGAAGAGCGCGAGCAGGAGCAGCTCCTCCTCGCTCGAAGCGATCCCTTCGGCTTCCTCCCGCAGGCTGTCCAGATCGACCGGCGGCGCTTCGCCCGAGTCCCTATCGGAAAGGAGCTCGACCGCGCGGCGCACGGTCGTGTCGATCTTCCCAGGCGGGTCGCCGTAGCGGCCTTCGAGCAAGCCTCGGAGCTCGTCCACGACCGATTGGTAGCGGCTCGCGGCGAGAACGTTCAGGATCGCCTGCGAAGCGAGGATCTGGCCGATCGGCGCGGCCATGGGCGGCCAGCCGGCCTCCGCCCGGACGCGCCCGAGCTCCTCGAGCACCTCGTCGATGCGGTCGCTGGCGCCGTGCGCGCGGAGGTGCGCGTCGAGCGCTGCGACGAGCCCGGGCGGCACGCTGTGCTGCGCGGCGCGCACCGCGACGCGCGGTGTCAGCGGAGCCACCGGCGCGTCGCCAATGTGTTCGTCGACGAGCTCCGAGGCTCGCCAGAGCGCATCGACATCCACGCCGCTGTCGATCCCGAGACCGGCCAGAGCCTGCGCGAGCGCCTCGCCCGAGACGCGGTGGAGCGTGAGGGCGACCGGATAGATGGCGCAGGAGACGAGATCGGCTCCGGCCTGGACCGCTCCGAGCGCGGCTGCGAGCGCATTGCCGCCGGCGCCCTGGCAGTAGAGCCCCACCGGCAAACCGCTCGCTTCGCGCAGCCCCTCGACCAGCTCCTGCGCGCGGTGCGGCTGCAGTGAGCTGGACGGGTCGTGGAGCAGTACACGCGACGCGCCGAGCTCGGGAAGCTTGCGCGCCTGCTCGATCAGCGCCTCTGTCTCGCCGGTGTACCCGGACCCGAAGACGAGCCCACCGTCGAACTCCCGTCCGGCGCCCGTGATCGCCTCAGCGGCCTCGCGCAGGTTGGAGACGTCGTTCAGCGGGTCGTGGAGACGGAAGACGTCGATACCGCTTTCGGCTGCAGAAGCGACGAAGCGCCGCGCGAAGTCACCGCCGACGGGCCGTGAGCCGACGAGGAAGCGGCCTCGGAGTGCAAGCGCGAGCGGCGTCTTCGTCCGCCCCTTGAGCGCACGGATGCGCTCCCAGGGGCTCTCGACCCCACGCCGGACCGCGCTGTCGAAGACGCCGCCGCCGGACACTTCGAGATAGGCGAATCCCGCTCCGTCGAGGATCTCGGCGAGGTCGAGGAGCTCGCCGGTCGGCAGCGTTCCGGCCAGCGGTTCCTGCGAGAGCAGGCGGACCGTCGTGTCCACGAGGGCGGGCATCGCAAGCGGGACCTTACCCAGTAGGTTGCGGCGGGAATGGTCCCGGAAGTCCTGCGCCTGCGCGATTTTCGCCTGCTGTTTGTCTCCCAGGTGATCTCCACCGTCGGCGACTTCTTCGTGCCGGTCGCGATCGCCTTTGCAGTGCTCGACCTGACCGGGTCGGTGTCCGACCTAGGGCTCGTCCTCTTCGCTCGAATCCTCGGCCAGGTCCTGCTCTTTCTCGCCGGCGGCGTGTGGGCCGATCGCATGCCTAGGGAGCGGGTCATGGTCGCCTCGAACGTCATCCGTTTCTTCAGTCAGGGCCTGCTCGGCTTTCTCCTCGTGGGCGGACACGCGCAGGTCTGGCAGCTGATCGCGCTGCAATTCGTGCACGGCGCGGCCACGGGTGTCTTCCGGCCGGCCGCTTCGGGACTGACGCCGCAGCTCGTGCCGGCCGACCAACTCCAGGCGGCAAACGGCCTGATGTTTCTGACGCTCAGTCTCGGCGGGATCATCGGGCCTGCGATCGGCGGTGTGCTCGTCGCTACGGTCGGCGCCGGTTGGGCGCTGATCGGCGACGCCCTCACGTTCGCGGTCGGCGCAGTCCTGCTCGGCTTGCTCCGGCCGCTCGGGTACGTACCCGCGGCGGCGGAGTCGTTCTGGCACGCGCTTGGCGCCGGGTGGCGCGAGGTGCGGGCGCGCACCTGGCTCTGGGCGAGCATCGTCGACTTCGCCGCCTTCCAGATGATCTACCTGTCGACGATCATGGTGCTGGGCCCCCTGGTCGCGAAGGAGTCGCTTGGCGGCGCCGGCGCCTGGGCGTTCATCCTGGTCGCGTTCAGCTTCGGCACGCTGCTCGGCAACGCGTGGTCGATGCGCCTGCGGCCTCGGCGGCCCCTCGTCTTCGCCTGGTCGATCATCCTCCTTTCGGGGCCGAGCCTCGTGCTGCTCGCGTTCACCGCGCCGGCATGGGCGATCGCACTGACGGAGGTGGCCTCCGGCCTGTCGATCGGGGTCGCCGGGACGTTGTGGGAGACGACGCTGCAGCGCAACGTCCCGCAGCAGGCCTTGTCGCGCGTCGCCGCTTACGACTGGATGGGCTCGACGGCGCTCCGCCCGCTCGGCCTGGCGATCGTCGGCCCGATCGCGGAGGCGGTCGGCGTCAAGGAGACGCTGCTCGCCGCGTTCTTCCTGACGATGGCGTCGAGCCTCGTGCTCCTGCTGATCCCGGACATGTGGCGGATCAGAGACACGTCGGGACCGACCCGACCCGCCGTCGTTCCGGACGACACTGCCGGTGCCGAGGTCGAAGCGGCCGGATCGGAAATCTAGGCGCGCGAGATATAGCGCCGCTCGCGCGGATCGACCTTGATCCGGTCGCCCACGTTGACGAACAGCGGCACCTGGACGACCGCGCCGGTCTCGAGGGTCGCCGGCTTGGTCACGTTGGAGACCGTGTCGCCGCGAACTCCGGGCTCCGTCTCCTTCACGGTCAGCTCCACCGACGAGGGCATCTGCACGCTCGCGGGACGTCCGTCGACGGTCAGCATCTGCACCGAGCTCGACGGCTCGAGGTATTCGAGCGCGTCGGAGACCGAGTCGCGCGAGAGCCCAAACTGCTCGTAGGTCTCCTGGTCCATGAAGACGACCTCGTCACCCGCGTCGTAGAGGTACTGAACCTCCTTCACCTCGGTGCGGACGCGCGGGAACTTTTCACCCGCGCGGAAGGTCTTGTCGACAACGGCCCCGGAGTCGAGGCTCTTCAGCTTCGTGCGCACGAACGCGCCTCCCTTGCCGGGCTTCACGTGCTGGAACTCGACGATGCGCCACACGCCGCCCTCGAGCCCGATGTGCATCCCGTTCCGAAACTGATTCGTGGAGACGGTTTCGGCCATCGGGCGATCAGTCTAGGTATTCAGTCGACAGGATCGCGGAGCAGCGCCGCGTACGGCAGTCCGCTCACCGGATCGGCGTAGACCGCCCGATAGAGAAGCGGGCGTGCCGGCGGCCTGTCGATCAATGAAAACGACCCGCCCGCGCCGATCGCTGTGCCGCCGGCGACCTGACGAGGAGCGCCGGGCCGTTCGCGATAGAGCATCACGGAACCCCGCGCCGCCCCGCGGACGGCGCCGGTCAGGAGGACGGTCCCGTCCGCCTTGGGCGTCGCCTTCAGCGTCACTCGCGTGAAGAGGGGGGCACGCGACCGAAACCACGAAAGGCCGGCCGGACCGGATAAGAGGACGTCCCGCGAAGGCCCGGAGCTCGCGATGCCTGCAATCCAGCCGTCGAGCTCGATTGCCGCCCGTCCCCGACCGACGATCCGCGCCGCCCAGTCCGTTCCGGAACCCCCGACGCCAAGCTCGTCGGCGGTCACCCACTCGTTTGCCGCGATCTCGGCGCCGCCTGTCGTGATCGCCAAGCCCGTGGTCAGTGCTCGATTCAGGACAAAGTTCGCATCGATCGAGCGACCGCGCACGGCGAGGGTGACGGGAAAATCGCCGGTGCCGAACAGCGCCTGGCTCCAGGCTGCGTAGATCGCTCGCCGAGGCCCGAGAGCGGCGAACAGCGGCCCGACCGGAAAGTCTCCGTAACCACCGTCGATGAACTGACCGCTCCACGCCCTGGGCCCGCGCGTCCAGTCGATCGTCCCGACGGCCCCGTCTATTCCGAACGACTCGAGGACGTGCACTTGGTCGCCCGGCAAGACCACGGGCGCCGCGGGAGGGGCGACGTAGCTCTTCGGAAAACCCCCGACGGTGATCTGGTGGTAGCGGACCCCGCCGTCGGGACCGACTCGGGCAAGGATGAGCGAGCTGAGCCGGGTCTGCGCATTCCATCTCGTGTACGCGACCACGGGCAGGCCGCGTCGATCGAGCCCGAGGCCCGGCCAACCGAGCGTGACGTTCCTGCGAAGGCGTCTGACAATCGGTGCGACCTGCCAACGCCCGCCGACCAGCCGAACGACTGAGAGCGTTCGAGAGCGGGGTCCGGCGACGAGGGCCACAGGTCCCGAGCGGCCGACGAGAAGGCTGACCAGGCTGGAGTTTGGGGGAAACCCAGCGATCGACTGGCTACGCCATCGGCCGTTGATCTGACGGCTTCGAAGGATCAGCCTCTTGTCGCGGAAGAACGAGACGAACGGGGTCCCGTTTCGGGTCACGGCGACGCGTCCGTCCTCGGCCCCCGGTGCCACGAGCTCCGCCGACGCCGTCGAGGACGACGCTAGCGCGGCCACGGCGACCAGGAGCAGTCGCGCCTTCACGAAACCTCCACGAGCTCCTTCGTGAACGAACTCAGCACCTCGGGGCCTTCGTCGGTGACGAACACGAGGTCCTCGATGCGCACGCCGCCGAGGCCCTCGAGGTAGATCCCCGGCTCGACGGTGACCACATTTCCGGCGGCGAGCGTGTCCACCGAATCGACCGCCACCCTCGGCGCCTCGTGGACGTTCAGGCCCACCCCGTGCCCGAGCCCGTGACGGAAGTTGTCGCCGAAGCCGGCCTCGGCGATCACGTCGCGCGCGGCCGCGTCGACTGCCGTCGCCTCGGATCCGGCCCGTGTGGCCTCGACACCTTTTTGTTGCCCGTCCAGGCAAACGTGGTAGGCGCGACAGAGCTCGTCCGGCAGCTCCCCGGTCGAGAACGTGCGCGTGCAGTCGGAGCAGTACGAGTCGACCTTGGCGCCTGCGTCGACCACGACGAGCTGCCCTTGCTCGATTCGCCGTTCGCCGGGCTCCGCATGTGGTCGCGACCCGTTGGGTCCCGTCGCGACGACCGAGGGAAATGCGGGCTCTTCGGCGCCGAGTTCGTGGAACAGCTCCTGCATCCGCCATGCGAGCTCGCTCTCCGTCCGCCCGATGAAGGGCTCCTCGGCCAGCCGCTCGTACGCCTGGTCGGTGATCCGCGCCGCGCGACGAATCCGCTCGAGCTCGTCCTCGTCCTTTACTGTCCGCAGCGCCTCGACGAGGCCGGGGCGCGGGACGAGCTCGATGCCGCCTACGTTGAGAGTCTGGTGGTTCGCGTACGTGAGATGCGCGGGCTCGAAGCCGATTCGGCCGGAGAGGAGCTCGGGCAGCTCTTTGTAGAGGGACCGCGGCGTCTCGGTGAACTCCACGTCCTCGACCTCCCTCGCCCGCTCCGCGTACCGGAAGTCGGTGAAGAGACAGACCCGCTGCTCGTCGACCAGCAGCGCGGCGTTCGAGCTGTGAAAGCCCGTCAGGTAGTAGACGTTGGTCGGGTTCGTGACGAGGAACGGTTCCTCGAGCGACGGGCGCAACCGGTCGACGCGCTCCTTCATCGGCGCGCCGCCAGGAACTCGAGCGCCTCGCGATAGCCGTCGGGCCCCTTGCCGATGATGCGCTTCGCGGCGAGCTCGGCGATCACCGAGTGGCGGCGCCATTCCTCTCGCTCGTTCACGTTCGAGAGATGGACCTCGACGACCGGAGCTTCGAACAGTTCGAGCGCATCGCGAATCGCATAGCTGTAGTGCGTCCACGCGCCGGGGTTGACGACGACGCCGTCGGCCCACTCGAGTGCGTCGTGACACCAGTTCACGTACTCGCCCTCGCTGTTCGTCTGCCGGCAGTCCGCGTTCAGCTCCAGCTCCCTTGCCCAGTCGTAGATGCGCGACTCGAGCTGGCCGAGGCTGAGCCCACCGTAGAGCTGCGGATCGCGAAGGCCGACGACATCGAGGTTGACGCCGTTGAGGACGACGACGCGCACGAGGGGACTCTAGTTTGCGATCAGCTCGCCGAGGGCGCGGCGCGCGTCCCCGTCCGGCACCGTCGTCACGACCGGCTTGCCGGGCGCCTCGAGCAGGACGAAGACACCCTCCCCTTTCTTGTCGCGCTTGAGCGCTGCCCATGCGGTTTCCACGTCGACCTCGACGGGCCGCGGGCGGAGGATCTCGTCGACTGCGTCTGTCGCCTGGCCGGACAGCCTGAGCGCAGCAAGGAGCCCGAGTGCGACCGCCTCGCCGTGCGGCAGTGAGTAGCCGCTTGCAGTCTCGAGCGCGTGCGCGAACGTATGTCCGAGATTGAGCACGCGCCGGGGGCCGCGGTCATGGGGATCGCGCAGACAGATCGCCGTCTTGTAGGCGGCGCACCGCCGCACGAGCTCTGCGTCGGGCAACTCCCAGAGCGGCTCTCCGGCGAGCAGCCCCGTCTTGACGACCTCTGCCATCCCGGCTCTTCGCTCGGCCTCCGGCAAGGTCTCGAGCAGTGAAGGGTCGAGCACTGTCTCGACCGGCCAGTGGAATGCGCCGACGAGGTTCTTGCCCTCAAGCAGGTTGATCGCGGTCTTGCCGCCGATGGCCGCGTCCACCTGTCCGACAAGGGTCGTCGGCACGGCGATCCAGTCGATCCCGCGGAGATAGGTCGCCGCGACGAAGCCGGCTACGTCGGTGATCGAGCCGCCGCCGAAGGCAACGACCGTGCCGGCGCGATCGAGCCGGAGCTCGCGCCAGAGCCGCTTGACCGAAGCGAGCGTCTTCGCCTCCTCTCCACGAGGCAGCGTGTGCCTCGGCGCGTCGTCGACGGGCGGGTCGTGCAGCGTGAGGACGTGCCCGTCGGCAACGAGCTCGAACGGCCCCTCTCGCGGGGTCAGACCCCTGGACACGGCCCCTGCGGCCAGGATGACGTCGTCTGCGTCCTGAGCGAGGCCCTCGGCGACCTCGGCGTAGAGCGGCTGCCGCTGCTCGTACAGGCGCCGGAAGTCGGTCTCGTCCTGGGCAAGCGGACGGTCGCTACCGCTCACACGCGCCCACGCCGCGTCGGGATCAATCTCGACGAGAACGGTCACAGCCTGCTTCGCGAGCGCCTCGCGGATCGAGGGGGTCTCGACGGCGCCGCCGCCAAGCGCGATCACGCTCGGGGATCCGTCGAGCGCCGAGAATACCGCGCGCTCTTCGACCTCCCTGAAGACACCCCGCTCGAAGAGCTCGGGTATCGGGCCCTCCTGTTCGACGAGCGAATCCGTGTCGACGAAGGGGCGATCCAGGCGGCCGGCGACGTCCTGCCCGAGCGTCGACTTCCCGGCGCCCATGAAGCCGATGAGCGCGACGTGCTTGTCTAGCGCGGGGCCCAGTCGATCCGCTCCAGATAGGCGCGGTGGGCGGCCACGAAGTCGCCGACGGCGTCGCCGCCGAACTTCTCGCGCGCCGCTCGCGCGAGCTCGAAGGCCACGGCAGCCTCTGCGACGACGGCAAGCGCCTCCACTGCCGCGACGTCGCTTCGCTCGACGAGCGCCTCACCGGGCTCGCCGGTTTCGAGATCGACCGACGCGAGCGGACGCATCAACGTGGGCAGCGGCTTCATCGCCGCGCGGACGACGATCTCCTCGCCGTTCGACATGCCGCCTTCGATCCCACCGGCGCGATTCGTCTCCCGGTAGAGCCCTCGCTCGTCCCGCAGGATCTCGTCGTGGGCCTCCGAGCCGCGCAGCTCCGCGAGCTCGAACCCACCGCCGATCTCGACACCTTTCACGGCCTGGATCCCCATCAACGCCGCGGCAAGGCGGGCGTCCAGCCGCTGCTCCTTCGTGGCGTACGAGCCGAGCCCGGGCGGCACAGCCTGCGCGCGAACCTCGACCACGCCGCCGACCGTGTCGCGTTCACCCCTGGCCTCGTCGATTCGCGCTTCGAGATCCTCGGTCACGACCCGGCCCTCGACCTCGACGCCGAGCTCCCGGAGCAGCGCCTTGGCGACGGCCCCGGCGGCGACGGCCGCGGCGGTCTGCCGCGCACTAGCGCGCTCGAGCGTGTCCCGAACGTCGTCCAGGCCGAACTTCATAAAGCCCGCGAGGTCGGCGTGCCCCGGCCGCGGCAACGTCACGGGTTTCGAGCCTTTCCCCTGAGGCTTGCCCTCGGGCGGCCATGGGCTCATGCCCCACGCCCAGTTCTCGTGGTCTCGGTTCCGGACGACCAGCGCGAGCGGCGAGCCAAGCGTTCGTCCGTGACGCAGCCCGGCGAGCACCTCGACCTCGTCGGTCTCGATCTTTTGACGCGGGCTCCGCCCGTACCCCTGCTGGCGGCGGCGCAGGTCGGCGTTGATCGCCTCGCGGTCGAGCACGAGCCCCGCAGGCAGGCCGGTCACGATCGCGACGAGGGCCGGACCATGCGACTCGCCCGCGGTAAAAAGTTCGAGCCTCATCACGCGAAGCGTAATTCGGGCCTGACGGCGGCTCGCATGACGTCGACGGGCGGTTCGACACCGGTCCAGAGCTCGAAGGAGGCGGCTCCTTGGCGGACCAGCGCCTCGAGACCGTCGATCACCTCACAGCCTGCCGCGCGCGCCGCCTCGACGAGCGCCGTCGGGCGGCCGTCGGCGTAGTACGCGAGGTCGACCACCGTCTGGCCGGCGCGAGGCTCGACCAGCAGCTCGTCGCGCACGGGCGTCGCGTTCACGATCAGGTCGGCTTCGCTCGCATCCGGCGGCCACTCCCCTTTGCGCGAATAGGCCCTCAGCTCGCCGGGCAGAGCCGGAAGCAAAGCCGCCGCCGCGCCGCCCGCGCCGATCAGGCAGACCCGCTCGGCCTCGATCCCCTCAACGATCTTCCGATCGGTGTTGAAGCCGAACACGCGCCCCACGCGGATCACGAGCGGGTTGACGGCGTCGCCGTCGGCCTCGTCGCAGAGCTTTGCCGCCGCCTGCTTGTGCGGGGTAGTCACGTTGGCCCCGTTGAAGCCGAGCGCGACGAGACCGGCGACCGCAGGCTCGAGTCGCTCGACCTCCATGGCGACGTAGACCCAGTCGAGCGCCCGCGCCGCGAAGGCGGCGTTCTGCATCCGTGGCGAGAGTGAGTCGGCCACGGGCCGGCCCAGCAGGCCGACGAGATTCACTTGTAGCCGTGCGCCTTCTTGTAGTTCTCGAACTCGCGCTCGCTCGCGGTGAAGAAGTGGTGCAGCTTGTCCGGCTTGCGGACGAAGAAGAGCCAATCCCCCGGCTCCGGATGCGCGGCCGCCTGGATCGAAGCAAGGCCGGGATTCGCGATCGGCGTCGGCGTGAGGCCCGCGACGCGGCGGGTGTTGTACGGGTGGATCATGTTCAGCTGGGATTCGCGCAGCGACTGGGTCGCCGGGACACCGAGTCCGTAGCGGATCGTGGCGTCGATCCCGAGCACCATCCCGTGATGAAGCCGGTTGTAGATGACCCGCGCGATCTTGCCCCGCTCCTCCGGCGCCGCTGCTTCCTTCTCGACCATCGAGGCGATGATGAGGACGTCGTAGGGCGTGAGGTTCTTCGACCGCGTGTAGCGCAGGTCGACCTTCGCCCAGTTCTTGCGGAAGGCGTCGAGTTGCTCGGCGGCGAGCTGCGCGGACGTCGTGTCCTTCGCGAACTCGAACGTCGCCGGGAAGAGAAAGCCTTCGGCCGGCCGGACCCGGCCGAAGCCCGCCCGGGGCCGAACGCGACGCGTGGCCCGCAGATACGCCTGCGCCGTCAACCGAGGCCTGACGCCGCGCTCGTCCTCGGCGATCTTGTCGACGGCGCTAATCCGCTCGGCCATCTCGCGGCGCGTGAACCCCTCCGGGAAGATGATCTTGAAGGTCGGCGCCACGGTCGCAGTCGTCGCGGGTTTCGACTTGTCGTCTCCCCCGACAGAAGCGATCGCGAAGCCGGCGGCGACGATCGCCGCAGCGAACAGCCCGAGCGCCAGGAGCCGCCGTCTGAGCACCACGCCGCGTGGAGGACGCCGCCGCTCGGGCCGGCGCGGCTGCGGCGGGATCATTCCGCGCCGCTGCTCGACCACGCCAGATAGCTCGTCAGCAGATGGGCGGCCGCCCGCGCGTCCTCGGGCGCGGCCGCGGCTTGGTCACGCTCGGCCAGATCGGAAGTGAATCGCTCGTCGAAGCTCTCTACGGGTACGGCCACGACGGCCCGCAGAGCCTCGACGAACTGCTCGGTCTCCTCGACCTGCTCGCCGCGCTCGCCCCGCATCGTGAGCGGAAGGCCGACCACGATCCGCTCCGGCTCGTGCTCCCGAACGAGCTCGGTTAGGCGAGCAAGGCCGTCCTCGGTTGCCGCCCGCTCGACGACACCGATGGGACGAGCGATCGTGCCGGTCGAATCAGAGACCGCGACTCCCGTCCTCGCCGATCCGTAATCGAGCGCCAGCACCCTCACGAAAGCGCAGAGGCGATCTCGCTCTTCCCGACCTCATAGGCTTCGGCAAGGCCCTCGGGATTCTTGCCTCCCGCCTCCGCCAGGCTCGGCCGGCCTCCGCCGCCGCCGCCGATCTTCTTCGCCGCCTCGCGGGCGACCGCGACCGCGTCGACACCCTTCTCGACCAGCGAGTCGTCGATGTTCACCACGAGGTAGGCCCGGCCGTCGTCGACGGATCCGAGCAGGACCGCAGTCGCGTTCTTCGACTGGCGGATCCGATCGGACAGATCTCTGAGCTCAGACCCCTTCATCGACTTGACCTCGGCGACGACGATCCCACCCGCCTCGTCACGGTACGTGATGTCGGCCTCGGCGGTTGCAGTCTTCTTCGCCGCGGCCTTGCGCTCCTTCGCGAGCTCCTCACGGAGCTCGTCCGCCTCGTGCGTGCGGGCGCGCAGGAGGGCGAACGCCTCGCCGGATGTGAGCGCCTCGATCCGCCGCGTCCCCGCTCCGACGGACGCCTCGGAGAGGATCGTGAACGGACCGATCTCCGCCGTCGAGCGCACGTGCGTGCCTCCGCACAGCTCTCGCGAGAAGTCGTCGATCTCGACGACGCGAACCTCGTCGCCGTACTTCTCGCCGAAGAGCATCATCGCGCCGAGCTTGCGCGCCTCCTCGATCGGCGTGATGTACGCCCGGACGGGATGGTTTTCGAAGATCTTCTCGTTGACGAGCTCCTCGATCTCCGCGCGCTGCTCCGGCGTCACCGCCTGTCCGTGGGTGAAGTCGAAGCGGAGCTTGTCCGGCCGCACGGCGGATCCAGCCTGACGGACGTGGTCGCCGAGCACGACCTGCAGCGCCTTGTGCAGCAGGTGCGTCGCCGTGTGGTTCGTCATCGTCGGAAAACGGACCGACCACGGGACGACGGCGTGAACACGGTCACCCTCCTTGAAACCTTCGCCCCTGAAGGTGAGCACCTGGTCCTCACGACCCAGCCGGGTCGCGGCGACCAGCTCGGCTCGCGCACCGGCTTCGTTCTCGATGTAGCCGGTGTCGGAGTCCTGGCCGCCGCCTTCGGGGTAGAAGGGCGATTGCTCGAGCTTCGCCTGGAAGGTGCCGTCGCCGAGGTCCGCGTACGCGGTGATCGCCGTCCGCACGTCGCTCCGCTCGTAGCCGACGAACTGGGTGGGGGGCCCGCTCACCTGGATCTCGGCCTCGAACGCGGCGGCCTGCCGGGACCGCTCGCGCTGCTCGGCCATCCGCCGCGAAAACTCCTCCTCGTCGACTGCAAGCCCCCGCTCGCGCGCGAGCTCGCGGGTGAGCTCGAGCGGAAAGCCGTAGGTGTCGTGGAGCTTGAACGCGTCCTCCCCCGAGATCGCACCTGCACTTGCGACCTCCTCGAAGAGTCCCATACCGCGCTCCAAGGTCTGCGAGAAGCGTTCTTCCTCGGCCTTCAGCGTCTCGCGGATCCGGTCGCGGTTCTCCTCCAGCTCGGGATACCAGCGCGCCATCTGATCGACGACGATCTCGGAGATCCGCCAGAGATCATCCAGGCCGATCGCGCGTGCCTGCTGCACCGCGCGCCGGATGACTCGCCGCAGGACGTAGCCGCGGCCTTCGTTGGACGGCAGCACCCCGTCCCCGACGAGGAACGTCATCCCGCGGCCGTGGTCGGCCAGGATGCGGTGCGCCTTCGTCGCCTTCGCCGACTCGTCGAACGCGACGCCGCTCTCGCCCGCGATCCAGTTCATGATCGCCTGGTAGCCGTCGGTCTCGTAGACCGAGATCACGTCCTGGAGGACGGCGGCGCCTCGCTCGAGGCCCAGCCCGGTATCGACGTTCTGCTTGGGGAGCGGCGTGACCGTACCGTCCTCGCGTAGCTCGTACTCCATGAAGACGAGGTTCCAGAACTCGAGGAACCGCTCGCACTCGCAGCCGGGAGCACAATCGGGGCGGCGGCAGCCGACCTCCTTGCCACGGTCGCAGAAGAGCTCGGTGTCGGGCCCGCACGGGCCTGGGCCGCCGACCGACCAGAAATTGTGCGAACGGTCGAGGCGGACAACGCGCTCGGGCGGAAGGCCCTTCGCCTCCCAGAGGCGGACCGCTTCCTCGTCCTCGCCGAGCCCGAGCTCGGGGTCGCCCGCGAAGACGCTGACCCAGAACTTGTCGGGGTCGAGGTTCATGTGGTCGAAGACGAACTCCCATGCGAAGTCGATCGCGCCTTCCTTGAAGTACTCGCCGAACGAGAAGTTGCCGAGCATCTCGAAGAAGGTCAGATGGAACGTGTCGAGCCCGACCTCGTCGATATCCGGCGTGCGGAAGACCTTCTGGACGGTCGTGAGCAGCGGCGCGGGCGCCGTCTCGCGCCCGAGGAAGTACGGCATCAGCGGCTGCATGCCCGCGCTGTTGAGCAGCGTCGAGTGGTCCCACTCCGGCGGGACGAGCGAGCCGGACGGATGACGCTTGTGGCCCTTCGACTCGAAGAAGAAAAGGAACCCCTCGCGGAGCTCGGCGGTCGTGCGCATGGTCTCGATTCTAGGCGCGAGCCCGGTCTAGCCCTGCGCGGCTCGCGCAGGGGGCTCCTCGTCCGTGATCTCCTCGCGGATTTTCTCGAGGGAGCGGCGGATCAGGCGAGAGACGTGCATCTGGGAGATTCCGACATGCTGGGCGATCTGCGACTGGGTCAGGCCCTTGAAGAAGCGCAGGTGCAGGATCTTGCGCTCCCGCTCGTCGAGCACGCGAAAGCCCGGAGCGAGCACGGCGCGGTCCTCGGAGACCTCGTATTCGTGCTCCTCCGTGCCGAGCGACTCGAGCGGATCGAGATCGCCCTCCTCGTCCTGGGAGCCGCCGGACGACAGCGAAAGCGAGCTGTAGGCACGGCCGCTCTCGAGCGCTTCGAGCACCTCCTCCTCGCTGACCTCGGCGGCCTTGGCGAGCTCGGCGATCGCCGGCGAACGCCCGTGCTGCACCGTGAGCTCCTCGATCAGGCGAGAGAGCTGGATGTTCGGCTCCTGCAGCCCGCGCGGAACGCGCACCGACCAGCCGCGATCGCGGAAGTGCCGCTTGATCTCGCCGATGATGTTCGGTGTCGCGTAGGTGGTCAGCTCGACGCCGCGGTCGAGATCGAAGCGGTCGATCGCCTTGATCAAGCCGATCGCCCCGATCTGGACGAGATCGTCGAGCTGCTCGCCCCGATAGGAGTAGCGCCTCGCGAGCGAGCGCACGAGGGACATGTACTGCTCGATCAGCTGCTCCCGCGCCTGGAGATCTCCCTCCTCGTGGTAGCGGCGAAGCAGGACCTTGTCGTTCTCCGCGGCCATTTATGCGGGCTCCTTGAAGCGAACGCTTTTCACGAGCTCGACCCATTGCCCGTCATGGCGCTCGGCGACGTCGAACCGGTCGACGACCGTGTCGAGGACGCGTTGCAGGCCGAGCGCATCCGGCGCCGCGCCTTCGAGCTCGGCGAGCTCCCCGTCGGTGAAGGGGCCGATGGCCGCGTGTACCTCCTCCCCCTCGATCCGGAGCTCGACCGTCACCGTTCCTCTCACGCCGGCGCGCTCGAGGAGCGACTCGAGCGCCACTTCGAGATCGTCGAGGGTCTCGTACGTGAGGCTCAGCCGAGCGGCGACTCCGGCCAGCACGAGCTGAGCGACGTGCTCGAAGCCGTCGTCCTTTGGGATGGTGAGGCTGATCGTGTCCCTCGTCACCTTCACTCCCGGTCTCGCGTCAATCGAGATCGTTGGCGCTCTCTGTTAACGGACGAGAGCCTTCAAAAGTTGCGCGCACCTCATCGCGATCCTGGGCGGGACTGATGGTTCCTGCGCCGACGACGGCGTCGTCCTCGTAGAGCACGACCGTCTGCCCCGGCGCGACTGCGTAGACCGGCTGGTCGAATGCAAGCTTGAAGCCGCTTTCGCGCTCCTCGACCGTCGCCGTCGCCGCAGGGGACCGGTAGCGGAGCTTCGCCTCGACCCGGCGGGCGGGGACGTACAAGCGGCCACGAGCCGTCACCTCGAGGCTGCCGAGGCGGTCGCGGGAGCCGACGACGAGCGTGTTCGTGCGGGCATCGCTCCGCAGCGCGTAGAGCGGCTCGGACGAGGCGATTCCGAGCCCCTTGCGCTGGCCCGGCGTGTACCGCCAGAGACCTCCGTGGCGCCCGATCTCCGCACCGTTCTCGTCGACGATCGCGCCTGACTCGGACTCGACGCCCTGCCGCTGGAGGAAATCGCGGTAGTCGGCGCCGCCGAGGAAGCAGGCCTCCTGGCTCTCGCGCCGCCCCGCGACCGCGAGCCCGGCACGAGCAGCCTCGTCGCGGGTCGCTTCCTTCGTTTGCTCGCCGAGCGGGAACCAGAGCCGCTCGAGCAGCTTGGGATCGAGGCGCGCGAGCATGTAGGACTGGTCCTTCTCCTCGTCTGCCGCTCTGGCGAGCAGCAGACGGCCCTTGTGGCGGACGATGCGCGCGTAGTGGCCCGTGGCGAGCCTCCCGGCCCCCGCGCGGTCGGCGAACGAAAGCAGCTCGGCGAACCGGAAGCTGCCGTTGCAGCGAATGCACGGGTTCGGGGTCTCGCCGCGCGCGTATCCGCGCACGAACGGCGCGACGATCGCGCGACGGAACTCTTCCCGCAGGTCGAGCGTGACGTGCGGGACGCCCAGCCTGTGACACGTCTCCCGGGCGGCGATCACGGCCTCCGGAGAGCAGCAGGCCCGCTCGGAGTCGGGCGCCTCGGGATCGATCCAGAGCCGCAGCGTGACGCCGATCGCTCTCGGCCCCGCCCGCAGCAGGGCGACCGCGCTGTCCACGCCGCCGCTCATCGCGACAGCCACGCGATCGGGATCGCGCTCGGCGCGAAAGACCGGGCCCAGGGCGTTCGCAAGCGCGTCGGCCGCGAGCGTCTCTCCCGGCACGGCTGCCGCCTCGAACAGCGTCAGCCCTTCGAGCGAGCGCTCGAGCCCCTCGGCGTCCGCCGAGTCGATCCGATCGCCGTCCACGGCGAGGCGAACGAGTGCAAGCTCGCCGTCGCGAGATGCGTCTCCGAAGACCTCGATCACGTCGTCAGGCTAGCGCGCCCTGACCCTGCCGACTGCGCCGCGCACGAGTTGAACCTGGATAACCAGGTGGGTGCCCTGCCGGCCTCGGGCAACGCCCTATCCGGACCCAGGCTCCCTTGTCAGTAGTGTTGGTTCTACTTTGACTGCGCGACGCCCGTGCAGGGTCGGGCGCGGTCTCACTCTAACGAGCGTAGACCCACTGGACGCGCTGCACGCCGTCGAGGCCCAGCTTCTCGGCCAAGGGCTGTGTGACGTCGAAGCGGCGGCCGGGAAGGACCGCGCGCCGGTCGATCACCTGGGTGAGGATGCGCGGGCTGTCCTTGTACGCGAGGTAGAGCTTCACTCCGCACGGCAGCACCGGGTCGATGACGCCCGGCGTCGTCTGCTTGATCAGCACCCCGCATTTCGTCCGCTGACCCGCACGCAGGTTGACCGGGCCCGCGAGCGCCGTGTACCACCCGCCCGCGACGGGAACCGGCTTCGGCAGCGAGCTCAACGAGTCGGAACCGCCGCTTTTGGAGGAGATCGCGAGCGCCGTCACCGCAGCGAGCAGCGCGATCCCGGCGAGCGCGATCTCGCGCTGCGCGAGGACGGGATTCACAGCCCCTGTCCGATCAGCTCGCCGAACGTCTCGCGGACGACCGGATCGAAGCTCGACGGCAGCGCCCCGTCGGTAGTCGCGAACTGGCGAAGCTGAATCAAAAGCATCGCCCGCTCCTCGTCACGGTCGGAGTCGAGCCCTTCGCCCTGCTTGGCCATGCGCTCGAGGTCCCAGAGGTTCCATTCCCGCGCGACGGCCGCCCGGGCCGGGAACTGCACGACCGGTTCGAGCACCGGCTCCGGCTCCCGCTCGACCGCCGCCGGGCTCGGCGGCGGCGGCGCCTCGACGATCTGCGGCGGCTCCGGGACCGGCTCGGGTTGCGGCTCCGGCTCCGGATCGGGCGCCGGCGTGGGCTCCGGTTTCGGCTCCGGCTCGGGCTGAGGCTCGCGCGCCGCGGCCACGGGCTCCGGTTCAGGCTCGGGCTCCGGTTCCGGCTCTTCCTCGAGCACGGTCACGTGCGAGGGAGGCGGCGCCGCCGGTGCTTCTTCGAGCGTCTCGGCCGGCTGCTCGGCTGCGGCGCGTCTGAATCCCGGCCAGGCGCGGGCAGACCCCGTTCGCTCGACCCACGCGACGACGAGCCAGGCGGCGGCCATGACCAGGATGATCCAGAGCGCCGACAGGCCCGCCACAGCGGCGAGCACGGCGACGAGGATCAGGAATGCGGCTTCGATCGTGAACCGGATCAGTCCCGGAGAGATCTTCATCGCGCCTGCTTGTCACGCTCCTCGTCGTCGAAGATGTCCGCGACCTCCGCGGCGGCCTGGCTCGTCTCCTGCCGTCGCGAGGGCAGCAGGCGAACGTGGCGCGGCTGCGGAGTAGGCGCCGCTGTCAGATCCTCTTCTTCCTCCCGGCCCTTGCGCCGGAACCAGCGCCGCTTCCGCGCGGGCTCGGGCACTTCAGGGCCGACGACCATGGTTGTTGCCGCCTCCGGCTCGGGCTCCGGCCCGTGCTCGACCGCCTCCTCCGCGGGCTGTGGCTCCTCGTGCTCGCTCCAGTACGACGCCCGAAACGGCCGGGGTACGGAGGCAATTCGGTCGGACATGAGCTCGACCAGCGCGACGAGGATCCACGCGACTGCCATGATCAGGACGATCACCGCGGGACGAAGATCGGCGAGGCCCGCAGCCACGGCTAGCAGGATCAAAAACCCTGCTTCGAGGGCGAATCGAGGCCCCGAGCGTCCCGGCATCAGGCCGAGAGACTAGCTGTCGTCTCGGCCGTTTTCGTCGCCCTCAGGCTCGCTCTCGGCCTTGGCCGGAGGCTTGTCCTCGGTGGGCGGTGAAACGGGAGGCTCGGCCACCGGAGAGACCGGGGGCTCGCTCGGCGCGGATGCGTGCGGTCCCTCTGCCGGACGGCCCGCTTCCGCGGACGCCTCCGCGGCCTTGACAATCGACTCCACCGCGCCCGAAATCGCCTCGTCGCCGAGTCCGGCCGCAGCGAGGAGCTGCTCCGCGCCCTGTTGCGCCCGCGCCATGACCACGACGGCCTGCGCGCGGGCCCACTCGAGCGTTTGCTCGACCTCTGCTCGCGCGGCGTTCGTCAGCTCGGTCGCCTGGTGCCGCGCCTGTTCGAGCAGCCGCGCAGCGCTCGCCTCGGCCTCGCGGACCTCCTGCGCGGCCTGCCGCTGCGCCTCGTTCGTCGTCTCACGCGCTTCGTTCTTCGCAGCGTTAACGATCTCGGCGCGCTGGCGCTCGCTCTCCTGGCGATAGCGCTCGGTCTCGGCTTCCTTGGCCTGGATCTCCCGCTGGCGCCGGGACACCTCTTCCTCGGTGCGGCGAAGCTGCCCCGCCGAGGCGTTCTGCGCGTCGCGCTCGATCGTGTCGGCCATCTCCGCTGCAGCGCGGACAAGGTGCAGCGCGTCCATGCGCACGGCGTGACCGGTCGGCTCGACCTGCCCACTTCGCGCTGCGGCCTGGAGCACGCGAAGCTGAACCTGCAGCTGCGTCGTGTGCCGGCGGAAGGCCTCGAATGCCTCGCGGGTGCGATCGGGGTCGTAGCCGCGGTCGACCGTCGGCAGATCCTCGACCTTCGGGAGCGAGGTCAGCGAGGGTGCCTGTGCGGGATCTCTGCCTTCGGTAGCCATCGTCGAAAGTATGCCCGTTCCATCGGCGCGAGTTGAGTCGCGCCTTAGTCGGTCTTCAAGACCTTGATTCCGAGCTCGGCCAGGGTTTCCTGCGGCATTACTGTCGGAGCCCCGGTCAGCGGGTCCGAGCCCGTCGACGTCTTCGGGAACGCGACGATCTCCCGGATGTTCGATTCGCCGGCGAGCAGGGCGACGAACCGCTCGATCCCGAGCGCGAAGCCGCCCATCGGCGGCGCGCCCATCCGCAGCGCCTCGAGCAGGAAGCCGAACTTGTCCCGCGCCTCCTCGTCCTTCATCCCCATCGCGCGGAAGACGGCCTCCTGCACCTCGGTCCGGTGGATACGGATCGACCCCGAGCCGAGCTCCCAGCCGTTCCAGATCAGGTCGTAGTGCTGGCTGAGGGCGCCACCCGCGTCGCTCTCGATCAGCTCCTCGTGGCCGCCGAGCGGGCCGGTGAACGGGTGATGCACGAACGTCCACTGTTCCGCGTCCTCGTCCCACTGGAAGAGCGGGAAGTCGACCACCCAGAGCAGCTCGTCCCGGTTCGGGTCGATCAGGCCGAGCTCGGCGCCGAGGTGCAAGCGCAGCGCGCCCAGCACACGCTCGACCGCGGCCGGCTCATCGGCGCCGAACAGGACCGTCGAGCCCGGCTCGGCTCGAAAGCGCTCGAGCTCGGGCTCGGACAGGAACTTGGCGATCGGCGAGCGCACCTCGCCCTCCTCGTCGAAGACGAGATAGGCGAGCCCCTTGGCGCCCCACTCCTTCGCGAACTCCTCGAGCCGCTCGAGCTCGGCGCGCGAGAGCTCCTGCGGGACGCGGATGAACCGGACGGCCGAAGCGCCCGAGAACACCTTGAACTCAGAGTTCCGGGTCGCCTCGGTCGCGTCTTCGATCTCGAGCCCGAAGCGCACGTCCGGCTTGTCCGAGCCGTACCGAAGCATCGCGTCGGCGTAGCCGAGCCGGGGGAAGGGCCGCTGCGGTGGAGTTCGCCCCAGGGCCTCGAACGACGCGACCACCACGGTCTCCATCACGTCGAGCACCTCTTCGCGGGTCGGGAACGCGAGCTCCAGGTCGAGCTGCCGGAACTCGAACTGCCGGTCGGCCCGCAGATCCTCGTCACGCCAGCAGGTGGCGATCTGGTAGTAGCGGTCGAAGCCGCTGATCATGAACAGCTGCTTGTAGAGCTGGGGCGACTGCGCGAGCGCGAAGAAGCGCCCCGGCTGGAGCCGCACGGGCACGAGGAAGTCGCGCGCGCCCTCGGGTGTTCCGCGCGTGAGGCTCGGCGTCCAGACGTCGATGAACCCCTGCTCCTCCATCGAGCGGCGGATCGCCGCGATCACGGTCGCCGAGTGGCGCAGGTTCCGCTGCATTCGCTCGCGGCGGAGATCGAGGTAGCGGTACCGGAGCCGGAGGGCTTCGTCCACCCCCTGCTCGTCGAGCTGGAACGGAAGCGGGTCGGAGCGGGAGATGATCTCGAGCTCGTCGACCTGCACCTCGACCTCGCCGGTCGGGAGGTTCGGGTTGACGGCTTCCGGTGTGCGCGCGACGACCTCTCCGGTGGCGCGGAGCACGAACTCGTTCCGGACCTCGTGGGCGACCTTCGCCGCCTCGGCCGTCCGCTCGGGGTTGACGACCAGCTGGACGTAGCCGGTGTGGTCTCGGAGGTCGATGAAGACGAGACCGCCGTGGTCGCGGCGCCGCGCCGCCCACCCGGCGAGCGTGACCCGCCGGCCGACGTGCTCGGGCCGCACCTCGCCGCAGTGCAGATCGCGCCAGCTCATGCGCCCAGCCGCTCCTCGAGCCGGTCGAGCTCGACTTCGGTGTCCTTCTTGCCCTGCTCGCGGATGGTCGCCTTGTCGGGACCGACGACGACGGTCACGAGGGCTCCTACCCTGCCCGCCTGCGTGAGCTGTCCCTTGAGCGAGCGGCCCGCGTAGTCGGTGTCGCACGAACGGCCGGCACCGCGCAGCCGGGCCATCAGCTCGAGGACGCGCTCGCGCGGGGCGCCGTCGTCGAGCGCGAAGAAGACCTCGGCGCGCGGCTGCTCGACCTCGATGTCGACCTCTTCGAGGGCGATGAGCAGCCGCTCGATCCCGGCGCCGAACCCGACCCCCGGCGTCGGCGGGCCGCCGATCTCCTCGATCAGGTAGTCGTAGCGGCCGCCGGCCGAGATCGTGCTCTGGGCGCCGTGCTCGGGGCCGATGAACTCCCAGACCGTGCGCGTGTAGTAGTCGAGCCCCCGGACGAGCGTCGGCTGGACCTCGTAGGCGACACCGAGCGCGTCGAGGTACCGGCGGACGGCGTCTAAGTGCTCACGGCACGCCTCGCACAAGGAATCGCCGATCTTCGGCGCCTCGTCCAGCGCGGCGCGGACGGTCGCGCTCTTGACGTCGAAGATCCGCAGCGGGCTGGTCGTCCGCTTCTCGCGCGCGTCGTCGTCGAGGACGTCGTCGTGCTCGTCGAGCCACGCGGTGAGCCGCTCCAGGTAGGCCGGGCGGCAGGCACGGTCGCCGATCGAGTTCAGCTCCAGCCGGTATTCGGTCACGCCGAGGTTGCGAAGCCAGGTGTCGTACAGCTGGACGATCTCGGCGTCGATTGCGGGATCGTCGGAGCCGAGCGCCTCGACCGAGACCTGCCAGTGCTCGCGAAAGCGGCCCTTCTGCGGCGCCGCGTACCGGAACATCGGGCCGACGGTGTAGAGCTTCTGCGGCTGCGGCTCGCGGTGGAGGCCGTGCTCGAGATACGCGCGCGCGATCGGCGCGGTCGCCTCCGGCCTGAGCGTGAGCGAGCGGTCGCCGCGGTCGATGAACGTGTACATCTCCTTCTGCACGACGTCGGAGCCCTGACCGGACGTGCGCGCGAACAGCTCCGTGTCCTCGAACGTGGGCGTGGTGATCGGCCGATAGCCGTAGAGCGCGCAGAGGCGCTCGGCTTCGCCGACGACCCGCCGCCAGAGGGGCTGCTCGTCCGGGAGGACGTCATGTGTACCGCGCGGTGCTTTGATCACGACGCGCGGAGCTCGGTCAGGAACGGATTGCGCGCCAGCTCGGCGCCCAGGGTCGTCTCCGGGCCGTGGCCCGAGTAGACGACCGTGTCGGGTGGGAAGCGGTCGAACAGCGACCGGATCGACGCGACCATCGTCTCCCAGTCCGCGCCGGGGAGGTCAGCCCTCCCGACGGAGCCGGCGAAGAGGAGGTCGCCCGAGAACAGGCAGCCGTCGGCGAAGTACGCGAGATGGGCGGGAGAGTGGCCAGGGATCCGGAGGGTCTCGAACGGGATCCCGGCAAGCTCGAGCGTTTCGTCGCCCTCCAGCAGGACGTCCGGCGTGTAGGGACGCAAGGCAAGCTCGGCCGGCGAGAAGTCGCCGATCTGCTCCAGCAGCATCCGCTCATCCTCTGCCATGTAGACGGGTGCGCCCGTTCCCTCGGCGAGATCCGCGACGCCGCCGAGATGGTCCCAGTGCCCATGCGTGATGAGGATCCCCACGCAGCGGGCGCCCCCATTGGCCAGCGTGGCCAGGAGCTCGTCGGCGTTTCCGCCCGGGTCGATGACGACCGCCTCGGGCGTCGAGCTTGAAGCCCGGACGACGTAGCAGTTCGTCCCGACCGGGCCGAGCTCGAGACGGTCGACGGCGAGGCTCACAGGCGCTTGAGTCTACTGTCGAGGCGACAAACGCTCGGATAGGATCGGCGGCCGGTGCGAAGCTGGAATCTGCGGGAGATCGAGACGGCCGGAGGGAGCCGCTCGCCGGTCGTGCTCGACTCCGACGAAGCCGCGCGGGCAGTGCTGATCGGGCTCGAGCCGGGCCAGCAGCTCGGCGACCACCAGGTCAAGGAGCACGCGTACGTGCTCGTCGTCGACGGGGCCGTCCAGGTGCAGTCCGGCAGCGAGAAGGTGGAGGCCCCGGCGGGGACGCTGCTTGCCTTCGAGCCGGACGAGCGCCGCTCGGTCTCGTCCGCCGACGGCGCGCGCGTGCTCCTGCTCCTCGCGCCCTGGCCCGGCGAAGGCCACTATCGCGGTGGCTAGACCCGTTCGCGCTTGCCCGGGAGCTTCCCGGTTCGCCTGAGATAGGACCGGTACATGGTCCGGTCCATCAGGTACATGAACGGCATGAACAGGATCGAGTAGAGCAGCGCGATCGCGAGCCGCGCCGCGACGGGCTGACTCGAGCTGACGAACGAGAACGCGATGAAGAACAGCGGGAAGAAGATCGCCGCTCGCTTGATCACCCGTCTCCAGGAGGGCGGCTGGACGGCCCGGGTGGCTCGGGACTCGGTGCGCCGAGCGCCGTTTTGCTTCGTTTTCGGCTTCTCGGCCGGAAGGTCGGCCTCGTCGACCTCGACCTCGCGGCCCTCTTCGTCGACGTAGACGTATTCGTACTCGTGGCGGCGTTCTTTCTGGCGCCGGCGTCGCTGCTTCCGCGAAGGCATGTGAGGAAAGCCTAGTCCCCGGATGCGCCCGCGAGAACCACCTCCGACACGACCTCGCCGCCCAAGTGGTACGCGAGATAGCGCCAGTCGGGGGCGTCGAGCAGAACGAGGTCCGCGTCGTAGCCCGGAGCGATACGGCCTTTCTGAGCGGCACGGCCGAGAACGTGAGCCGCGTTGACCGTGCAGGCGGCGAGCGCCTCGCCGGGCGAGAACTTCAGCTGCGTGGCCGCGAGCGAGCAGACGATCGGCAGGCTGTCGCAGAACGCGCTCCCGGGGTTGAAGTCGGTCGCAAGGGCGACGGCGGCGCCGGCGTCGACGAGCGAGCGCGCCGGGGGCATGGACTGGTCGAGGATGAGCGCAGCCACCGGGAGGCAGACGCCGACGACGTCGCTCGCCGCGAGCGCCGCGACACCCCGTTCCCCGGTTGCTTCGAGGTGATCGATGGATCGCGCGCCCAGCTCGACGGCGAGCTCGACCGCCCCCTGCTCTGTGAACTGATCCCCGTGGAGCCGAAGCGCCAGGCCGGCATCGCGGCAGGCGACCAGGTAGCGCCGCGCCTGCTCGACGTCGAAGGCTCCGCGCTCAACGAAGACATCCGCGGCCTCGGCGATCTTCGCCGCCTCCGGCAGCACGTCCGCGAGCGCGAAATCGAGGTAGGCGTCGGCATCGTCGAACTCCGGCGGCACCGCGTGCGCACCCAGCCAGGTCGGGACGCCGCCCGCGTCGCGGACCACGCGCAGTGAGGCGAGCTCGGTCTCTCGATCGAGCCCATAGCCCGACTTCCCCTCGAACGTGGTCGTCCCCGACCGCAGCATCCACAAGCGGTGCTCGAGAACCCGCTCGCGCAGGCCTTCCTCCCCCGCAGCGCGGGTGGCTCGTACGGTGGCGAGGATCCCGCCGCCCGCCGCATGGAGCTCCTCGTAGCTCGCGCCGGCTGCGCGCAGCGCGAACTCCTCGACGCGATCGCCGGCGAAGCACGCATGCGTGTGGCAGTCGACGAGCCCTGGAATCGCACAGCGGCCGGCGCCGTCGATCTCCTCGACGTCCCCGTTCTCGAGCGACGGGAGGTCTCGCATCTCGCCGACCGCCTCCACGCGCCCGTCTCGGCAGAGGACGAAGCCGTTCTCGACGACGTCGACCTCGCCGAGCGCTCGACCGCGAAGCGGCGCATCGCGCCCCGCCGGCGAGACGACCTGCGCGAGGTCACGGACGAGCAGCGCCCGTCCGTCAGTCGACGGCGTCACTCGCCTTCGGTGGGACGGAGCGGCTGCTCGAGACCGTGCCGCTCGGCGACCTCGGCGGCCTCGGGGTAGCCCGCGTCGAGATGACGCATGACGCCGATGCCGGGGTCGGTCGTCAGCACGCGCTCGAGCCGCTCCGCCATCTGGTCGGTCCCGTCGGCGAGGACGACCATGCCCGCATGGATCGAGTTGCCGATGCCGACGCCGCCGCCGTGGTGGACGCTGACCCACGTCGCTCCCGCGGCCACGTTGAGCAGAGCGTTCAGCACCGGCCAGTCGGCGATCGCGTCGGAGCCGTCTCGCATGGCCTCGGTCTCGCGGTACGGGGAGGCAACCGAACCGGAGTCGAGGTGGTCGCGGCCGATCACGACGGGCGCCTTCACGCCGCCCGACCGGACGAGCTCGTTGATCGCGAGCCCGGCCCGGGCGCGGTCTCCGTAGCCGAGCCAGCAGATCCGCGCCGGGAGGCCCTGGAAGGCGACCCGTCGCGGGGCGACCTCGAGCCAGCGCTGAAGCAGGAGGTCGTCCGGGAACAGGCCGCGCAGCGTCTCGTCGATCGCGGCGATGTCGCTCGGCTGGCCCGACAGCGCTGCCCACCGGAACGGCCCGACGCCGCGGCAGAAGAGCGGCCGGATATAGGCCGGGACGAAGCCCGGGTATGTGAATGCGTCTTCGACTCCTGCCTCTTCGGCCTCACCCCTCAGGTTGTTGCCATAATCGAAAACATAACTGCCGCGCCGGACGTACTCGAGCATGCCCTCGACGTGCCGCGCGATCGACTCCCGCGCACGGCGGAGGTACTCGTCCGGATCCGACGCGCGCAGAGCGGCCGCCTCGCCGACGTCGAGCCCGGCGGGGACGTAGCCGTTCAGCGGATCGTGCGCCGCGGTCTGGTCGGTGACGAAGTCGAAGTGCTCGCCGCGCCTCGCCAGCTCGGGCACGACCTCGGCCGCGTTCCCGATCAACCCAACCGACAGCGGCCGGCCCTCGTCCGCGGCAGCGCGCAGGCGCGCCAACGCATCGTCGAGCGACCCGGTCGCCTCGTCGAGGTAGCGCGTCTCGAGCCGGCGCTCGACGCGCGAGGGATCGACCTCGACGCAGAGGATCGCCGCGCCCGTCAGCGTCGCCGCCAGCGGTTGCGCCCCGCCCATCCCGCCGAGCCCGGCGGTCAGGATCGTCCTTCCGGAGAGGTCGGCCGAGCCAAAGTGCTTCTCGCCCGCCGCCGCGAAGGTCTGGTACGTGCCCTGGAGGATCCCCTGTGAGCCGATGTAGATCCAGCTGCCAGCCGTCATCTGCCCGAACATCGTCAGTCCGAGCGCCTCGAGGCGGCGGAACTCGTCCCAGGTCGCCCAACGCGGCACGAGCAGGGAATTTGCGATCAGTACTCGCGGCGCGCCGGTGTGGGTGCGGAAGACGCCGACCGGTTTTCCGCTCTGCACGAGCAGGGTCTCTTCGTCACCGAGCGCAAGCAGCGAGCGGACGATCGCCTTGAGCGCCTCGTGATTCCTGGCCGCCTTGCCGGACCCGCCGTACACGACCAGCTCCTCGGGCCGCTCGGCCACCTCACGGTCGAGGTTGTTGAGGAGCATGCGAAGCGGCGCCTCCGTCGACCACGAGCGGGCGTTCAGCTCGGTTCCGCGCGGAGCTCGAATCGAGCCGAGGTCGCCGCACAGCGCCTCGACCGCCGCGTCGGCGGTCTGCACCGCCGTCACTTGCGGCCGCCCTGCTCGAGCCGCGCACGGAACTTCCACCAGGCCCAGCCCGTGGCGATGACGAAGGCTGCCAGCGCGACGAGCACGGCCTGAAGCACGTCACCGCCCGTCAGGACCGCGACGACGACGATCACGACCGCCAGCGCGGCGTAGAAGAGCGCACTGTCGCGATAGGGATGCTTGGGAATCCGACGCTGCCTCAGCGCAGCTCACCGACCTCCACCTCGACCGCGGCAACGAACGAGCCGTCGCGCACGGCCGCGGCCACCGCCTCGATGTCCGGCGCGAGCGGCCGGTCGTCGGCGAGTCGCGGTGAGATGCCTCGCACGAACGCATGCGCCGCACGGCCGCCGACTCCGGGCTGCAGCGGCGCGAGGAACTCGACCGCCTGCGCGCCTCCGAGTAGCTCGATCGCGAGCGCGCGCTCGGCGTTTCCGAGCACCTGCCAGGCCTTCAGGCCGGCCGCGTTCCCCATCGACACGTGGTCCTCCTGCCCCGCGCTGGTCGGGATCGAGTCGACGCTCGCCGGATGGCAGAGCGACTTGTTCTCGCTCACGAGTGACGCGGCGACGTACTGCGGGATCATGAAGCCGGAGTTCAGCCCGCCGTCGCTCGTGAGGAACGCGGGCAGGCCGTCCGAGAGGCTCGGGTTGACGAGCCGTTCCAGCCGGCGCTCCGAGATGTTGGCGAGCTCGGCCGTCGCCATCGCGAGCGCGTCGAGCCCAAAGGCGAGCGGCTGGCCGTGGAAGTTGCCGTTCGAAACAAGCTCGCCGTCGTCCACGAGAACGAGCGGATTGTCGGTTGCGGCGTTGAGCTCGACCGAGATCGTCGCGCGCACGTAGCCGAGCAGGTCGCGCGACGCGCCGTGCACCTGCGGAGCACAGCGGAGCGAGTACGCGTCCTGCACCTTGTCGCACCAGCGATGGGACTCGACGATCGCCGAGTCTTCCAGCAGGGCGAGGATGTTGGCGGCCGAATCGAGCTGGCCCCGCAGCGGCCGCGCCTCGTGCACCGCCGGCTTGAAGCTCGCCCTCGATCCCTGGAGCGCCTCCAGCGAGAGCGCGCACGCGATGTCGGCGGCCTTAGCGAGTCGTGTCGCCCGAACGAGGCCGAGCGCGCCGAACGCGGCCATGAACTGCGTGCCGTTCACGAGCGACAGGCCTTCCTTCGCCTGGAGACGCACCGGCTCTAGCCCTGCGGCCGAGAGCGCTTCACCGCCCGCGAGCCTGTGGCCGTCGACCTTCGCCTCGCCCTCCCCGACGAGCGGCAGCGCGAGATGAGCGAGTGGTGCGAGATCGCCGCTGGCGCCGACCGAGCCGCGGCTCGGAACGACCGGGAGAACTCCCCGGTTCAGGCAGTCGACGAGCAGCTCGACGGTGGCGGGGCGCGCGCCGGAATAGCCCTTCGCGAGCGCGTTCGCCCGCAGCAGCATCGCGGCGCGCACGATCTCGTCCGGGTACGGCTCGCCCACGCCGCAGGCGTGGCTCCGCAGCAGGCGCAGCTGCAGCTCCTCGGTCAGCTCCTCGGGAATCGACTTCGAGACGAAGCGGCCGAAGCCGGTGTTGACGCCGTAGGTGTGCTCGCGCGCGCCGTGCGCCGCCTGCTCCACCACCTCGCGCGCGGCGAGCATGCGCTCCCGCGCAGCGTCTGCGAGCGCCGCAGGCGCCCCCTCGACCGCCGCAGCCCAGACGTCCTCGACGGTCAAATCCTCGCCGGTGAGGGCGAGCGTCTCGATCACGGCGTCGAGTGTAGTCCTCGCCCCAGGAGCCGCAACTCGAGCACCCGAGAAGCTTCGAAGCCGTCGATCCGGAGTATCGCCCCCGCCGCGACGGCCGCGGCTCCCGCCGGCATCAGGCCGACGAGCTCGGAGCCGACGACCTCGGCGCCACGTTCCTCCGCCTCGGACTCGATCCGCGCCAGGATCTCGTGGAGCGCTGCAGCCTCCCAGTCCTCGACGTTCATGCTCACCTGCACCAGGCCGGCGGTCGGCAGCTCGAGCCCGAAGGCGCGGACACCCGGAAAGCCGCCGTCGCTCTCGCGCACCTTCGCGGCAATCTTCCTCGCGTGCTCGAGCTCACCGCGAAGATTCACGTTGAAGGCGATCAGCGGCCGCCTGGCGCCGACGAGGACTCCGCCGGCCGACGCGTCGAGACGCTGTGGCCCGAACTCGGGCGCGAGCTCGCCCGCGTCGACCCGGCGCTGGAGCTCGTCGGGGCCGCCGCGACGAAAGAAAGCAGGGCCGCGGCCGGCTCCCAGTTCGCCGTAGAGGAAGACCGGGAGCTCGAGCTCGCTGCCGATCCGCTCCGCCACGCGGCGGGCCGTCTCCTGCGCGCGCTCCATGTCGCCCGGGTCGATCGGGACGATCGGGATGAGGTCGGCCGCCCCGATGCGTGGATGCGCGCCCTCGTGCCGCCGCAGGTCTATTCGGTCACGCGCGACACCAACTGCGGCGACCAACGCCTCGACAAGCTCGCACTCCTCACCGACGACGGTGAAGACGGAGCGGTTGTGATCCTCGTCGGCGTGGACGTCGAGCAGCTCCGCCCGCGCCGAGAGCGCCTCCGCGAGCGCCTCGATCGTCGCGCGGTCGCGCCCCTCGGAAAAGTTCGGAACGGTCTCGAGGGGAAGCGGCATCGCGCGTACTCTAGGAGGGCTTGGCGAAACACAGCACTGTGCCGCCGGCGCGCGCTGAACGGCGCGAATGCTGCGTCCTCGGTCGCGCCCGTATCTCATTCGATACGGACGCTTCCTGCGTCCTTGCCTCGCACCGCCCATCGCGCCCCGGCGACGAGGCGGGTTCCGCCAAACCCTCCTGGACCGATTGACGCGGCGCCGCTCCTCGTATCGCTCGATCGCCTCGCTCCAGCGCGACAACCGGGTGTGCCGCGCCTGCGTGGAGGCCGGCTACCCGCTCGCCTCGCTGCCGGTCAGCCAGCCGTATGAGGGCCAGCGCGCGTACCTGTTCGGGCAGGCCCCGGGCGTCGTCGAGGGCCAGGAGCGCCGGCCCTGGCGTGGGCGCGCGGGCCGCACCCTGCGCAGCTGGCTCGAGCTCGACGAGGACGAGTTCTACGCGACCTTCTACTGCGCTTCCGTCACCCGCTGCTATCCGGGCAAGGCGCCGTCGGGACGAGGCGACCGCACGCCCACGCCGCGCGAGCAGGAGCTCTGCTCGTTCTGGCGGGAATGGGAGCTCCGGTTGATCCGACCCAAGCTGATCGTGCCCGTCGGCGGCCTCGCCGCCCGTCGCCTGTTGGGCCTGAAGAGCGTGACCGAGTGCGTCGGGAAGCGTTTCGAGCACGACGGGGCCGTCGCGATCCCGCTCCCCCACCCTTCGGGCGCCAGCGGTTGGCTCAATTCCCCTGCAAACCGCGGGCTCGTCTCACACGCGGCGGGCCTGATCCGGGAGGAGCTCGCCCGGCTCGGCGACGCCGCGTCCGATGGCTAGATTCCATCGGATGCCCGAGACACCGCTGTATCGAAAGACCTTCGCCCGGTTGCTCGGGTTCCTGCGGCCGTACAAGGTCTCGCTCGCGATTTCGATCGCGCTGGCCGTCGGCTACCAGGCCGCGCAGATCGCGCTCGTCTGGGTCACGAAGCACGTGATCGACAGCGCTCTGGTGCCCCACGACTCGCAGAAGCTCTGGTACTTCCTCGCCGCGATCCTGGTGCTCGGTGCGGTCCGCGCGCTGCTCATGTACGGGCGGAGGATGATCTCCGGCCGGCAGGCGCTCTCGGTCGAGATGGATCTCCGGCAGGGCCTCTACTCGCACCTCGTCCGGCTTTCGTTCGGTTTCTACGACCGGCACCAGACCGGGCAGCTGATGTCTCGCGCGACGGTCGACCTGCAGGGTGTTCGCTTCTTCCTCGGATACGGCCTGATCTTCTTCTTCCAGAACATCCTTACGGTCGTCTTCGTGACCGCAGTGCTGCTCGTCTTCCAGTGGAAGCTGGCCCTGATCGCGCTCGCGATCACGCCGCTCCTCGTCGTGCTTGCGTACCGGTACAGCCGCGTCGCCCACCCCACTCTCCGCGACGTGCAGCAGAAGCTGGCCGACGTCGCCACCGTCGCCGAGGAGAACATCGTCGGCGTCCACGTCGTCAAGTCGTTCGCGCAGGAGCCGCAGGAGCAGAAGAAGTTCCGCGGCCGGTCCGAGTCGCTCTTTGCGCAGACAATCCGCGCGAACCGCCAGCGGGCGCTCTACGTCCCGTTGATCTCCTGGGTGCCGCTGCTCGCGCAGGCGGCCGTCCTGCTGATCGGCGCGCGCATGGTCACGAGCGGCGAGCTGACGGTCGGCGGCTTCGTCGCGTTCAACCTCTACCTCGGCTTGCTCGTGGTGCCGCTGCGCTCGCTCGGCATGTGGATCGGCCAGGCGCAGCGGGCGACCGCGTCCGGCGAGCGGATCTTCCAGGTCATTGACGAGCCCGAGGAGGTTGCGGACAAGCCCGGCGCGGTCGAGCTGCCGCCTGGCGGGGGCCACATCCGGTTCGAGGACGTCGGATTCGAGTACATGGACGGCCGGCCCGTGCTCGAGCACGTCGACCTCGACGTGCCGCCGGGCCGCACGATCGCGCTGATCGGCCACACGGGCTCGGGCAAGACGACGCTCACGTCACTCGTGCCGCGGTTCTACGACGTCACCTCCGGACGGGTCACCGTCGACGGCGCCGACGTGCGGGACGTGACGCTGCGCTCGCTGCGGAGCCAGGTCGGCGTGATCTCGCAGGACACGTTCCTCTTCTCCGCGACGGTGCGCGAGAACATCACCTTCGGCGCGCCGGATCTGACCGACGAGGAGGTCGAGTACGTCGCCCGCCTCGCGCAGGCGCACGAGTTCATCGAGCGCCTCCCCGACAGGTACGAGACAGTCATCGGCGAGCGCGGGATCACGCTTTCCGGCGGCCAGCGGCAGCGGCTCGCGATCGCGCGCGCAATCGCGGTCGACCCGAGGATCCTGATTCTCGACGACGCCACCGCGTCGGTCGACGCGAGCACCGAGGCGCGCATCCGCCTCGGGCTCCGCCAGGCGATGAAGGGCCGGACGACGCTGATCATCGCGCACCGGCTCTCGACGATTTCGCTCGCGGACGAGATCGTTGTCGTCGACGACGGCCGAATCTGCGCGCGGGGCACGCACGACGACCTGCTCGAAACGACGCAGGTCTACCGCGACATCTACGAGCACGGGCTCCTCGAACGCCAGTTCGCCGACGCCGTCGAGGCGCGCGCACAGGTTGAGGAGGTCGCCTGATGCGCGTGTGGCAGCCCGGCGGCCACCTCATGCGCGAGCGAGGCGCGCAGGTCGACGACTGGTCCTGGCGGCGCACGCGGCGCAGGCTGACGACCCTCGCTCGGCTGACGGCGCCCTATCGTCTGCGGACGATCCTGTCGATAGGGTCGCTCCTCGCCGCGACGGCGACCGCGCTCTTACCGCCGTTCCTCTCCAAGTTCGCCGTGGACGAGGGGATCGTCAAGCAAAACCTCGATGCCCTCTGGTTGATCGTCGGCGCCTTCCTGCTCGCAGGGCTCGCGAACTGGGGGATGAGCTACGTCCAGACGTACCTGACGGGCTGGGTCGGCGAGCGCATCCTGGCCGACCTGCGGATCAAGCTCTTCCGGCACCTGCAGCGGCTCTCGCTCGGCTTCTACGAGCGCACGCGCGCGGGCGTGATCATCAGCCGCCTGACGAACGACGTCGAGGCGCTGGACCAGCTCGTCACCGACGGCGTCACCACGCTCGTGCAGAGCACGCTGATGCTGCTGGGCACGGCGATTCTGCTCTTCGTGCTCGACTGGCGGCTCGCGCTCGCCACGCTCGCCGTGATCCCGATCATGAGCGTCGGCACGATCCTCTTTCGGGTCTACTCCTCGCGCGCCTACGCGGCGGTGCGAGAGCGGCTCGGTCTCGTCACCGCAACGCTTGCGGAGGACATCGCGGGGATGCGAATCGTGCAGGCCTTCACCCGCGAGGACCGGAATATCGCGCACTTCCGCGAGGTCGCAGACCACTATCGGGAGTCGAACATGCGCACTGTCGTCCTCAACGCCCTCTACTTCCCGTTCGTCGACCTCGTCTCGTCCGTCGCGCTCGCAGTCGTGCTCGGCTACGGCGGCCACCTGTACTTCCAGGGCGACGTCACGCTGGGAACGCTGTTCGCCTTCATGCTCTACGTGCAGAACTTCTTCGACCCGGTGCAGCAGCTCTCGCAGCTGTACAACACGTTCCTCTCCGCGACCGCCGCGCTCGACAAGATCATGGACGTGCTGGAGGAGGAGCCCGAGGTGCTGGACAAAGACAACGCGCGCGAGCTGCCGGAGGTCGAAGGCGACGTTCGGTTCGACGGCGTGCGCTTCGGCTACGGCGAGGGGCCGGACGTCTTACACGACCTCGACCTGGACGTCCCGGCCGGAACGACGGTCGCCCTCGTCGGTCACACCGGCGCCGGCAAGTCGACGATCGCGAAGCTCCTCGCCCGCTTCTACGACCCCCGCGAGGGCCGGATCACCATCGACGGCATCGACCTGCGCGACGTCACGCAGGCCTCGCTTCGGCGACAGCTCGGGATCGTGCCCCAGGAGGGGTTTCTCTTCGCCGGGACCGTGAAGGACAACATCGCGTTCGGTCGCCCCGACGCGGCGCCCGAGGACGTCGTCCGCGCGGCGCAGGCAGTCGGCGCGCACGACTTCATCATGCGGCTCGAGGACGGCTACGCGACCGACGTGCAGGAGCGCGGAACGCGGCTCTCCCTCGGCCAGCGCCAGCTCGTCGCGCTCGCACGCGCGCTGCTCGCCGACCCCCGCATCCTGATCCTCGATGAGGCGACGTCATCGGTGGACATCGGCACCGAGCGCAAGATCGAACAGGCGTTGCGACTGTTGCTCTCGGGCAGAACCGCGTTCATCATTGCCCATCGCCTCTCAACGATCCGCGATGCAGACCTGATCGTCGTGCTGGAGCACGGGCGCGTCGTCGAGCAGGGCAACCACGACGAGCTGATGCGGCGACGCGGCCTCTATACCTCCCTCTATGGAGACTGGGCGGCAGAAGTTGCGTAGCGCGCACCCGATTGTGATTAGACCGGGCAGTCGGGCAAAGCCCGCCTGCCCTCTAAACGGCATCGCAAGCGACGCCTCAGATGGAGACTGGGCGGCGGAGGTCGCCTGATGGCGCTCGATCGAGAGACCGAAGAGCGGATCGAGCAGCCCGTCTCGGAGGAGGCCGAGCGAGATACCCGGCTCACGCCCGCGGAGGCGGTCGAGCGGATGCGGCTCAACATCCCGCCGCGTAGCAACCGCAAGGTGCGCACGCTGCTCGAGCGCGTCAACGCAGACAAGGAGCTGAAGGCCTGGTGGCACGTCGCCAACGTGAACGCCGCGGTGCGGCTGCAGATCAACGATCACTCCTGGGTGCACGTCCAGATCGTCGCGAACATCGCGCTGAAGCTCCTGCGCCAGCTGACGAAGCGCGGCGTCGAGCCGAACATGGTCAGCGACTACGGCATGGAGCGCGACGACGCGGAGGTCGTCGTGCTGCTCGGCGCCCTCACGCATTGCATCGGAATGGCCGTGCACCGTGACGGGCACGAGGACTTCAGCCTCTTTCTCGCGGAGCCGAAGCTGCGCGAGCTCCTGGCCGGCCTCTACGAGGAGCCCGACTTGACGGTCGTCGCGACCGAGGTGCTGCACACGATCACGAGCCACCGCGAATACGGGAAGCCGTTGACCCTGGAGGCGGGGATCGTCCGGGTCGCCGACGCGCTCGACATGGCGAAGGGCCGCTCCCGGATTCCGTTCGAGCGCGGCAGCGTGTCGATCCACTCGCTCTCGGCGGCGGCGATCGAGGACGTGATCATCACCGACGGCGAGGACCGCCCGATCCGGATCGAGATCGTCATGAACAACTCGTCCGGCATCTACCAGGTCGACGAGCTGCTCCGGGCGAAGCTGCGCGGGTCCCGGCTCGAGCCCTACGTCGACGTGATCGCCCACATCGAGGGCGAAGCCGAGAAGCTGCTCCTCCCGCGCTACCGGCTGGAAACCTAGACGGCGCTACAATGCGTCACCCTTTGCGGGGTCGTCTAACGGTAGGACGCTCGGCTCTGGACCGAGTAGTCTAGGTTCGAATCCTAGCCCCGCAGCCTGAAGGACCCGCCGGAAACGGCGGGTTCCGCGTTTCCGGAGCTGTAAACGGCTCACGGCCCCAAGATGCAATCGGCGCCCCGGCGTGAGAAGCTAGCGCTGTCCCGAAGACGATTCCCGAGGAGGCGTAGATGCTCGCAGCGAATTACCCGTTTCTCGACGTGTTGTGGACGATGGTCATCTTCTTCCTCTGGGTGCTGTGGTTCTGGCTGCTCTTCACGGTATTCGCGGACATCTTCCGCCGGCGCGACCTCTCCGGCTGGGGCAAGGCGGGCTGGCTGATCTTCACGATCCTCTTGCCGTACCTCGGCGTCTTCGTGTACCTGATCGCGGAGCATGACGGGATGACCCAGCGAAACCTCGATCGAATGCAAGCCCAACGCGCCCAGGTGGACGAATACGTCCGGGAGACCGCGGGTAGCGGCGGAGCCGCCGGGGAGATCGAGCGGGCCAAGAAGCTGCTCGACTCCGGCGCGATCACCCAGGCGGAGTTCGACGCGATCAAGCAAAAGGCACTCGCGACATGACACCCGCGGGACTCGTGCTCGGCCTGGGCGGGCTCATCGTCGCACTCATGGTGGCGCTCCCGATCATCCTGATCGCGCTCGCGGGCTACTCGGTCTGGAAGCTGCGCAAGGACGAGGAGTGGGAACAGCGGTAAGAGGTCGGTAACAAGCTTCACTCGGGTCGTTTTTTCGTTAAGAGCGCCGCCAAGTGTGACAACACGGCACCGCTCGTGTTGATTACCTCGAACGAGGGATCGGAGGCGCGGAACCTCGGGACGATGATCGAGGCGCAGCGCTCGAACGCGCTGCTGCTTTCGATCGGAGGTTCCTTTGTCGCTCGCACGACCTACCGCGCTCGCGGCAGCGCTGGCAACCGCTTGCCTCCTCGCCGGACCGGCGTTCGGCGGGACCTGCCGTGGCAGCGGCGGCGGTTACTCGTACGCGGGAGTACAGGGACCCAAGCGCGTCTACGGCGTGGCCGCCACGATCTCGTCGCTCGCCGCGCCCCGCGTGCGGGCCGGGCACGTCGCCGGCTGGGTCGGGCTCGGCTGGGCGGGAGGCGGACCGAACGGCCAGGACGAGTGGATTCAGGTCGGGCTCACCGCGGAACCGCGTGACGAGAAGGACTTCCTGTACGTCGAGGTGATGAAGCCGGGAGCTCCCTATCGTTTCGACGAGCTCCAGCGGGTCAGCCCAGGCGAGCGTCACCGCATCGCCGTGCTCGAGATCCGCGGGCGCCCGGGCTGGTGGCGCGCGTGGGTCGACCGCCGGCCGGTGACCGAGCCGATCTTCCTGCCCCAAAGCCACGGCGCCTGGGAACCGGTGATCACCTCAGAGAGCTGGAACGGCAACGTCGGCGCGTGCAACGCCCTCGCCTACCGCTTCGAGCGGGTGAGCCAGGCCATGTGGCCGGGCGGAGGCTGGAAGCGCGCGCCCGCCGCATACCGCTTCCAGGATTCGGGCTACCGAGTGGTCGAGCTCGCCCGAAGCTCGTTCCTCGCGATCGCGCACAGCCTGCTCGCTCCCCGGCATCGCACCCGCCTCGAGCTGCGCCGGCACCGCTCTCGCCTGCAGGCGCGCGCGGGTAGCTGGCGCCGCCTCGCCGCGCCGCTCTTCGGCGTCTTTCGCTAGGTAACCGTGAGCGGCGTGCCGAGAGGCATGAGCCGCCAGAGCCGCATGACCGCGCCGTTGCGGACGCGGATGCAGCCGTGCGAGATGTGCCCCGGAATCAGTCCGGGGGCGTTCGTTCCGTGGATCCCGATGAAACCGCCGCCGGGCCAGTCGGTGAGCACGGCGGATCGGGCGCTCGTCCCGAACGCGACGGGCCCGTAGACGGGGTTGTTGAAGCCGGCGAGGCGCTCGCGGATGAAGAACTCGCCCCGAGGCGTCGGCCAGCGCGGTTGCCCCACGCCCACTCGGGCTTTCCAGACGACCTTGCCGGCCTTGTAGAGCGTGGCGACGGTCCCCGCGCGCGACACGATCAGGTGCGTCCGGATCTTCCGGAAGGGACCAAGCGCGCCGCGGAGAACCCAGCCGGTCGTGTTGTTCGGCAGCATCGCGAGGCGGACGCGGACCCACGTCTGTCCGTTGCGCTTGCGCTCGCCGTTCAGGGCCAGCACGAGGTTCGGCGTGTTCTCAGGCGTCCAGAGGCCGAGCCGCTTGAACGCCGTCGCGCCTCTGCTCGGCCGGCGGCGGACGACCGCCGGGACGTTCACGTAGGCCCAGTGGTACGTCTCGTTCTCGCCGCTCAGCACCCACTTGCCATAGACGCGCAGGCGGATCGTGAGCGTCCGGGAACGCAAGAGCGGGCCCGCGATCGTCTTCGCCGAGAACCTGACCGTGTAGTCGCGAACCTGGCTCGTCGTCGGCGTGAACGTGATCCCGGCCGTCGCCGTCGTGCCGCTGACCACTGAGAAGGCCGCGCCCCTGGGCAGCCCGCGCGCGACGATTCGAACCGGAGCCGCCGCCGGAGCGACCGCCGCGAGGGAGAACGAGACGGTCGACCCGGCCTCGACCGTGAAGCGCGTTCCCGAGGCAGGCGTCGGATCCTGCCACCCGATCCTGACCGCGTTTTTCGCCGCTACCCAGTTCGGCACCGCGTTCGCGGGTGCCGTGAAGCCCAGCAGTGCAACGAGAAAGGCCCCGGCGATGAGCGCACGCCGGAGGGTTTTGTCACACCGTCCCCCCACGAGCGGCGCAGTATACAACTCGAAACGGATATCGCCAGAAAAATTGTCCGTCCCGAGATGGTGCCCGGGCTATCGGATGCTGACGGGGGTTCCGGGGCCCATCAGGCGGGCGAGCCGGAGAATGGCGGCGTTCTTGATCCGGACGCAGCCGTGGGAGACGCGTCCGGGAAGCAGCCACGGCAGGCTCGTGCCGTGGATCCCGATGTAGCCGCCTCCCGGCCAGTCCGTCAGCACCGCCGACCGCGCGCTCGTTCCGAAGGCAACCGGGCCGTAGAACGGATCGGCATAACCCGTCAGCATCACGCGCACGTAGTACTCCCCGCGCGGGGTCGGCCAGTACGGCTTGCCGACGCCGACGCGCGTGCGAAACAGCGGAATGCCGCGGCCGTAGAGCGTGGCCGAGAACGTCGCCCGGTCGATCACCAGGTGCTTCCTGACCGCGATGTACGAGCCGAGCACGTCACGTTGGATCCAACCCGTCGAGTTGTTCGGCAGGATCGCGAGCCGAATCTTCACCCACTTGCGACCGCGCTCGTCGGTGGCCTGCGCGAGCGCGAGCACGATGTTGTCGGTTCCTTCCGGTGTCATCGCCGGGAGCCTCGTGACCATCGGCGACCCGACGGTCGGCCGCTTTCGCACGACCGCCTCGCGATAGACGTACGCCCAGCGCGAGAGATTGCCCGAGCCCGTGAGCAGCAGCGGAGCGCTCGATGACGCGGGCAGCACCTCGACGAAGATCGTCCGCGGAAGCGAGAACTTGCCCGGCCGAGTGCGGTCCTTCGCGACGAAGACGATCGGCCAGGTGCCTGTCTGAGCTGCTTTCGGCGTCCAGGTGAAGACGGACGCGCTGGGATCGGCGGCCTGCGGCGCCAACGACGCCCCCGCTGGAACGGATCGAACCGAAATTCCTGCGGTCGGGCCGGCCGAGAGCGTGACCGCGATCGGGGTCCCCGCCGCGACCGAATAGCTCTGGCCGTCCGCGGGGCTGGGGGCAACCCACGGAATCGAGAGGATGGGCGCCCGCGAAGCGCCGGCCGCCGGAAGCGCAACCGCTCCCAGCACCACAGCGACAGAGACGGCGACCAGCCGCCTCAACGTTTTCGACTCAGCCCGGTCGTTGTCGATCAACCCGTTTTGACCCCCTTGCGAGCCGGAGCGGGACGGCCTCTCGACCGCCCCGCCTCGGATCCTTCGTCCCGCCTGTCGAGCCTCAGCCCGTGAAGCGCGGGCCCCTGGCTCTGCGGGCTGCGCGCACCTTGACGCACTGGCCTTTCTTGTTCTTCTTCTTGCCCTTCGGGCACTTCTTCTTCTTCGGTTTCGAGTACTGCGCCGCCGCCGAAGAGTGCGAGCGTGTCGGCTTGGTGCTGACGTGCGTGACCTTCGCCGCCGTGCGGGCCGCGCTCGAGATCGCGTGGGACGCGTAACCGAGTGCGCCGACCGGCAGCAGTGCCGCCAACAGGCCGATCGTCAGCGCGACCGCCATCGCGGCGCGCAGCCGAACGCGCGTCCTCGGATCCGGCGTCCGGACTCGATCCTCGATCGAAGCCATCAGCTCCGGGCTCGGCTTCGGTCGCTTCGAGCGAAGCTGCCCTTCGAGATCGAATTCGTGGTTCTTACCCCAGATTCTCAACCGCTCTCTCCCTTGTGAAGGTTTGGTTCTACTCCTAGATACCGGCCCGGCCCCGGATTCCTTACAGGGGATTCCGGCGGCTCGAGGAGCGTCCGCAGGCGCTGCAGGGCCCGGTGCAGGGCGACGTCGACCGCATTCGCGTTGAGCTCGAGCAGCTCGGCGATCTGGCGGCTCGAGAGATCGGCGCCGTAGCGCAGGGCGACGAGCTCGCGGTCCCGCGCGTCCAGACGGACCATTGCCCCGCCCAAGGAGAGGCGCTCGACGGTCCGGGCCTCCAGATCGCCCGCGGCCTCCTGCTCGGGAACCTCCTCGACGGGAAGCGGATCCGGGTTGCCGGCGCCCGCGATGCAGCGACGCGCGATACCGATCAGCCACGACAGGGGCTCACCGCGGCGCGAGTCGTAGCTCTCGCGGTAGCGAAACGCGCGCTCGAAGGTCTCGTTCGTCAGATCCTCGGCGTCCGGGCCGTCGCCCACGCGGTAGGCCACGTAGGCGTACACCCGCTCGATCAGCGGACGCACGTCGGTGAAGGGGTCATGCCGCCTCATGCTCTGCAGCCTTCTACAGGAACCACGGAGGCTCCTGGTGTCTAAGCAGCGCCTCGCGGAAGTCGTCGATCTCCGCGGCGCGCGGATTGAGCGCGGCCGCGCGTGCGAAGGCGCGCATCCGCTCGCGCCCGCTGGCGGCCGCCGCGTAGTCGAGCCAGATGTCCCAGTCGTTCGGATCTTTGGCGAGCGCCTTGCGGAAGCTCTTGACCGCTCCGGGAACGTCATTCTGTCCGAGCTGGGCCTCGCCGAGCCGATCCCAGCCCGTCGACGACCACGGCGCCCACCGGATCACGCGCCGCGCGCTCGCCTCGGCCTTGTCCCATTTCTCGGCTTCCAGCGCGCGGTCGCTCGAGGAGACGGCCGAGTTGGAGACGAGGCCGACGAACGCCAACGCCGCCAGCGGAACGAGCACCGCCACGCCAACTGCCCTTGCAGGCGTCGAGAGAAGCCGTTGCGGCGTTTCACCTCGCATCCGCACTAAAGCCACGCCGAACAGGATCGCCGTCAGGGTCAAGACGGGCACCTCCCAATCCCAATCGACCCCGGCATGGAGAACGAACATCAGATAAGCGGCGCAAACGATCGCGCCGAGCGGATGCCGTCGCGACCTCCGAACGGCCGCCAGCGGGAGGAGCAGGGCAAGCACCAATAGCGCCAGCCCAACGGAGCCCACCTCAGCAAGCTGCTCGATAAAGAGGCCGTGTGCGTCACGGACGCTCAGCGCGAGATCGCGCTCCTTGAGCCACGTCGCCTCATAGGTCCCGGGGCCCGAGCCCAGAACCGGGTTTTGACGAGCGTCGCGCCAAGCCGCGCGCCACATCTCGCGTCGGGCGTTGCCTTGGAAGGTGAACAGGCGCTCGTTCAGGTTGATCGGCTCGTTTGTCGGTGAGGGCCCCGTGAAGCGGTCGTAAGCACGATTCGCAACCGTCCAGGGCGCACCGGCGCTTGCGAACACGGCGAACGCGGCCGCCACCCCTGCGAGGGCAAGCGCAGCGCCGAAGGCCCGGCGGTACGCCGCGCCAGGCTTCCAGCGCCGTTCGACGAAGGCGACCAGTGCGATCAGAGCGCCCGAAGCGATCGCGAGCAGGAGAACCGCCACCGCGAGCCTGTGCCCTTCGCGCGAGGCTTCGGAGAGAACGGCGTTCGTGTGCGTGAGAGCGTCGGACCGCGCGGCGATCGCAACGGAAACGGCGCATCCGGGTGCCAACGCCAGAATGGTCACTACGAGCTGTAACCGGCGAGGGTCGAGAAGCAGAGCAATGGCGATCGCGACGCCGAAAGCGACCCAAACAGCCCGGCCAAATGCGAAATAGAGGGTCGTGATCAAAACCACGGTCGAGGCACCCGCCAGCGCGCGCCGAAAGAGCGTGGTTGAACGTGCTGCGAATCCGAGGGCGAGCAGCGCGCCCAGGCCGACGAGAATTCCCAGTGCGTTCCAGTAGCCGACCGGTTCCGCGAGGCGGTAACCGGTGACCGGGTCGAACGTACCCAAACGCTCGGGAAAGAGCCGCGTTGCGAGGCTGTAGGTGGCCACGGCAACGATCGCGATTAGGACTCCCCCGAGAAGCCAGACAACGGAGCGGCGCCGAACGATGAGAAGAAAGGCGATCAACCCGGCCATATAGGCGAGCGTGCGCTCGAGCTCGACCATGCTCTGCGTCACGTCGCGGGTCCAGATCAACGCGAGAGCGCTCCAACCGGCGAAGGCGGTGAGCGCGCCCACCAACAGCAGCTCGAGCAGCCCGGCCTCCACGGCGGCGACCCAGACGAAGGCGAGGCCGGCGAGCCAAAACAGGCCGAGGGCCGCCCAGCCCCAGGCCGTCGGGAAGTACCCGCCGTTGTCGACCGAGATCGCGAACACGGTCACGAACGCAGCCGCGCCGGTGACGATGCTGGGCGCCTGCTCGCGTGTCCATGCGGCCGCCCGGCCACGCCCGGCCGCGAAAGGCGCTTCCCGTAGCGAGATCTGAGACATCCCCCGCCTCACACTGTAGGCGGACGGACGGCTCCCGGATAGCCCGGTTAACCCCTGGGCTCGCGGTCCTGCGGGGCTCCCCCCGGGCCGCTCATGACGGTTCCGTCTTCCGAGACCAGGTCACGAGGATCCGCGGTGCGGTACTCGTCGCTCTGGACGCCCCCGCGTGGATCGCCTGGGCGGTCGAGCGCGTGCGGATCGCCTTCCTGTTTTGCCGCCGTCTTCTTCCGTCGTTTCAGCCAATCGAACACGGCCGAGGCTTACCCGATCGCCGCTAGACTGAACGTCCGCGAGGCGCATTCGTCTAGTGGCCTAGGACACCGCCCTCTCACGGCGGCGGCACGGGTTCGAATCCCGTATGCGCCTCCTCGCGGATCCTGTGCTGCAATGGCGGGTTCAGTGCAATCGCGACTCAGGGTCACGCGGCAGCAGATCCTGGCGTTCCGACGACGAGTCGGCGCGCTCAACGAGCGCATGCCGGAGGGCTCGGAGTCGCTACGGCAGGCGGGGTGGGCCGGCCTGCAGGACAGCATGCCGAGAGCCGGGTTGCTCTCGTTGCACGCGCGGGTCGACGGGGTCGAGCCCTCGACGTGGGAGGATCCCTCGCTCGCTCAGCTGTGGGGCCCTCGTTATCAGGTCTATGTCGTGCCGCAGTGCGACTTCGCGCTCTTCTCGCTCGGCAGGCTTCCGGACAACGCCAAGAGCCGCCTTCGCGCCGAGCGCATCGCTGAGCGGTTGCACGCCCATCTCGACGGCAGGAAGATGACCGACCGCGAGGTTATGCGCGCACTCGGCGTCGGTAACGCGCTCAGGTACGCCGCGACGACCGGAACGGTCGCGATCCGCTGGGGCGGTGCTCGTGCGGCGACGGTTTGGACGGTCGTCGCCGCGGAGGTCGACCCGGCCGACGCCTGTCGCGAGCTCGCTCGACGCTACCTCCGAATCTTCGGGCCCGCGACGGCTGAGAGGTTCGCTCGCTGGGCAGGAATCTCCCGGCGGTCGGCGAGCGGCGCATTCGCGTCGCTCGGGGGATCGCTGCTGCCGGTTCGATCGCCGCTCGGCGACGAGTGGCTGCTCGCGGAAGACGAGCCGGGGATTCACGCCACCGAGACGGCCGCCGCGCCCGCGCGCCTGCTGCCGAGCGGCGATGCTTACTTCCTGCTCAACGGAGCAGAGCGCGAGCTTTTGGTTCCGCGCGAGGATCTGCGGCAGCGGCTTTGGACGCCCCGGGTGTGGCCGGGCGCGCTCCTCGTCGAAGGCGAGATCCGCGGAACCTGGAGACGGGCGCACCACACCGTACGGATCGACGCCTGGGGACGTCTCTCGCGTGCAACGCGCGACGCGATCGAGGCCGAGGCCAACGCCCTGCCCCTTCCGGGCGTCGACCGGCCGATCGAGGTGCTCTGGAACACATAGGCAACGCCTAGGGGACTGATGCAGACGCGTCGACCTCGAGCCGTCTTAGTGCTCGACGCCGAGCTCGGCCAGCAGCGACCCGGTGTCGAGCGGCTCGTAGCCGAGCCGCGAGGCGATCTCCTCACTCGAGGGCCGCGTGCCTTCGGCGAAGAGCCCGCGGAGCCGTGTTCCGGTCTCCGCGTTCTGCCACCAGTCGTCGCCGATCTCGCGCACGAGATACGCGCGCAGCTGGGCGGAGCGGATCCAGGCCCGTAAGTAGTCGGCCGAGTAGAAGCCGGCATCCATGTCGGCGAGGTAGGCGTCCTTGCGGTAGATCAGTCCGGTCGCCGCGCTCAGCCGTTCCGCGTATCCCTCGGGCGACCCACCGTCCTGCGCGAACCGCGACCAGAACTCAAGCTCGAACTGCAGCTTGGCGACGTAGCGGCGGAAGAGGAGCGCCTCGAGGAAGACGGTCGCCTCGGCGTTCTGCCGCGCCTGCTCGGGCGAGAGGCCGAAGTACCGCTCGTGCCATCCCGGCTGCCGGGAGATCGCCTCGACGATGTACGAGTAGATCTCGGTCAGCGCGTGATCGCGCGACAGGTTGCGGAACGTGTACGGAAGGTCCGGGTCGACGCCGGCGTAGTGCAGCGCGTGGCCCGCTTCGTGGAGGAAAGCCTGGTAGTCGTGCAGACCTCCCTGAGCCCGCGTGATTAGGTGGACGACCGCCGGCGGGTCGGACGGGATCACGCAGGCGCGCGGAGACTTCTGGGGACGGTCGTCGAGATCGAGCCTGATGTTCGGCTCGTCAGCCACGTCGAAGCCCAGGCGGCTGAGCGTGTCCATGCAGATCTCGACCGCGCGATCCTTCGTGTACGTCGATTCGAGCGGCGAGAGCCGGCGAAGGAAGGCGACGTGGTACGAGGACGGCGTCTGATCGCGGCCGGGCCCGAGCAGCTTGTCGAACCAGCGGTCGCGCAGCGCAACGTAGACGGTCTCCGCGGCCTCGCTCGCCTGGGCGAGGGCGGCCTCGAGCTCGCGCAACGAGATGCCCTTCTCCTCCTCGATTCGAGCGACCGGGTCCTCCTCGCCGGAGATCTCCGCCTCCAGCTCCTCGTACGAGCGCAGGACATCTAGCCGGTCGTCGTTGAAGTCGGCCGAGCGGTCGGCCGTCAGGCGGCCGAGCTCCTCGCGATCGCCGTACTCCGGCAGGATGGCGAGCGTCGCCTGCGCCGTGCGCAGAGGCATCTCGTCGCCGCGGAAGTCGACCCTGGCGGCGAGCACGGCGTTCTCGAGCGCGTCCTCGCGCTCGGCGAGCTCGTTCGCGATCAGTCCCGCCTCGCAAGTCTTGCGCAGCCGGTAAAGGCGCTCGCGCTCCCCTGCCTCCGCCTCATCCTCGGCGGCGCGGAGTGTACCCAGTTGCTCGCGCGTGAAGAGGTCGGCGTAGCGCGCGACGATCTCGGCGCGCTCCGACACCTCCTTCTCCCCCACGCGCACGGCGCGGCCCTCCTCACAACGCTCGAAGAGATAGTTCCGGAGACGCGATTCGTACTCGGCCGGGGAGCGGACGGCGGTGACGCTCAAGGAAGCAGAAATCTACCGGAGCGGCACGCCCAGGAGACTGCGGGCCGTGCCGAGCAGGTCGTCGATCGTGAACGGCTTCGTCAGGACTGCGTCGACGGCGTCGCGCGTCTCGGGCTCGATCTCCGCGCTGCCGGTGAACAAGACCACGGCTGCCCCCTTGCCGCGAATCTGGTCGACGAGCTCGAGCCCGTCGTCGGTACCGAGGTGAAGGTCGAGCAGGACGGCGTCGATCGCCTCCGCCTCGAGCAGCTCACGCGCGGCCTCCGGAGTCGATGCCTCGAGCACGCGGTAGCCCGCAAGCTCGAGGTTGATGCGGCACAACATTCGCAGCGACTCATCGTCGTCGACGACGAGGATCGTTGCGGCTTGCTCGTCCCCCATCTCGGAGACGTGAACTGTAGCGCTAAGATCGCGGCGTGAGGCCGGGCGTTTCGAGCGGTCAGCGTGAGGGGTACGCGGTTGCGCTGTCCGGCCTCTGGCAGCGTGTCGCCTCTGCGGTCTGCGAGCTCGAGGCGATTGCCGCCGATCCTGAGTTACGGCTCGACGACGAGGCGATCGAGATCCTTCCGGAGTACCAGTACGCGCTGCACGCCGGAGCCGAGCTCGCGCTCGGGATCGAGCCGCCCGCCGGCGGTGAGGCCGCACATGAAGAGCTCGCGGCCGCGCTCGCGGGCGCCCGGGACATCACTGCCGACGTGGCCGAGGCGGCCGAAGACGGTGGCTTCTACGCCGCCGAGCCCTTCATCCCGGAATGGCGCGGGGCGCTCTTCCGCGTGCGCCTGGCCCGCCTTCGCCTCGCGACTCCCGCGCCGATGCCGCCTGAAGTCCAATGGGTAGACGAGGAGTCCGTGCACGCCCGCGGCGCGCTGCCCGCGACCGTGTTCGTGGTCGCCGGGGCGGCCGCATTCGCCGGCGGCGCGACGATTTCGCTCTGGCCGCTCTGGGCGCTCGGTTTGGCGCTTGTTGCAGGCGCCTTGCTGGTCTACAAGCGGCGCCCGTAACTCAGCCGGAACCCGGTTCGTTTACCCCTTGGAAGCCGGAAAACTCTTCGACGCCCGTGCTGGATTGGAGTCTTTTGGTCGAACAACTTCCGCGCCCCAGCGTGCAGTTCCGCCGGCGTGCCTGGATCGAGTTTCAGCGAGCCCTTGACCCGCTGGGCCCGCCGCGTCCCATGCCGGTGATGCGCGCCAGCGACTCCTCCTTGCCCAGCAGCTCGAGGCTCTCGAACAACCCCGGCGACACCGACGACCCGGTCAACGCCAACCGAATCGGCTGAAAGGCCTCGCGCGGCTTGAGGCCGAGCTGCTCGGCGACGCCTCGTAGCGCCTGCTCGATCGGCTCGGCTTCGAATGGCTCGACATCCGCGAGCGCTTCGGCCGCCGCGGGAAGCACGGCGCCGTCCCGGATCTGCGCCGGATCGGGCTCGACGCGCTCGAACAGGAAGCGCGCGAAGTCGGGAAACCCGCCCAGCGTCGCGATCTTCTCCTGCACGAGCGGCGTGGCACGGCGGATCGTCTCCTCGTCCCAGTCGTAACCCTGCTCGCGGAGATAGGCGACGAGGCGCTCGGCGTACTCGTCCGCGGGGAGCGCTCGGAGGTACTTGCCGTTCATGTCGGTCAGCTTCACGTAGTCGAACGTGGCGGGGCTCGCGCCGACGCGGTCGAGCGTGAAGCGCTCGACGAGCTCGTCACGGGTCATGATCTCAGTGCGGTCGTCGTAGCTCCACCCGAGCAGCGCGAGGTAGTTGAAGAGGGCCTCGGGGATGAACCCCTCGCGGCGGAACTCCTCCACGGTGATCGCGCCGTGGCGCTTCGAAAGCTTCCGGCCGTCAGGGCCGTTGAGCAGCGGGACGTGGGCGTACCGCGGGACCGCCGCGGACAATCCCTCCAGGATCCGCAGCTGCTTCGGCGTGTTCGAGACGTGATCCTGGCCGCGGATGACGTGGGTAATCCCGTCGAGCACGTCCTCGAGCGGGGAGACAAAATTGTACGTCGGCCGGCCGTCCGAGCGCACGAGCACGACATCCTCGAGCTTCTCGTTCGGGTACTCGATCCGGCCCAGCACGAGGTCTTCCCACGCCGTGATGCCATCGTCGGGCATACGGAAGCGGATCGCGCCCTCGTCCTCGTAGGCCTTGGCCTCCTCGACCAGCCGGGCGGCAGCCTCCTGCGCCTCCTTCATCCGGTCGAGCTGGAAGGTGACGTCGCCGTCCCAGTCGAGCCCGACCCACCGGAGCGACTCCTGGATCTGCTCCGTGGCCTCGGCGACCTCGCGGCTCGTATCGGTGTTCTCGATCCGCAGCCGAAACTCGCCGCCCTGGTTGCGGGCGAAGAGCCAGTTAAAGAGCGCCGTGTGGGCCCCGCCGATGTGCAGGTAGCCCGTCGGGCTCGGCGCGAAGCGAACGCGAACGCTCATGGAGCCCAATGCTAGAGCGGCCGCCCCCCACCGACTTTGTGTCGGACTTTGTGTTGCATCACTCACCCCCCACGAGCCATCCCCCAAAGGGACAGTTCCTCGGATGGGTAGTGGGTTGAGGAGGAGGGGGTGATGCAACACAAACCTTCGTCCGGGTAGCCTCGAGCTGTGCAGCTGGGTGCGCACGTTTCGACCTCCGGCGGGATCCACACGGCGATCGACCGGATCGAAGCGATCGACGGCGACGCGGTGCAGATCTTCACCCAGAGCCCCCGCACCTGGCGGCCGACGAACCACGACCCGGCCAACTTCGAGCGGTTCAAGGAGCGCCGTGCCGAGGCCGGGATCGGCGGCGTCGTCTGCCACGCTCTCTATCTGATCAACCTCGCGAGCCCCGACGACCAGATCTATTCGAAGTCGGTCGCCGCGCTGAAGAACACGGTCGACGTCGCGTGCGCGATCGACGCCGACGCGGTCGTGTTCCACGTGGGCTCGCACATGGGCGCGGGCTTCGAGGTCGGTCTGGAACGCGTAGTTCCGGCGCTGCTCGAGGCGCTTGAGCGCTGCTCCGAGACGACGTGGCTCTGTCTCGAGAACTCAGCCGGGGCCGGCGGGACGATCGGCCGCTCGATCGAGGAGCTGGCTGCGATCTACGAGCGGGCCGAGCGGCATCCGCGGCTCGGCGTCTGCCTCGATTCGTGCCATCTCTACGTCTCCGGCTACGACGTGACCAGGCGCGACGAGCTCGACCGGGTGCTCGTGGAGCTGGACGATTCGATCGGCCTCGATCGGCTTCGCTGCCTGCACGTGAACGACTCGAAGGCGCCGCTCGGCTCGAACCGGGACCGGCACGAGAACATCGGGGACGGACTGATGGGCTCGGACCTCGGGATCTTCCTCTCGCAGCCCGAGTTCCAGGACCTTCCGGCCCTGCTCGAGGTTCCGGGCAAGAACGGCAAGGGGCCCGACGCGGACCAGGTCAAGAAGCTAAAGGCGCTGCACGGACGCGCTACGGCGCGGTCGGACGGAGCTGCGCGAAGATCCGGAACGTCGGCTCGCCGATCGGCAGCTCGGAAAACTCGGGATTGAGGCAGCCGAGCTCGTCCGAGCGGTTCTCGTAGCAGGACTCGACCTCGACACGGCACATCGGCAACGGGCTTCGCGTCGCGCGCACCGCGCCGAAGCCGCTCGTCCGCTCCGCCGCGAGCAGGAGGTCGAAGTCGATCTCGACGTCGAACACCTTCTGCATGCAGCCGACGTACGTATGGCCGAACTCCTCGTACGAGTAGAGGAACGGACACGCTCGCTCGGCGCACGCGCCCGGATAGACGACCTTGTCGCAGTGAACCTCGCAGCGGCGGCACTCGACTTCGTCCTGAGGCCGGAGAGGAAGCTCGCTCTCCGGCGCGGCCGCCCGCTGTTTGGTCTCCATGGAGGAATTCTCGGTACGGCGGACCCCCACCGCAAGTCTTGACAATTTCCGAAGTTGCGGCTAAGCGGCGGCGCGTAGCCGCTCGACGACGTTCAGCACGTCCATCTGGGTGAAGGCCTGGAAGTCCGGCTCGCCGCCATCGGGATGGTCGTCCGCCCGGAACCAGAGCGCCTGGACCGTCTGCATCCCCACGTCGCTCGCACCGCGCACATCCTCGTAGAGACGGTCGCCGACTATGAGCGTCTCGGCGGCCGGCTGCTCCAGCGCTTCGCGCGCGCGCTCTAAGATCGCCGCGTCCGGCTTGCGCCTTCCGACCTCCGAGGAGAAGACGGCGAAGTCGAGTCGCTCCGCCAGGCCCATCTGCTCGAGGTCGCGGTGGAGCAGCCACCCGGGGTCGAACGCGTTCGAGACGAGCCCGAGCTTGAGCCCGCGGGCGCGAAGTGACTCCAGCAGTGCGTGGGTGTGCGCGGCCAGCTTGCGGGCGGGATCCCACGCGGCGTGCTCGGCCTCCAGAAAGCGGTCGAGCTCCTCGTCGGAGACCTCCACGCCGAAGTCCCCGAGCAGGCGGCGGACGAGACCGGGGTACTCGATCTCCTCGACCGTGCCCGGCACCCAGAACATCGGCTCGTAGTGCTCGCGGAAGTGCGCGGCGGTCCGTTCGACCTCGGGCAGGTCGTCCCGCCCGAGCGCCTCGAGCCCCGCGCGGTGCCCCGCTTCGATCAGCGCGGGGTCGTACGTGAACTCCATCAGCGTGTCGCCCCAGTCGAAGAGAACGCCCCGCAGCACGGACGCTAGGGTATCCGCGTGGCGCGGAAGATCCTCTGGGCCTCCCTCGCCCTCGCGCCGATCACATTCCTCGTCGACCTCCTGGCCAGCCCGGGAGACGTCACCCTGTTCGTCCTCGCGGCCGCCGCGCTGATTCCGCTCGCCTGGATGATCGGGGAGGCGACCGAGCACGCGGCGGAGCACACCGGGCCCGGCATCGGCGGCTTCCTCAACGCGAGCTTCGGCAACGCGCCCGAGGTGATCATCGCGCTGTTCGCGGTCGCCGACGGGCTGCCCGAAGTCGTTCGGGGCTCCCTGACCGGGAGCGTCGTGTCGAACCTCCTGCTCGTGCTCGGCGTCGCGCTGTTCCTGTACCCGGAGAAGCGGCGTGGCCCGGGACGCCTCGACCGAAACTCGCTGCTGCTCCAACTCCTGCTGGTGCTCTTGGCGGTGCTGCTGTTTCTCATCCCCTCGATCCCGGGTTTCTCGGGCGACCCCGAACGGCACTCGCTCGCCGTGATCACGATCCCGGTCTGCCTCGCGCTGCTCGCGATCTACATGGCCGTCACGATCTTCAACCTTCGGAGGCAGCGTCGTTCCTTCCTGGAGTCGGGGCGCGAACCCGGCGAGGGCGGCTGGCCGTTCTGGGTCGCACTGGTCGTGCTCGGCGTCGCCACCGGCGCGACCGCGCTGATCAGCGAGATCCTCGTCCACTCGCTCGAGGCCTTCGCCGACGCGGCGAACTTGTCCGATTTTTTCATCGCGGCCGTGATCGTCGCCTTGGTCGGGAACGCCGCCGAACACGGCGGCGCGGTCGTGATCGCCCGGCGCGGGAAGATCAGGCTCGCGAGCGAGATCGCGGTCTCGTCCAGCGCGCAGGTGGCCCTCTTCGTCACCCCTGCGGTCGCGCTGCTCTCGTGGGCCGTCACGCCCGCGCTCCCGCTCACCTTCCGCCCCGTGGAGTTGGCGACGATGGCGGGTGCGGCGCTCGGGGTCGTGGCAATCGTGCGCGACGGCAAGGCCCGCAACTGGGAAGGGGCCGTCCTCATCGCCTCGTATGTCGGCGTCGCGCTGCTCTACTTGCTCGTCGGCGACCGCTGAGCGCCGAAGACTTCGGGCGAGCGCAGAAACGGATAGGTCGCCCAGTACAGCTTGACCACCTCGCCGGCCTCGTCGCGCACGACGCGCAGGAGCTCGCCCCGCTCGCGCCCCGCCACGGTGCGCCAGCGGTCCTCGCCCTCGGGCTCGAAGACCGAAGGCTCCTTGTCCGGCGCCTCCGCGAAGCGCGCCTCGAGCTTCCCGGCGCGGTAGGTGAGGATGACCTCCGAGCCCTCGGACCACCAGCGCCCGAGCAACGGCGCGATCTCCTCCGGCGGAGCGTCTTCGGGCTGCCAGCGCTCTGGTTGCGGAGGGAAGTGCTCCACTGCCGTGGCTGCGAGCTCCAGCGCGGTCTCGGTCAACTTGGGCCAGACCGACGAGTTCGTCAGCACGACCGCACCGACCTTTGCCTTTCGTGACCAGAGCACCGTGGACAGGTGGCCGGGGTACGCGCCGCCGTGCCCGGCGAAGAGCTCCTCGCCGCGCCGGTGAAGCTGAAGCCCGAGCCCCCAGCCCAGAGTCCAGTCGGGCTCGGCCATGACCTGAACCGAGTGCATCTCTTCAGCTGTCTGCGGCGAGAGCACGTTCGGATCCGGGTCGGCGAGAAAGCTTCCCCAGCGGGCAAGGTCGCCGACGGTGCTGGCGAGAGCGCCCGCCGCCGACGTTGCGCCCGCGTCGACCTCGCGTTCGAGCCGAACGGAATTCGAATACGGCTCGACGAAGTACCCGCGTGCGTAGGGCTCCTCGGCCGCCCACCCGGTTCGCTCCAATCCAAGGGGACGGAGTAGGCGCTCCTCGACGTACTGCTTGACCGGCAGGCCCGAAGCGCGCTCGACCACCTCGCCGAGGAGAACATAGGCCAGGTTCGAGTAGTGCCACTGGAGACCAGGCGCGAGCACCTGCTCCGCCTCTCCCAGGCGCTCGAGCAGCTCGTCGCGGTCGGGGAACTGCATCGTCTCCCAGATCTCGCCGACCGGCTCCCGCTGCAGCCCCGAGGCGTGCGCGAGCATGCGCCGGATCGTCAACGATCCGTGCGCCGCCTCCGGGAGGTGCGCCGACAGCGGATCGTCGAGCACTAGCGCGCCCGCGTCACGAAGCTGCAGCACCGAGGTCGCCACGAACGTCTTCGTGATCGAGGCGATCTGGTACTGCGTGTCCGGCGTCGCCTCGATGCCCTCGTCGACGTCGGCGAGCCCGACGGCTTCGGCCCACTCGACCTCTCCCGCGCGGAAGACCGCAGCGGTCAGGCTCGGCAGCCGTTGCTCGGACTGCGCCGAGCGAACGATCCGCTCGAGCTCGCGGGTCAGGTCAGGCTCGGGCAAGGACTCCGAGGGCTCGCGGGATCAGCTCGACGGCGCGGTCGATGTCCTCGTCCGTGACATCGAGATGGGTGACGGCACGGAGGACGTTCGGGTGCGGCGTCATCGAGAGGCCAACTCCCTCCTTCATCAGGCGCTCGAGGGCGTCGCGCGAGTCGAGGCCGAGCGGCGCGACGTCCATCTGGACGAAGTTGGTCTCCACCTGCTCGAGCTCGATCGGGAGACCGGCCGCGTGGAGGCCCTCCGCGAGCCGGCGGGCACGGGCATGATCCTCGGCGAGCCGCTCGACGTGGTGGTCGAGCGCGTAGACGCCGGCCGCGGCCACGATCCCCGCCTGGCGCATCGCCCCGCCGAACAGATGCTTGAGGCGCCTGGCCTTCCCCATCAACGCCTGCGATCCGGCCACGAGGGCTCCGAGCGGGCAGCCGAGACCCTTCGACAAACAGAGCGTGACCGTGTCGAACGGGCCGCCGATCTCGGCGGCGCTCTCGCCGGACGCAACCGCGGCGTTCATGACCCGGGCCCCGTCGAGGTGGACGGCCAGGCCGAGCTCCCGGCAGGTGGCGACGACGCCGTCCAGCTTCTCGCGGGGCCAGACTCGCCCGCCGCTTGCGTTGTGGGTGTTCTCGACGGCGACGACCCGGGTCGGCGGGATGTGGGTGCCGTCGGTGCGGCGCACCATCGACCGTATCTCGTCACCCGAGAAGCGTCCGGCATTGCCTCTGACGGCTCGGACCATCAGGCCCGCGTGGATCGCCGGGCCCCCGAGCTCCGCCAGCAGGACGTGGGCGTTCTCCTCCGCGATCAGCTCGTCGCCCGGCTCGGACAGCGAGCGCAGCGCGATCTCGTTCGCCATCGTCGCGGTCGGGACGTAAACCGCCTCCTCCTGTCCAAGCAGAGCCGCGCCCCGACGTTCGAGCTCGTTGACGGTCGGATCCTCGCGCTTCTGCTCGTCGCCGACCTCGGCTGCCGCGATCGCGGCTCGCATGCCGGCCGTCGGTCGGGTCGCTGTGTCAGACCGAAGCTCGATCACGACGTCATTGTGACCGCGCCGGGATCGGCGCCGCGCGCCAGCAGGAGCTCATGCAGCTCGTCGTCGCCGTTCTGCACCGCGGCGTCGAGCGGGACATAACCGCCTTGCTGCCGCGCATTCGGATCAGCGCCTCGGTCGAGCAGCACACGCGCGATCACGGTCTGCCGCGCCGCCGCGGCGCTGTGGAGCGGCGTCACCCGCATCTCGTTCTCGGCGACGGCGTTCGGATCGGCGCCCCGCTCGAGCAGCAAGTTCGCCGCCTGGGACGCGCCGAAGAACGCAGCGAGATGGAGCGGGGTAAAGCCGTCGGCTGAGCGAGCCTGCGCGAGGCTCGCGTCCGCGTCGAGCAGCTCGCGGACGCGCTCGGTCTTCCCGAGCGCCGCGGCCTCGAAGACGTCGAGCTCCGGCGACTCGGCGAGCCGACTCTCGACCTCGTCGTGCCGACCGGCGTAGAGGGCCTGGAGAAGCGGCGACACCTCCGCCATCAGGCGCCCTTCTGGGCCTCGAGCTGCCGTGCCTCGCTCGGCTCTTCGCTCAGATCGGGATGCTCCTCGAACTCGTACTTGACGATCGCGCGCTTCGCCGCCTTCACCTCGTCGAGCCGGCGAACCGGGCGACGGTGCGGAGCCTCCTTCAAAAGCTCGGGCTGCGCGGCCGCCTCGCGGGCGATGATGCGCATCGCGTCAGCGAACGCGTCGAGCGTTTCCTTCGCCTCCGTCTCGGTCGGCTCGATCATCAGCGCCTCGGGGACGATCAGCGGGAAGTAGATCGTGGGCGGGTGGAAGCCGTAGTCCATCAGCCGCTTCGCGACGTCGAGCGTGGTCACGCCGTGCTCGCGCTTGAGGCGGCGTCCCGACAGGACGAACTCGTGCATGCAGAGGCGGTCGAACGGCAGCTCGTAGACGTCCTTCAACCGCGCGAGCAGGTAGTTCGCGTTCAGGACGGCGACCTCCGACATCTCCTTCAGCCGCGGGCCGTACATGCGGATGTAGGCGTACGAGCGGACGAAGACGCCGAACGGGCCGCCGAACCCGCGGACCTTGCCGATCGACTTCGGCCGGTCGTAGTCCAGCCTGAATCGCTCGCCGTCGCGGACGACCGCCGGAACCGGAAGGAACGGCTCGAGTTTCTCCCGCACCGCGATCGGGCCGGCTCCTGGACCGCCGCCGCCGTGCGGCTGGGAGAAGGTCTTGTGCAGGTTGAAGTGGACGATGTCGAAGCCCATGTCGCCAGGACGCGAGATTCCGCAGACGGCGTTCAGGTTCGCGCCGTCGTAATAGAGCAGTGCGCCCGCCTCGTGGAAGATCGACGCGACCTCCTCGATGTGCTCGTCGAAGAGGCCGAGCGTCGACGGGTTGGTCAGCATTAGCCCCGCAGTGCGCTCGTCGACCATCTCGCGGAGGTGCGCGACGTCGAGGTTCCCGCGCGCATCCGTCTCCACCTTGGCCAGCTTGTAGCCCGCCATCGTCACGCTGGCCGGATTCGTGCCGTGCGCGGTGTCGGCGGTGATGACCGTGTCCCGCTCCTCGCCGCGGTCGGCGAAGTAGGCGCGCATGAGCATGAGCCCGGTGAGCTCGCCCTGCGAGCCCGCGGCCGGCTGCAGCGAGACCGCCGGCAGCCCGACGATCTCGGCGAGGATCTCCTGCAGGCGCCACATCAGCTCGAGCGCGCCCTGCGAGCCGTCTTCCTCCTGCAGCGGATGGAGGTCGCGAAAGCCCGGCAGGCTGACCACGCGCTCGTTCACGCGCGGGTTGTGCTTCATCGTGCAGGACCCGAGTGGGTAGAAGCCTGTGTCGATGCCGAAGGTCCGGTCGGCAAGCGCCGTGAAATGGCGGATCAGCTCCGGCTCCGAGATCTCGGGGAGGCGCGGAGGCTGCGTACGGCGCAGCTCTTCGGGTAGCCGACCGGCCGGGAGATCGTGGCTCGGCAGCGACGAGGCTCGGCGTCCGGCGCGCGACTTCTCGTAGATGAGCTTCATGCGGCGAGCGCCTCCACCAGGCGATCGACGTCCTTCGGCGTCCGCTTCTCGGTGAGCGCGACCAGCACCGCATCGTCCATGCCCGGGTAGTCGCGACCGAGGGCGTAGCCGGGGTGAACCCCGCGCTCGCGCGCCGCGGCAATCGCCTCGCGGGCGTTCCGTCCGACGCGGACGGCAAACTCCCTGAACGTTGCCTGTTCTGGAAACACCGGTTCGAGCCCAGCCTCGCCGAGACGCCGCTTTGCGTGCTCGGCCAGGGCGAGGGAGGTCTCGCCCACCTCCTTCAGCCCCTGCGGTCCCAGCCAACTCAGGTAAACGAGCCCGGCGATCGCAAGCAGCGTCTGGTTCGTGGTGATGTTCGAGGTGGCCTTCTCACGCCGGATGTGCTGCTCGCGTGTCTGCAGCGTGAGGACGTAGCCGCGCTTCCCGTCGACGTCGGTCGTCTCGCCGACGATCCGGCCGGGCATCCGGCGGGTGAACTCCGCACGGGCCGCGATGAACCCGTAGTGCGGCCCGCCGTAGGAGAGGTAGTTGCCGGCCGGTTGGCCCTCGCCGATGGCGATCGAAGCCCCGTAGCGTCCGGGGGCCTCGAGCACCCCTAGCGACATCGGGTCGACGTGCGCGACCGCGAGCGCGCCGGCGTCGGCGGCGGCGGCGGCGAGGTCCGGCGCGGGTTCCAGACAGCCGAAGAAGTTCGGTTGCTGGAAGATCGCGCACGCGGCGTCCTCGGCTGCCGCGCGGAGCTCGTCCGGGTCGGTCACACCGTCGCGCAACGGGACCTCGACCACGTCGAGGCCGAAGCCGGGGGCGTAGGTCTTGACCACCTGGCGCACCTGCGGGTTGACGGTCTCGGCGAGGACGACCTTGGAGCGGCCCGTGGCGTGCTTCGCCACGTAGCAGGCATCGGCGGCGACCGTGGTCCCGTCGTAGCCGGACGCGTTCGAGACGTCCATTCCGGTCAGCTCGCAGATCGCCGTCTGGTACTCGAAGATCGCTTGGAGCACCCCCTGGCTCATCTCGGGCTGGTACGGCGTGTACGCGGTCAGGAACTCGCCGCGCGCGAGGACGGCGTCGACGGCGGCCGGAACGTAATGGTCGTAGATCCCAGCGCCGAGGAACGAGAGCTCCTCGCCGGTGTGCACGTTCCGGCCCGCGAGCTCGGCGAGATGCCGCACGACTTCGGGCTCCGAGAGCGGCGGCTCGAGGTCGAGCTCGCGCCGCAGGCAAACACCCTCGGGGATATCCGCGAACAGCTCCTCGACCGAGGAGACGCCGATCGCCGCGAGCATCTCCTCGCGCTCGCTGTCCGTCAGCGACAGGAAGCTCACTGGTCGGCGAGCAGGTTCCTGTAGGACTCGGCGTCGAGCAGCTGGTCGACCTCGCCCGTATCCGAGAGGCGGATCCGGATCAGCCAGCCCTCGCCGTACGGATCTTTGTTGACCGTCTCCGGCGCGTCCACGACCTTCTGGTTCACCTCGACAACCTCGCCCGAGAGCGGCGCGATCAGGTCCGAGACCGCCTTCACAGACTCGACCTCGCCGTAGGAGGAATCCTTCGTGACGGTCGCGCCCGGCTCGGGAGCTTCGTAGTGGACCAGCTCGCCGAGCGCGTCCTGCGCGAACCAGGTGATCCCGAGCGTCGCCTGGTCCCCCGCGATCCGAGCCCAGTCGTGCTCGGCGTGGTACTTGAGCTCGTCGGGGTAGGTCTCCGTCGCCGCCACGCGTCAGCTCTCCTCTCGCTTGTAGATCGGCTTCTTGACCACGTGCGCCGCCCGGCTGCGCCCGCGGACGTCGATCGTGATCGGCGTGTCGGGCTCGGCGAGCGCGGCGCGCACGTAACCCATCCCGATGCCTCGGTCGAGCATGGGCGAGTGGGAGCCGGACGTCACCTCGCCACCTTCCTCGATCGCCATCCCCTGCCGCGGAATCGCCCGATCGTCCATCACGAACGCGGCAAGGCGCCGCTCGGGACCGTGCTCCTTGATGCGGCGGAGCTCCTCCGCTCCGCTGAACTCCTTGTCGAGCGCGCAGACCCACCCGAGGCCGGCGGAGATCGCGTCCGTCTCCGGCCCGATGTCGTTGCCGTGCAGCGGGTAGCAGACCTCGAGGCGCAGCGTGTCGCGGGCGCCGAGACCACACGGCTTTGCGCCGCGGTCGACGACTCGGTCCCACAGCTCCGGGCCGTCCTCGGCCATCGCCAGCAGCTCGACGCCCTGTTCGCCCGTGTACCCGGTGCGGTTGACCATGCACTCGATTCCGTCGAGCTCACCCTCGGCAAACGTGAACGCCGGCGCATCGTCGAGGCCGAGCCGCTCGATGGACCGCGGCCCCTGCACCGCCAGCAGCGTGTAGTCGTCGGAGACGTCGCGGACGTCGCTTCCGCGCAGCTCGTGCTCTTTCAGCCATTCGAAGTCGTGCTCGCGGTTCGCGGCGTTGACGATCAGCAGGAAGCGGAACTCGTCGAGCCTGTACGCGATCAAGTCGTCGAGGATGCCGCCGTCGTCGTTGGTCAGGAGCGAGTACTGCGCCTGGCCGGGCCCGAGCCGATCGAGGTCGTTCGAGAGCATGCCCTGCAGGAACTCGAGCGCCTTCGGCCCCTCGACCTCCAGCTCGCCCATGTGCGAGACGTCGAAGACGCCGCAGTCGGTGCGGACGGCCTTGTGTTCCGGAATGACCCCCTCGTACTGCACGGGCATCTCCCAGCCCGCGAAGGGGACCATGCGCGCGCCGAGCGCGACGTGGCGCTCATACAGCGGCGTCCGCAGCAAGGTCTGCACGGAAGTTGATGCTAAATGAGCCGTCCCGGCCACTGGGGCCGGGAC